>LBWX01000009.1:4812-5698 GCA_000995065.1 candidate division CPR2 bacterium GW2011_GWC2_39_35 | reverse complement strand
TCTCCTGTGGGAATAATTTCTTGGACCGTGAGGATTGGAGCGGCGTATTCTTCGTTTTCTAATTTAAAGACGACGACTTGCTCGGTTTCGAGGGAGTCAGCGACGTCGTCTGCTCCCGAAGAAGATACGGTAGAATGCGAAAAGGAGCTTTTAGACTTGGAGTCTTCGGCCGGGGATTCTTGTTTTGCTTCTTTACGTTCTTCCTCGACCGGCTTTTTAGCTGAGCCATCTGTTATTTCTTTTTCGGCATTAACAGGATCTTTAGTGTCTTCTTTGTCAGCATTATTTGAGTCTTGATTGTTGGTATTTTCGTTGGAGGGAGAATCGGATTCGGATTTTACTTCTGAAACTGGAGCATTAATACCTTCGATCAAAGCAGAATCCTGGCCCGCATTTTTATCTTCCGGCTTTTTTTCGTCACCGAAAGTAGTTGCGTCTTGCATTTTAACACCCTCCTAATTATCTAATTACTTTTTTATCCCGGATAAGAAAACTTAGCGATGGTACTTTATATTTATAGTATAAACTAGGCCAGTAACCCCTTGTCAACACTTTATTTTTTACCTTGTTTTTTAACTGAATTTTTTCATTAGAGTTTCTCGTGTCTTAGCTAAAAAAATCAAATGTCGACATCTAACAAATCTAAAATGAGCATTACTAAAGATATTAAGATAACAGCATAGAAATAAAGCCAGGGAGATTTAGTCTTATGAGGGAAAGCAAAAGGGGACGGTTCTCTTTTAAGCACGCTTTTTGCTATTTAGTCTAAAGGTGATATTTAGCTTTACGGATTTCATGATATCTTTGGTAATCCGATCCCCATACTGGTTTTAGATAACTTTCTGATATTACTTCATTAACAATTATTTCCCGATAAGCTTTTTGA
>LBWX01000009.1:1623-4770 GCA_000995065.1 candidate division CPR2 bacterium GW2011_GWC2_39_35 | reverse complement strand
TGTAATCTTCGGGTTTTGGCATAGGTTAATTATATGCTGCAATTAAGTAATTTAGCGTTTAGCAAATTTTGTACTTAAAAGAGAACCGTCCCCTATAGAGTTTACTTTAGAAATCCCTTGGATACGAAAAAAGACCTACTCAGTTAAGATACCCAGTTGGGCAAATTAACCTTTCGGTCTATTTCTTTACAAACACTATTCTGAAGCACATTAATGGAAGAGTATGATCAAACCGGTATAGACACCGATGCCCCAAATGACCATACTTGCAATACTGATTCCGATGGCAGTAAGCCCGATCCTATTGGCTCTCCTATCAAATACTGGGTTGATTGGCACAATTGCAACGGAATCACCGCTGGATATCAGCTTCAGATTGCAAAGCCTAGCATACCATAACCAGCCTGACCAAAGCATGCCAGCAAACGATATGCCCCAAAGTATCAAAGTAGCAATAGTCATCAAATTTTCACCTCCTTGCTAAGCGTAAAAAAGAAGCAGATTATATATACTTTGGAAAAAAACCGGTACTGGCGCCATATTCTTTGGAAGGACGGCTGATTCTAGCATAACCATAACGGAGATGTTTGCCGTCACAACCATAGAATGGAGCCCCGCTGAATGGACCGTCTGTATCAGACCAGCACGTATCGCCAGCACAATCCATGTCCAGTTCTCCATCATAAACGAATCGCTCCGGATGAGTTAAAGCAATGGAACCGCCCATAAGGCTTGTGAGACCAAATTCATTTGCCACAAAAAGCTTATGAGCCTTGCGAACCGAACGAGCACGATGGCGCATGCCAAGCTGGGCAGCAATGATCTGGATATCGCCTGGCTGTGTCTTGGTAATCTTTTGGCAGGCATGAATTGTATGCTCATGGACATGAAGATACTCAGGCGCGATATGACCCTCACGGCAGTTCTTAAACGGGCGTGACACTGCAATCTTGTCGTTAACAAGCTGAACTGCCCGGCAATACCTATCGAGTGGATTACTTGCGTTAGGAAAGTACCGTCTTGCTAATGCATCTTCCGACAAGACAGCAAACCAACCTACCCATTCGAGAGCATCTTCTGGAACAAAGGAACCTAACGCCGGTAGATTCTTGGCATACTCAAGAGCACTGGCTGGATCAAGGCCAAAGGTATCAGCAAGTGCATTAATCTGTTCTACGATTAGCCTGGGTCCTTTGTATTCTCGTGGATACCGACAGCTAGATTCAACTTCATCGTCATCCAACAGGATGCTTACTGAGAGCACGTGTGTCTTGGCAATTATGGCATCTGTTATTGATGATTTAAATTCATCACCGTTTTCAATCAGACACTGAAGGCCATCCTTGTCAGGATTGACCTTTTTGAGCGCAAGCTCTCCAGCTTTCCTCGCTGCAACCTCGATCAGTTCCCTAAACTTCTCTAGCTGTTCTTTCGTGATACCGGATGTGATCGGTTTGTCCACCGTCATCATCCCCCTTTCATGTTGTTGTGCTTCCCTATGAAGCAGCAACGAAGGTACAAACATATGCTCATAGCCTCATCGCTGCTTCAAGGGAGCCTAAAATTTTTAAAGATCTAATTTCAGGCGAATTATAGCACATTTTTTCCTTCCAATAAAGGATTTAGACCAATCTCAAGATTTACAATTTTCTCAATTTAGTATATAATGGCTAGTCCTGGAATCCCGATACCTTAAGAAAGGAAGATCTTAGATGGAAGATATCTCTAAATTAGCACTACCCCTTATTGCTGTTGAGAACATCGAAAGTGCAATTGGACAGTGGCTCGACATGGAATCCTATCTAACTTTAGATAGGGATAGCCAAGAGTTTAGAAAGATTAACGAACTGGACAACCCAGGAGACAGAGTTAAGCAATATCTAAGCAATTTAGATACTCTCAACGATCCGTATTTCAAAGAACGTAAAGCAAGCAAGCCAATCAATAATCTGTTAAAAGCTCTTGATGAGATAGGCAATGTCTTTGAAGGCGATGATTTGAAAACTGCTCGCTTACGACTGCAAAGAATGATAGGAACAGCTTACGAACATATGGCCACCTATGACGAGTTGTCGCTGCTAGAAAAGGGTCATCCGAAGCGTAACCATTGCTTTTTAACAGCAGCTTATTACTATGCTAAAAGCGACATTGAGCTTGGTTTTATAAGCGACAATGCGCTAAGAATGTCGGAGTCCTTCGGTGGAGCAAAGTGTCCCGATTTACAAGCTGCCGCTTTCCAAAAGTTTTTTAACGACACTAATTTTAATGCCATTCTAGTCGCTAGAGATTCGGTAGAAGCAATAGCAGCAATGTCGCAAATGAAAAGATCGCAAGAGGTAAAATGGATTGAGATCGCCGGATCAAAACGTGCAGCCATGTTTAATGTAAACAAAGAGAGTATGCCCAATAGCTTGTCAAATTAACTGTTGGAGGTGATAACGTGCAAGACGCAACAGAAATCCAGAAGAAGATCGAAGGAATCCAATGGCAAGACAACATCACCGTTGAATTCAAGGAGGAATCCGATCCGGTCTTGGTCGCCGTCAGTTTCGACATCCTTCTGTTCGGGCACAAGATTAAAATGGAGGACGCTCAGAGATCAATCTTGCTAACGGTTGAGGAATCAAAGCGTTGGAATGAAGACAGTAATAGGACCGTCAATTTCATAGCCGGCCAAACATTCGATCATGAACTCTTCACTAAAATAGCTGGCGAGATCAAATCCATTAGTATCGAGCATCAGCCACTGGGCAGGCCCTGTGAAGATTCACGCTGGTTCGGCTCTATTGGCTAACGTATTCTTCTATGATTCATTCCTCTAGACTCAAGTAGTCTCAAGACACCCCGACTAGGTAAGCAAGCAAATCAGCATTCAAATGCTTGCTTTCAAAGTCGGGGTCCGTTTTTTATAAGTGAATATTAAATATTCAAAAGAGAATGAGAGAAAGGAAACTTCTTGATTATTTATCCATAAGGGAAAGCAAAAGGGGACGGTTCTCTTTTAAGCACGCTTTTTGCTATTTAGTCTAAAGGTGATATTTGGCTTTCCGGATTTCATGATATCTTTGGTAATCCGATCCCCATACTGGTTTTAGATAACTTTCTGATATTACTTCATTAACAATTATTTCCCGATAAGCTTTTTGA
>LBWX01000009.1:0-1575 GCA_000995065.1 candidate division CPR2 bacterium GW2011_GWC2_39_35 | reverse complement strand
TGTAATCTTCGGGTTTTGGCATAGGTTAATTATATGCTGCAATTAAGTAATTTAGCGTTTAGCAAATTTTGTACTTAAAAGAGAACCGTCCCCTATAGAACTATACCTCAATATCTCAACTTATTCCCTTCTCACTATTTGAATGATATTTAGTTTAAAGTTAAATTAGATAACCATAGCTAACATAAATGATTAACAAATATGCCACTTGTATATTATAGGGTAGTGGGAAGGGTGTATTGGTGCTAAACATCTAACCAGAAAACTTGAAGAAGAAAGTCAAAACTGCGGGGTTTTCATATTAGATTTATGACCGTTCAAGAAGTAAAACCATTTCTGTAAAAAATTAGGGAGAGACTTTTGCTAAATATATGAGTAATATACTTAACGAAATTCTCTCCCCTTGAAGGGGCCAGTCCAGCGCCGGACCCCTGAAACGATTTAACATGTCTATGTATTCTTGTCAGCCAGTCTAAAAGTGAATGTACCATAAGCCAATGTGTGCCCTAGATTATCTACTGTAAAACCAGCCTTGCCAAAGTTCCTACGAATTCTGCTCAATAGCTTGGTTCTAATTTGAAGTTCCTGTCCAGGACATATGCTTTCTAGAAACACCGCTGCATTTACCTCCGCAAGCATTAATAGCTTACTATGATTATCTGGGTGACCTAGAATCAGATAAGCTCCAATTTGACAGGCTGCTTCAACCACATGACAAGGAATTATCGTTGCTTTACCAGGATGATAGTCATCCGACAATTCTAATGGCTGGAAGTGAAGAGTGCCGTATGAGGCAGGTTCATCATCAACCATAGACCTGGCATTGATAACTGCAAGATCTTTTTCCACGGCTGACTTGCTTCCGACTACAATTAGCTCTTCGCCAGGAACTATCTTCCTTTTCAGCTTCCAGTTTACAATCCTCGAAAGTCTTGTGGATCTTAGCCCTTTTTTGTTAGCCAATAACAGAGATGCGAGATCTCGACTTGACTCCGCTGCCGCCTCGATATTCTGGACACCTGGTAACAGGGGTTTATCGGCAAAATGGCCGGCAAAATGATGCATATGAGCCTCAACATGCATTATCCCCACAAAATTATCAGGATAAACGGTGCTTTGATCTATGAGAACATATTCATAATTGAGAGAACTTGGTTCAGGTAGATTCTTAACAATTTGCCACTCGCCAACATCCCTAACAATCCCGGATGCAGTGTTACCAGAAGCTTCCGTTATCCCGTCAACGAGGAGAAAGGCATCACCATATGGCAACACCTCTCTTATGCGTTCTCTATCAATGATCATTGGATCATCCTCCCTTACAACGAATTTTTCCTGAATTACTAAACCAAACTTCTTGATGATGCCTTGCGTTTTCTGTAAACCTAGAGATCTAATCTCCAACGAGCCCATTGGTTTCTGATAGTTCTACCAGAAATAACGGACATCCATGAATATGAGCCTAAAGGGTCTACTAATATTGTGAAAAGACCAACCTTATTACCGCCCTTGATGTCGCTTAGTATTTGATCTCCTACCATAGCTATTTCTGATCGGCTTGAACCGATTTCCTTG
>LBWX01000008.1 GCA_000995065.1 candidate division CPR2 bacterium GW2011_GWC2_39_35 | reverse complement strand
CTACGACAAAGCCGGAAATACGCCAACCTCTACTTTGCTCAGCCTGTTTAACGTTCAGGTAGATACTAACGCTCCCCTAGCTCCAACCAACATCCATGCTAATCCTCAAGCTAACGAAAACTGGAAATCAACCACCACATACACCTTTACTTGGGACTCTCCAAGTAACCCAGGCGATGTGGCTCCAATTTCCGATTACTGCTGGAAGATAAATAGCTCTGGTTTTACCTGTCTTGGCTCTAACGCCGTTACTACCGGAGCCCAGGTTTTACTGGGATTAAATCAGGGCACCAACACTTTCTATGTTTATGCAAAAGACGAAGCCGGAAACTTTAATACGGGCGTTACTGGTTCCGTAGCTTTTCAGTTTGACTCTCTTGACCCAACCTCAGCGGTTAATATGGCCAATACTTACTACGGCCCGGTGGCAAACCCCACAAATCTTGCTCTTTTAGGCACGGCCAGCGACGATAAATCCAGTGGAGTGGGTAGCTATTCTGACTTGTTAAAAACCGAAATTAAGATCCAAAGAGCCGATACCAAGTGGTATAACTTTACGGCCGGAAGTTGGGATTTGGGCGAGAGCGCCGATACTTTAAACAACGGCGGTTCCGGCGAGACCTGGAGTTACAGTCTTCCCATCTCCAAGCTTTTAAGCGGCGTAAGTTATACTGTTTACTCTAAGGCAACAGACAACGCCGCTCCGGCCAACGTCCAAGATGCTTTTGCCCAAGACGTTTTTGCTTGGGATGACGCGGCTCCAACCTCATTGGTCTCCGCCTTTTCCGGGTCTTACTACTCGCTACCCTCTAAACCGGCCTCTGTTACCGGCACCAATTCCGACACCGGCGGTTCCAATACCTCCATTGTTAAAATTAGAATCAGAGACGATCAAAACAGTTATTGGACAGGTTCGGGCTGGGGCGCTTTAACCGACCTTAGTGCAACTAATACCGGAACCAGCTTTTCCACTTGGAGCTACGATCTATCTGCCGTTACCTGGCAGCAGGGTAAGACTTACAACTTTGGCGTTTACGGCGTTGACGGCGTAAATAACACCGAAACGTATCACGAAGACAGAAGCTTTATTTATGACAATACCCAGGCGGTAATCTCGCTAACTCCGGCCGATACTTTCCAGGACAACACCGCTATTACGGTTAACAAGGCCATGGCTGATGCCGAATCCGGCATTGTTACTTGTCTATTGGAAAAGAAAACCGGAGACTTGGTAAGCGGAGCTACTCAAAACTGGGGCGCTTATGCCCAGGTAGACACGACCTGCGACAATTCTTACTCCACAACCGGCCTAACTGCCAAGGCTTATAAATTTAAGCTAACCGTAACTAACGGTTCGGGGATTACAAACTCTACAGAGAGCGGCGGGATAAAGATTGATACCACGGCGCCGATGGTTGATTCCTTTTCTTACTCTGACGGCTTTAATACAACCGGCAACTTTACGGTTACAAAGACCGAAAGCGACCCTCAATCCGGTATTAAGGCAGTTGAACTTTTGGAATACTTTGCGCCTTTAAACGACAATGCGGTTGGGGAGTGGAGTCTGGCGAATACTATTACTGCGGGAGGCAATTATTCTAAAACCGGGGCTCCTTCCGGCGCTTACAAATACGAATACCGGGTTCAAAATAATTCCAACATTTGGTCCAATCTTTCTACCAGCGCCAATATCGTAAAAGTTGACACCGCTCTGCCGGCCGAGGTAGGCAGTATGGCGGCTTTGGGTACGGATTCTACTACCATTAAGGTTACCTGGAATCTGCCCGTGGAAACTCATTCCGGCGTTTCTCAATTTGTGATTGAAAGAACGGCCAAGCTTGATACTTATAATGCCAATACCGACCCCACCACTTACACTTATTCGGCTTTATCCAAGACCATTAATGTTTCAGCTTTACCGGCAGACGTTACTTACAGCGCCGGCACTTATGCCTTTATGGATACGGCTTCCGGCATGACCGACCAGTCTTGGTACGCTTATCGCATGAAAACCATTGATAGAGCCGGTAATGATTCCGGATATATTTATGACGGCACCCCGACTTCTGCCGATAACTACAAAGCCGGCAAAACTAACACACCACCGGCAGTTTCTAACCTTGTTCTTACGCCTAATGGAAATTTAACTCCTCCTCAAACCATCAATATCTCCTTTGACGTAACCGACCCTGATTATCTTGACGTTTACAACGATTTAGACTCTTTTTTTAACCCCACCGGCGGCCTTATTCAGGTACGGGTTTTGAGCGGCCAGGGAACCGAGGTAATGGGCTGGACTAACGCCTCGAGGTCGCCAATTACCGACGGTTACAGCGCGGTTTCCTCCTACAGCTTCCCATCAGGCGCCCCATATGGCACTTATACCGTAGCGGTAAAAGCGGTGGATTCTGTAGGGGTATATCCGCGCCAATCCGGCACTTCTACTGCAACATTTACCTATCAACCCGAACCCGTTACCAATATTGCCGCTATCGGTACGGACCAAAATTCTGCCGTTAACCTTACTTGGACGGCTCCTAGAACAAACTCCGTAGATTCAGCCGTTACCGGAATTGAAAAATATGTTGTTGAAAGAAAAATAGATGCGGACGGCGAGAGTTACGGTAATGCGGTAGATGTTTTGGCGAATTCTGCCAATCACCAAGGCAGCGGCAATTATCTTTTAAATGATCAGGGCCTTACCGTGTTGCAGTATTACAAATACCGCGTTAAAACAGTAGACGTTTCCGGAAATTCATCCGGATGGGTGGAAACTTCTAACTCGGTAACGGTGCCCGATACCTCGGCTCCATCTTCCGTAGACGACCTAATTGTTTCTTCGGTCGGTTCTAATGGCACTTCCGTTAATTTATCTTGGACGGTGCCGGCGGACAACTCCGATTCAGCTACCGAGCCCACCATCCAGAGCTTAAAAGGTGTTCAGCAGTTTAAAGTCTACCGCCGAACCGCAGACACCAACTTTGTGTCTGGGGATCTTGTTAAGACAATAACCAAGGGAACTGATCCGGAATTCTCCGTCCTTTCTACAGTTGGCTCTCCTATTACTTTAGTAGATACGGGCTTAACAGAAGCTACCGCCTATTATTACCTGGTGACGGTTCTAGACAAAGCCTTGCCGGAAGGAGACGCCTACAATCCGAATGAATCAACTTTAACCCCGACATCTAATCAAAATTCCGCAACTCTTACCACTCTTACCGTTCCTAAAAACGTCCAGACAAAGTCGGCTTCTTCAGATTCCAACGGCAGAGTGATTGTCTACTGGCAGGCTTTGGATGCAAATTACAACAACGCTCCTTTAGCTCCATATGACTTTGATGCCTACATTATTGAAAGACAAGTTGAAGGGGAGGGCTGGAACGCTTCCTACCAGACCATCACTGACTTTGCGAGAAACTACTACATAGACGAAGGAGCCAATATCTCTAACTTAAGTCTTAATTATACCTATCGCGTAAAGGTAAGAAATGCCAACGGCAATGTTTCCGAAGTTTCTTCTCAAACGACCATCAGGCCCGCTGATGTCGGAGATACTACTAAACCAGTTATTACTTTTGATTTTAACAATGTTACAAAAACTCCTTCCAGTATCACCATTCCGTTTACCACGGACGAGGCAGTCTTTGGAGTGGTGGAGTACGGCACAGTATCAAACAATTTAGATCAAACCAAGTCCACCGGTCTTTTTGCTACAAGCCACTCGATTGTCCTTTCCAATCTAAATTCTGATACCGACTATTTCTTTAGGATAAAGGCTATTGATGGGTCTGGTAACACTGAAACAAAGCTAAATAACGAAGTCCCTTATCAGATTACAACCGATATCGATAACGGGGCCCCAACAAATCCGGATGCCGGTAATGGCTACGGAGATCAACAAAAATCCAACCAACTTCTCTTTGGCGGTTGGTTTAATATTGCCCACCCTTACTTTGAGTGGAATGCCGGAACCGATATCAACTCGGCAATTAGCGGCTACTATGTTTATTTTGGGACTAATCCCAATGCCGATCCATCCTTAACCGCGGGTATTTTAACCTCCAATGAAGACGCCAAAAGATTTGAAGCCGGTACTTCACTAACGGTTACCGAGTCTTTAACTTCCGGTCAGACCTACTATTTAAGAATTAAAACGAAAGACACTTCAGGAAATATCTCAGCGACTGCCAAGACCCTCTTTGACTACAAGTATGATGCCACTTTACCGGACTCCAAGATCTATACTCCTAGAAACGGAGACACGGTAGACAGTGTTTCTATAGCGGGCACCGCTTCGGATGATCACGCCAATATCAACAGGGTATTGGTAAGGATTAAGAGGACCCAAGGTCAAACAATTACGTATTGGAGCGGAGCAACTGGTGAGTGGGTTGATAGCGAAAACACCTGGAATTTGGCAGCCGGCCTTACTAACTGGACTTATTCAAACGGATCTTTAAATTGGGACATGGGAACAACTTACAATATCGAGTCCAAGGCTTATGACAATACCGAAAACGAACAAGCCGCACCGGATTCTATTTCCTTTACTTACGGTACGGTAGATAGAGACGCTCCAATTATCACTTTTGCTGCCGAAGCCTTAGCTGACGCAAATGACACTGTAGGCCTTGAGGCGGGAGTGACTTCCGTTAAAATCAAATGGACCACGAATGAAGGGGCAGATTCGGCTGTGTTGTATAGAAAAGAGGGAGAATCAGAGTATAGGAAGGGAAACATTGATCCTAAGATTATAGGTCAGACTTCCCATGAAATCACTCTTTCCGGTCTTACCTCCGATACCAAGTACTTTTTCAAGCTAAGGTCCGATGATGCTTCTTCCAATAGGGCTGAAACCGAAGAACTTAACTTTACCACTGTTTCTCTTGGCATCAGCGAACCTAAAGTGGTTACTACTTCCTCTTCGGCTAATATCACCTGGACTACCAACGTTAATTCTTCCTCCCAAGCTGAATATCAGAAACAAAACTCCAATATCCCGTCAAAGATCGAAGGCTCTTCGGAACTCTCAAAAGACCATTCGGTTGTCATTAAGCCTCTTACTCCTGGCCGATACTCCTATAAAGTAAAGAGTATTGATAACGACAACAATATTGGCGAATCACCCTTGCTGTACTTTGAGATTCCAACGGCCGATACCAATACTATTTCCGAACCGAAGACCGGCAAAGTAGAAGAAAAAGAAATAACCGCCACCTCGGCCAAGATCACTTGGGAATCCACTATCGCCACTACCTCTTGGATTGAATACGGAACCGAATCTGCTGTATATAGCATGCTTTCTGGAAACAATGATTTGGCTAAGTCGCATATTGTTGAGCTTAAAAATCTTACTCCCGGTACCCTATACTATTATCGGGTTAAGGGCGCGGATGCCAATGAGATTGAATATGTTTCTCCGGAATATTCTTTTACCGCTACGTTAAAACCTCAGGTGTCCAATATTAAGACAAAGAACGTAAGCTACTATGCGGCAACGATCTTCTGGGAAACAAACGTAAGCACTGATACTATTATGGCCTTTGGCAAGGATGAATCTTTAGGACAAAGGAAAGGGAACCAGGAAGTGGGCAAGGCTCATGAGATCGTCCTAGATAACATAGAAGATAATGCCCAATACTTTTATCAAATAATCTCCAGAGACAAGCACGGAAACGAAGTGAGATCCGATGTTTTAAACTTTAAAACTCCGCTAGACACAAGAGGTCCGGAAATAAATGACATCAAAATTGATCTTTTGCCAATGGGAGCAGAAGACGAATATGCTGGAGTTATAATCTCCTGGAATACGGATAAAGACTCTTCTAAGCAGATAGAGTACGGCGAAGGCGTTGTTTCCGGCAAGTATGACTTTAGAACAACCGAGGATCAAAACGCGTCTACGGGGCACACGGTTATTATTCGCGACCTAAACCCCTCATCCACTTATCACTTTAGAATTAAAGCTACCGATAAAAGAGGCAACCAAACTAACTCCCAAGACTTCTCCTTCGTAACTCCTACTAAAGAAAAATCAATCCTTCAACTTATCATCAAATCCTTAGAAGAAACCTTCTCCTGGGTAAAAAACATTGGCGGATTGTTAAAGAGAAGCTAAGTCTTTAAAAAAAGGGTCGAACCCTCCGTCCGGAGGGTTCGACCCTTTTTACCTTTTAGCTAGTTCGATTCTTCATAAAGTCTCAACCTATATCCTGCCAAGGTCGGACCTTGGCAACCGGAAGGCCTAGGAATGCAATGAACTTCCTGGATTCCCGCCTACGCGGGAATGACGACTCAGGTGGCTCTTTCTATTTTTTTTAAAAAGCGCACGTGGGTCAGGAAAAAATACTTGACACAGCTCTTGTCCGATATTATATTATTATTAGCACTCAAGGGGTGAGAGTGCTAATTGAAATAAATATCAGAATTAATTTGGTTAGTGGCATAATTATTTGAACGCGTGATGCAACGACAAAGCCCTGCATCATTACGATGTAGGGCAGTATAGCGGAGGGACTTATCGATGAAAGGAAGATGGCTATTCTTGATGCCATCATTGAAACTTATATCGAATTAGCAGAACCGGTAGGTTCTAAGCTTCTCACCCAGAGATTCGGTTTTCCGTTATCTTCGGCCACCATCCGGAATGAAATGGCGGATCTCGAAAGAATGGGTTTTATTTGTCAGCCCTACACATCAGCCGGGCGAGTGCCAACAGAAAGCGGCTATCGGTTTTACGTTAACAACCTGCTTGACAGATACGAGGTGGCATTGCGGGAGCAGAATGCTATAAAAAAGAAATTGCTATCAATGCAGCGGTTTGAGAGAGCCTTAGAAACAGCGGCTCAAACTTTGGCGGAAAGAACTGATTGTGCAGCCATTGCGGCTTCCGGGGAAAATATTTATTTTTCCGGAATGTCTAACATCTTTAGGCAGCCGGATTTTTACCGCTCTCCTCTTCAGGCCTTGCGTATTGCGGAAATTTTTGACAACCTACTTCATTTAATTAACGAGCTTCCCGATGGCGAGGAGATTAATATCTACATTGGAGATGAAAACCCAATCGGTAAAGACGCAAATTGTTCCTTTATTGTGTCGCGGTTTCAGACGCCTTTTAACACGGAAGGTTTTGTGGGGGTGTTGGGGCTTACCCGAATGCCTTATGAAAAATCAATTTCATTAGTAAAACTTGTATCAGAATATTTGGAGGAAATGTAGTTCCTTAGAGGGTCTAACCCTCCTTGGGGAGGGTTAGACCCTCACTGACAATCTGAATTTTAAAGGAGAAGAGATGAAAAAGAAAAAAGACGAAACACTGGAAGAAGTAAAAAATCCAGAAATGGAAAAAATAAAGCAAGTGAATGCTGAACTGACCGGACTTCTTAAAAGAGCGCAGGCGGATTTTGTAAATTTTCGGAATCGGGTGGAAGCCGAGAAAAAGGATTGGGTAAAGTATGGTGAAATCCAAGTTTTAATGGACTTAATCCAAGTTTTAGATAATTTTTCTCAGGCTGCTAAGCACGTGCCTGAAGATATTAAGAGTAATCAATGGGTTCTAGGCGTTCAAAACATTGAAAAACAATTTGAGGAAGCATTAAAAAACAGAGGCATAGAAAAAATAGACGCAGTTGGTCAGTTATTCGATCCAAGTTTGCATGAGGCTTTGTTTATGGAGGAATCCGATAAGCCAGAAGACACGGTTTTGGAGGTGTTTGCGGACGGGTATAAGCTTGGAGATAAGATTATCAGACCGGCTAGAGTTAAAGTTTCCAAAGGAAAAGGCTAAAGTCTTTTCATTGTCATCCCAAACTTGATTTGGGATCCGGGAAGCCTCAAAGAAAGGTGGGGCATCTGGATTCCGGGTCAAGGCCGAAATGACAGAGAGAACAGAAACCTTTGCACTTTACCGGACATTTAAGCTTTGAAATTTGGATTTAATTAGCACATTTTATAAAAATTTAGTTAGTAAGTATTAATCCTATAAATTAGTAAATTAATAGTTAAAAAGGAGAAAAATATATGGGTAAAATCATTGGAATCGATCTGGGGACAACCAATTCTTGTATGGCTGTGATGGAAGGCGGAAGCCCAACGGTTATTGCCAACGCCGAAGGTAACCGTACTACGCCATCAATCGTCGCCGAAACAAAAAACAAGGAAAAATTGGTAGGCCAGCTTGCTAAGCGTCAGGCTGTAGTAAACCCGGAAAACACAGTCTTTTCGATTAAAAGACTTATTGGCCATGCCTTCGAAGACAAAGAAGTAAAAGACGCCGTAAAAAACATGCCTTACAAGATTGAGAAGAGCGGATCGGGTATTAAAGTTAAGATGGGCGACAAGAGCTACACTGCGCCCGAGATTTCGGCTATGGTTTTGCAGAAACTAAAAGCTGATGCCGAAGCGTATCTTGGCGAAAAGGTAACCGAAGCGGTTATTACGGTGCCGGCTTACTTTAATGATGCCGAGCGTCAAGCGACAAAAGACGCCGGAACCATTGCCGGCCTAGAGGTTAAAAGAATAATAAACGAGCCAACGGCAGCTGCTCTTGCTTATGGGTTAGACAAGAAAAAAGAAGAAAAAATTGCCGTCTACGACTTTGGCGGCGGTACTTTTGACATCTCCATTTTGGAACTCGGTGATGGTGTGTTTGAAGTGCTGGCCACAAACGGCGACACTCATCTAGGCGGCGACGATCTTGACCAGGCTTTAATTGATTACATCGTTGAAGAATTTAAAAAAGATCAGGGCGTGGATCTTTCCAAAGATGCTATGGCTTTGCAGCGGCTTAAAGAAACGGCCGAGAAGACCAAATGCGAGCTATCTTCCGCCATGCAGTCCGAAATCAACATTCCGTTTATTACGGCAGACGCTACCGGACCAAAGCATTTGGTGATGACCGTTACTCGGGCAACGCTTGAGGAGATCGTAAAGACGCTGGTTGAGCGAACAATCGAACCGTGCAAAAAGGCACTAAAAGATGCCGGTCTTACCGCAAAAGACGTAAACGAAGTAATCTTGGTTGGCGGCCAGACCAGAATGCCGCTTATTCAGGAAAAAGTGAAAGAAATTTTTGGCAAAGAGCCTTTAAAAGGTGTAAATCCGGATGAGGTAGTGGCCATTGGCGCCGCAATCCAGGGCGGTGTGCTTGGCGGAGAAGTAAAAGACATCCTTCTTCTTGACGTCACTCCCCTTTCATTGGGAATTGAGACCTTGGGAAGCGTAGCTACAAAGCTGATTGAACGAAACACCACTATCCCGACTTCTAGAACCGAAGTTTTTACCACCGCCGCTGACAACCAGACTTCCGTAGAAGTTCATGTAGTCCAGGGCGAGCGCGAGATGGCCGCTGACAACAAGACACTAGGCAGATTTATCTTAGACGGAATACCGCCAGCGCCAAGAGGCATCCCCCAGGTGGAAGTAACGTTTGATATTGACGCTAACGGTATTCTAAACGTCTCCGCTAAAGATCGGGCCACCGGTAAAGAGCAAAGGATTACTATTACCGCCTCCTCCGGGCTTTCCAAGGATGAAGTGGAAAAGATGAAAAAAGAAGCCGAAGTCAATGCCGAGGAAGATAAGAAGAAGAGGGAAACTATTGAAGCTAAAAACCAAGCTGACGCTCTAGTTTATCAATCTGAAAAGCTTCTAAAAGACGCCGGAGATAAGGTTTTGGAGACGGATAAAAAAGAAGTGGAAGATAAGATTAAAGCCTTAAAAGCAGCAATTGCGGCTGATGATAAAGAAAAGATGGAAGCGGTTACCAAAGAGTTAAGCGAAGCTATCCAAAAAGTAGGGGCGGCTATGTACCAGGCAGCCGAACAGCCGGCAGCAGACGCTAACGAAACTCAGGCTTCTGGCGAAGAAGAGAAGAAAGATGATGGCCCAATTGAGGGAGAAGTGGTTAGCTAACGCAAAAAACAGTTTCAAAAGGGTTCGACCCTCTTAAGAGGGTCGAACCCTTCCAGGAAAACGTCATCCAGAACTTGATTCAGGATCTTGTCTTGAATCTGAGGGGATTTTGAAACCCTCCTACGCTTCGCTTCGGAAGGGCAGGCAAGTTCAGAATGACGCAAGAACCTCGACAATTACCTTAAAAAATGATAAAATCCCTTTACCGAATGCTGATTTGTCATGGGAGGGGGTGAAGTAGATGGACATCAAAGATAGTATTGAAAACATATTTATGGCTATTTCAAACAATGATTATCTCGTGGAGGAAAAGAGAAGAGAAACCAGAGGATATAAGTGCGACCGTCTTAAGATGCACGGCAAGCTGGTCGACTGTTTTAAGAAGATGGGCGCGCAGGAATTCTACCCGTTTCTTAGAGCGAGGCGCGAAAATCGGGCAAACCGGATTCTGACTCGTTTTCTTGCCGAAGCTCTTAATCAGTGGTTTATTCTACATGAGGTGGAACGTGCGGATGTGCCCGATGAGTATCTCGAGGATTATATCTGGCTCTTGAGAGGAATGGCACGAGTTGAGGTTCAGGCATAGATACTATGACAAATCAGGCAAAAGGGGAGCGGTGGAGCTCAAACAAAAAAGAAACATCCAACGCTCCTTTCCCCAGAAATTATTCTTTAAGCCCCAATATGTCATTCTCGAACTGAGTCTAGTTCGGCATAAACTTCGGAGGGAATCTAGGAAGACTGGGTTCCAGAGACTGTCCTGTACTTGATTCAGGATCAAGCCCGGAATGATAGAAAAGCTCCTTTACCGTCATTGCGAACGACCCAAAGGGAGTGTGGCAATCTTGTCCTGAATAAGACTAGATTGCTTCGTCATTTCATTCCTCGCAATGACCGAAAACGGGTCAATTTCCCAAAAACCTTTACAGTCAAAAGAATCTAACCTAAAATATAGGTAAGGTCACAAATTAAAGAGGGTTCCCTCCAAAAGGGTCTAACCCTTTTGGAGGCATTATGTTAGAAGAATTATTTTCATCTAAAACCAGAGCCAGGCTTCTTAGAACCTTTTTTGGAAATCCTGGTAAAAGCTTTTACCAGTCAGAGCTTAGAGGGGGTGATGCTATTTCTGTGGTTCAGTACGAACTAGGAAAATTAACTCACTTAAAAGTTGTTAATACTTTTTCGGCTGGGAATAAGAGGTATTATCAGGTGAATAGTAAGCACAAAATATATAATGAGTTGAAAGATTTAGTGCATAAGGCTAGTTAAAAGTTTAAGGTGAAAAGTTAAAAATCACAGTTAGAAATTAAAAATCAAATGGAAACAAATAAAGCATATAAACAGAAGCTTATCAAAAGAGCTTATAAATTCTCTCTTGATACCATAAAACTTATTGATTCGTTGGATAAGCGTGCTTTTTCAATTCAAGTTATCGCTAATCAGCTTATAAGATCCGGAACTTCCATAGGAGCGAATATTGTTGAGGCTCAAGCTTTTTCTTCAAAAAAGGATTTCACGAATTTTATAAGCCATTCCTTAAAAAGCTCTAATGAAACTAGGTATTGGCTAGGCTTGCTCCGAGATTCTGGCAAAGCAGAGATTCATGAAGTTGGAGAGTTGTTGCAAGAAGCAACTGAATTATCTAAAATACTTGGATCAAGCATTTTGTCATTAAGGGGTAAAGGATAATTTTAAACTTAAAACTTTGACTTTTCATTTTTCATTTTTAACTTATAACTTGTGAGACTATGCAAAAAGATTATTACAAAACATTAGGGGTTTCAAAAAGCGCAACTCAGGCAGAGATAAAGCGCGCTTTTAGAAAACTTGCTCAAAAACATCATCCAGATACAGGCAATGGGGATGAAGCCAAGTTTAAAGAACTAAACGAGGCTTATTCGGTGTTGGGTGACGAAACTAAAAGGAAGCAGTATGACAAGCATGGTTTTGTGCCGGGATCCGGAGCCGGTCCGGGAGGCGCGGGACGTGGCCAAGGATCATATAACTGGCAGGATTTTTCTAACGCCAACATTAATTTTGAAGACTTGGGCGGTTTTGGCGATATTTTCGAAACCTTTTTTGGGGGCGGCCGAACGGGAACAAGAACCAAATCTCAAAGAGGCGCCGATTTAGAGACCAGAATCACCATCGATCTAAAAGAAGTAATTACCGGAGCTGAAAGGGAACTTGGGCTTAATAAATGGGCTAAATGTTCGCATTGTAGAGGAGAAGGAGCAGAGCCAGGGGCATCCATTAAAACCTGTCCAATTTGCCATGGTTCGGGAAAAGTAACTAGAGCTACTCAAACTATGTTTGGCTCTTTTGCTCAAACTGTCGTTTGTTCGGATTGCCGGGGTCAAGGCAAAGTGCCGGAAAAAAAATGTACCAAATGTAACGGTCATGGCCGCACAAAGAAATTAAGAAACCTAAAAATAAAGGTTCCGGCCGGAGTTCAGGATGGATCTGTGATTAGGGTTACTGGTGAAGGAGAAGCAGCGGAGTTTGGCGGTAAATCCGGTGACCTTTATCTTCACATTGTGGTCAAAAAAGATCCTCGGTTTATAAGGGATGGCAACAATTTACTTACCGAAATTTCTATCCCTTTTTATGAAGCGATCCTTGGAGCTGTCTCAAAGGTATCAACTGTTGAGGGAAGCGTGGATCTAAAAATTCCCGCTGGTACTCAGCCGGGCCAGATAATTAAAATTTCAGGCAGAGGCACTCCGGTACTAAATAGCTTAAGGCGAGGCGATCTTTTGATTAAGGTTAATGTGGAAATTCCCAAGAAGATTTCTTCTGCACAAAAAAAGCTCTTGGAGGAATGGGACGGTAAAAGGGGTTGGTTTTAGATAGGCGAATAGGCCGATGGGAAAATGCTTGGATATTTGTATCATTACTTTTTGACTATTGATTGAAGTTTTTTTAAAATGGGGATAATAGAGGGAATTTTTATGTCTGACTATGAACTAAAGGAAAAAGTGGGTAGGGATGAGTTTAAGCTTCTTAAAAAGGCGGTGATTTTCTTAGAAAAGAAGCAAAAATCTACATAAAGTTTTTTAATTTAAAATAGTAAAATATCCAAGAATTTGTTATGATATTGCTTGAGTAGTTGTTGATAATTCAAAAAATAATCTTAGTTTAGGATAGTGGGGAGGATAGATATGAAAGATATAACGCTGAAGATTTAGCCCAGATGATGGCCAATGGGTTTAGTGAAACTCATGGGTTAATAAAAGAAACAAATAAGAGAATTGATAGGGTTGAAAGAAGGCTTGATGCGCACGACAAGAGATTTGACAGGTTAGAAGCGAACTTAAAGAATTTCGCAATGAATATCTAACGGGTCAAGATCAAATGATGTCGATCTTGCAACGCCTAGATCAGGGAAGGGTATTCACGAATCAAGCTATTCAAAGATTGGAAGAAAATGTTAGGAACCAACAGATTGAGATAAATATGATCAAAAAACAATTAGAATTGGCCTAGATTTTTCAATAAAAAAAGTTTGCAAAGGATAAATGAATAAGAAACCGCTATCCAAAAAAATAGTAGGGGGAATAAAGGACAAACTGGATGATATCCGGCACGGTTTTAAATTCCGAAAATTTTCTAAAAGGGTTCGACCCTTTAGAATAGGGGGAGAGCTGCTGAAGCCTAAAACTATAAAGTGGATTGTCTATCGTTGGAATTTGGGGCGGTTGTTTTTGATGGAGGTTCGGTATTATTTGCATATTAGGCTTCGGAAGTTTCATGATAATGCTTTTGCTAAGAAGAAGACTTATTACCGGTATTATTCCAGGCCATATGCTCATTCCGTAAACAAGGCTTCGGTTTATGCTTTTTGTGTTTCATTTATTGCCTTTATGGCCCTTCAATATATTTCCCCTTTTAACTTTAGCGGCAAGCCGAGGGTAGCGGAGGCGGGGAGTAATACGGTGACCTGGGATACTCAGGATCATCTTCAAAACAATAATGCGCCTGGAGCATCAGGTGGTACGACTAGCCAAAACAATGTGGTAGTAAACACAGATGGGACGGTAGCTCTTACGAGTATTTCTGTTGGTTCAGGAGCTGATGGAAATGTGATAGTAACTGGCAATAACGTAAATATCAGGGAACTTTTTGAAAATGATAATGTAACGGGAGTTACAACAATAAGGGGTGCAGACAAAGGGCTTAATAAGGGTGGCGGCACATATAGCCCTTCTGCAGGTAGCGTGCCGCAATTTAATGATGTAACTATCACAGGCACAGGTATATTAACAACAGATTCTCCTTCGGGGATAAATCCAGGTAAAGAGCTAGAATTTAAAGCTACAGGAACCGTGACGGTTCAAAATGGCGGCAGAATTGATGCTAGCGGTAAGGGCTATGGCGGTGGTTCTGGCGGAACTAGCTCGGGAATAGCTGGTAGCCGTGGTTACGGTACAGGAGGTGGATATGGCTCAGGTGCTATGAGTGGTGCCGGATATGCAAGTGGCGGCGGTGGCGGTGGATATGGAGGCGGTGGCGGCAATGGTGCAACTTACAATAGTTCTGTTGGCGCGGGAGGTCCTACCGATACCAACTTCTTAAGTTTTGGTTCAGGTGGAGGCGGAGCCGGTGTTTCTGGTACTTTGGCCGGTGGGGCCGGTGGGGCCGGAGGTGGCATTATAAAGATTCAGGCATTCTCAATAAACTTAAATACTGCAACAGGGTCAATATTGGCAAATGGTAATATTGGTAATATTGTTCAAAGTTCTGGCGGTGGTGGCTCTGGAGGTGCTATATGGATTGTTACTACCGGTAATTTTAATAATTTAGGCTATGTAACTGCTAAGGGTGGTAATGGTGGTGCTAGTCGTGGCGGTGGTGGTGGCGGCGGTGGCGGCAGAATGCGAATTGATGTTGCAACTTCATCGGGTTCGACAACCCCCTCTGTTTCGAATGGTAATGGTGGGTGCGGCACCTATTGTGGATTAAATGGAGCTGGCGGGGTTTATCCCAACGTCTTGCCTACAGGATATCCGGCGTCTGGTAGTCTTAGGAATCTTAAAATTAATTCTGGTCAGGGTGCCACATCTAAATGGACAACAATTGTTTGGAGCGCCACTACCAATAACGGCACTATTATAAAGTTTAGAACAAGAGGGACTAATTTGAATGATCCTTCAGCCGCAACAACGACCGGTAATAAGGATACCGGTTGGACATATTGGAATAATGATTCCGGTGGCACAACTTACTATACTACTTCGGGGGCAAATATTTTGACTCTGCCTACCCAATGGTTAGAGATAGAGGCGACTTTGTTGTCTGACACTCCAAACAAAAATTATACACCGTTATTGGATAACGTTACTGTTACCCATAACTATCTAGATCCGCCGGCAACTCCCAAAACCTACCGCACTGACGATACAACCACAGAAATAACAACTTATACCAACCAGGCACAGGTCAAACTAAAGGCTGATCTTGGTACGCCCTTTGCTAACGCTTCTCCTATAGCTCCCCAAATAGAGCTAAGAACAGACCAGAGCTTTACCGGTAGTCCCTCTGCTCCCGTCGGTGTAACGGTAAGTACTATAGATTATACCTATTCCTGTGTGGCCGATCCTTGCTCTGCGGCCGGAGAGCAATGGCTGGCTGATATCTCGGGGCTTAGCAGCGATCAGACATATTACTATAAATCAAGGTCTACCGATGCCGCAGGCCGGGCTTCTGCCTGGAGTGAAACCAAAAGCTTTATTATAGAACAAACCCCGCCTTCATCTTCCGGATTTACGGTAAAAGGGAACGTTTCTAACCGTACCGATTATGTAAACCAAACTGATGACAAAAAGATAATTAAAGCCGAGGCTACTTTATCGGACAATGTTTCCACTACTTTAGATGTCCAATTTTCTGAAGACGGCGCTACTTGGGGTATTTATGACGGTACGGCTGACGGAGCGGGCTCCAACAGCACCACAAACGGGGAAAACTGGGCTATTAATACTTATGCAACTATTTCCGGCATTACCTCTGCGCCAACCTTAACCGCCATAAATCTTGCAAACGGCAACGGTGTTTGGAAAATATCCGCTGACGGCACTAAAACCATCTATGTTCGGTTTAGAGATAATGCAGGGAATGTAAGCGGAAAACAATTTACAACTCAAAATGATTGGAACGGCACAACCCAAGGGGCGGCGACAACAACTAGCCAGCTTGATTTGACAGCCGGCGGGGATGTAAAACTGGCAAGCAGCGTTGCTCTTGGTACCGGGGATGATTGCGATGTAACAATAGCTGCTAGTAATACGCGCACCATAGAAGAGATTTATGAGAACCCAACTGTAACCGGCGTTACTCTAGCCAATTGCACAAATCCAGCTAAAAATGGGTCGAATGTAGGGCTAAACTATGGCAACACTTATGCCCCGGGCACGGCGGCCATTCCTAATTTTAAAAGCTTGACCATTAACGGCACCCTGACAACCGCCGCATTGGTTAAGATTGATTTTAAAGTAAAAGAAAGTTTAACCATTAATACAGGTGGCAAAATAGATGCCAGTGGCAGGGGTTATGTCGGCGGTGTTGGTAAAAATAGGGGCGGTTATCCTTCCGGAACCCAAGGCGGCGGTTACGCTTACTCCGGAGACGATGAATATTGTTATTGGAGCGGTGGTGGTGGGGCATACGGTGGTAACGGCGGTAATATGATTTATTTTATGGGCGATGTTGCCGGAGGCACGGCTTATAATACCGACTTTCCTAATTTTGGTTCAGGTGGCGGAGGTTGTGGAACCACTAATCCTGCTAATGGCGGGAATGGTGGCGGCTCCATTAATATTTTAGCAAATAATATAACAGTTAACGGAAACATTATTGCCAATGGCAGTGAAGGTACTATGAGCCTTACTGGTTATGGTGGCGGTGGTGGTGGTAGCGGTGGGGGCATACATATTGTTTCTCCCAACAACGTAACGGTAAGCGGTTCCAGCATAATAACAGCTAGAGGTGCCAACGGTTTGTCCGGTGGTGGTTATACTGGATCAGGTGGCGGTGGAGCTGGGAGAATAACTATAGAAGCGCCTAAGGTAAATGATACAATCGTGCTAAGTGATGATAATGTTACTACTGCAGATTCTTTAAAAGGGGGCGAAGCTGGTGTTGGCGGTGATGGGTCTGGCGAAGCTGGTGCTGCTGGTGTTTACACTTTTACCCAACTTACCCCCTACCAACCTTCCGGTACCCTTGGCGTCAATTCTCCATATACCGGTCTTAGAGTCGGCGATCCATCTGGTCCTCAATATAAATGGCTTAATCTAAAATGGACCGGCAGCGGTTTAAGCAGTACATATAAAATCGGTATTAAAGTACGTCCTGCTGATGCGTGGGGCTCCGGTAGTTATGTAAACCCTTCTGACGGATCAGCTTCTTTTTACTACTTTGTTCCCGGATCATCCGGGACAATTCCGCTGCTATCATCATTTGCCAATACCAAAACTTTTGAAATTCAGTTGCAACTGGAAGGGGATGGTAGCAATACTCCCGTTCTTTCTGATCTTAGCATAGAATATCCTCTTTCCGACCAAATTACCCTCGACTCCACTCCTCCAGCTGTGGCTTCAGACACCGTAACTTCTCCAAACAGTGCGGAAACCTGGCTTGGGGGGTCTAACCATAATATCACCTGGAATACGGCCGGAATATCCGACGCTAATCTTTTAGCAAGCCCCATTAAGTTGGAATACACTACAAACAATGGTTCATCTTGGACAGTAATCGGCAACTCCGACGTTACCCCTCTTTCTAATTCCGGCACTTATGGTTAAGGTTAAAATAACGGCTACAGACGTGGCCGGCAATTATACATCGGACGAATCAAATGCCGCTTTTGTTATTGATACTACCGGGCCAACACAAGGGATAGTAGATGACGCTAATCTCGCCGCTATTACTAATAGTCTTACCTTTAATGTTCCTTATAATGCTTCGGATTCTGCTTCCGGCATTGATTATGTAAAGCTTTTCTATACTACTCAAACCGCTTCTCCCTACACATGGACTTTGTACGGCACCACCCATACTTCATCGCCCATTTCCTTTACGGCCTCAACCAACGCTACTTATGGTTTTAAAATTATTTCTTATGATAAAGTGGCTCTAAGAGAAGCTACGGAAGCCAATGATCCTCCGGCAAATACGGCTGTTCCCGAAGCAAGTATTATTGTAGACAACGTGGCCCCGGCTACTACTATTACCATGCCCGAATCTCCGGCAGCTTGCGGCACAGACCCCGACCCATGCGCTTACGGCGGAGTTTCCAACCCTTGGTCGGGTCAAATAACCGGAACGATTACCGACACTCAAACAGCTATTACAAAAGCGGAAATCCAAATTCAAACTTCAAGCATTTATTGGGACGGTACTGATCCTAATAAGTGGGATGGTTCCGGATCTACCTGGGTTTTGGCAAATGTTACGTCTACCGGGCCCACTTCCGCATCGTTTGCATATGACATTTCTCACATCAATTTTGCCGACGGCAATACATATATTGTAAAGGTAAAATCAACAGACGAGGCCACTAACACCGAAACGGCAGTTGAGCGCAGTTTTATTTATGACTCGTCCCCTCCGAACTCCGGTACTTTTGTTATTAATTCCGGCAATCCTACTTACACAAAATCCCAAAGCATAAACACCCTTTGGTTTACTAATGTTGACAACGATGTCCGTTCCGCTCCCCAATATACAGGAACTAACGGGGGACTAAGAATTTCTAATGACGGTACCTTCGACACCGAACAGTGGGAATCCTACGACGCTTCGACCGGCAGAAGAGACCTTTGGGCATTAACAGTTACAGACGGTACCAAACAAGTTTGGATCCAGTGGCGGGACAGAGCCGGCAACATCTCCGCTGTTATCATTACCGATACTATTATTATGGACCTAACCCCGTCCACCTCTGATATTTTAAAAACCAACGCCATTGCCGAAATCTCCGGAACGGTAACGGACGAAACTTCCGGCGTTACCAACGCCTCCCAGATTAAAATGTCTATTACCAAAGACGACTCCGGCACGGCCGTTTACTGGTCCGGGGTAATGTGGCTGCCATATGCTGATTTGAGTACTACTTATGTTCTCCAGGCCGATGAAATTTTAGGCGCTAAACCGGACTATACCTTTAGAAGAAACGCTTATTTGCCGGACGACTGGGCTCTAAACCTAACCAAAGATTATGTCATCAAAGTAAAGACCGTTGACGATGCTACCAATGACGGCACGGTTGCTACTTCTAATGTTACTTTTGATAACATAGGCCCATCTCAACCCTCAGTCTCTTCNAATGTTTGGTATACCACCAAAGATGTCTCTTTGGCCTTTTCCTCAACGGATACCGTAGGGGTAACGGGATATTCCTATACTTGGTCCTTAACGCCAACTGACCCGGATAACGCCGAGGACGCGGATGCAGCCGGCGGCACCCTATCTAAATTAAGTCAGGCTGACGGTGCTTGGTATTTTAGGGTAAAAGCCAGGGATGAAGCCGGAAATTGGAGCGCTTATAGCCAGCTTATTGTAAGAATTGATACCACGGCTCCAACATTTGGGGATCCGGCATTTGCTGCTAACGGTGTTTCGGATACGGTTATTGACCTTTCCTGGGGCGCTTACCTTGACCCTAGCTCGGGAGTAAAAGAATATAAGGTTTATCGCTCGACGTTAAAAGCAAACCCAGTTTCCACTTCTACTTCCGACCCCAATATTGATCCCTCCTCTTTAACTTACACAAATCTGGTTTCTACCGAAACTTCGGCCAAAACTCCGGCAACTCCTCTTCATGATACAGACCTTGCTGCCCAATCGTCAGCTAACCAGTCCCTAGTGGCTTATTCCCATTCTAAGACCAATTTTATTCCCGATTCCATAACCTTTAGGGTTAATACTTCTGCCGGGCCGGTGAGCGTAAATCCGGGAGATAATCGAAACCTAAGCCTTACATGGACTACTACCGATCCGGATGGAGCGGGGGACATTATTACCACCAGAGTAACCGTTAAAAAACCTGATGATAGCGTTCTTGCTACTTTTGACCAGACTGATCCCAGAATGGTTAGAGCCTCGGTTGCTAACGGATACCAGATAACGGCTACTTATGCTCTTCCCGCCGATCTTACTTATGGCAATTATTCCATCCTTGTTACTACTATAGATACTATTGTCCTTAATGCTCATACCAAAAACTCCAATACGGTAGTAGTTAAAGTTATTCCGGATAAACCCGCAAATGTTACCGTTACAGGATATTCCTCAACTCAAATTGATCTTTCCTGGCAAGCACCTCCATATGTCGGAGCCGGAACTCAGTATGAGATCTACCGCTCGGCAAGTTCTGACTCGGGAGACGTCGCCTGGAATACTCCTATTATTACTGTTGGCACTCTAACGCACCGAGATTCCACGCTTCTGGCTGACACTACTTATTACTACAAGTTAAAAACAGTTGATGCAAACTCCAACAAATCCGCATTTTCCGACTTGACTACTCAAAAAACCCCGACACCGGCTGTTCCTAATTCTTCCGCTGTAAAACTAATTGATGCCTCTAGCGTGGAGGCTCCGGTTGAAAACCGCTTTGTTCTTGTTTGGAACGATCCGGTGGCTGGTACCGATACCACTCTAAATGGCATTACCGGCTATCAGATAGAAATAGCAGAAGATGACGTCTATGTAAGAACTGCAGAAACCACTAACAAATATTTAGTTGATCTAAATCTCCCCAGCTCTAAAAAATTCACCTACCGCATTCGAACCAAAGATTCATTTAATAACTTAAGCAAGATTTCAGAAAGTCCGACAAAAGAAGGAATCCCGGGTTCCAAGCCGAGTGTGAGTATTAGTAGTGTTGAGGTGGGCGTATCCTCGGCCACTATCAAATGGACGGCAACTCAAGAATCAGAAACGCAAGCGCTATATTCTACAAATAAGGATGATCTAACTAATTCTAATGCCGCGCCGAGCTTTGCCGGTGTTGGCGGCAGGCGTACTGCCGGAGCGGAGCATAAAGTTGACATTGCCGGCTTAAAGCCCAATACAACCTACTATTACAAAATCGTTTCCAGAAACATTCTAGGCTTTGCCAACGATTTTGATGTAGATGCCCATACTTTTAAAACGCAAGATTTTTCAATTGACTCCAGTGTATCAATAAAGACAAATTCCTCTAGTATCTCGGTTCAGTGGAAAACCACTTTGCCATCAGATTCGCTTGTTGAATATCAAATTGTTACCAAAAAGGGCATGAATGTAACCTCGGAAGATTTAAAAAATGCCAGCTCCCTAATGAAGGGAGGCGCCTTTAAATCCGATCCGGTTACCGAACATGCCGTTGATTTTGCCGCAATTCCGGGAAGCAAATATAGCTATAGGATAGTTTCAAAGACAAATGACGGCTACATTGCTTACTATCCGCCTGTTGGTTCCGGGGAATGGCCAACCTTTTTAACTCCGTCAGACGACAACGCTAAGATTTCTGTAACGCCCGACGCCACCAAAGTAGCGGAAGAAAACATTACGGCGACCAGCGCCCGTATCGCCTGGGATACGGCTATTCCAACGACCTCCTGGGTAGATTACGGTTTGGAGCCCGGCAAATATAGCATGTCAGCCGGTGATAATCAGCTAAATACACATCACGTGATTGATCTTAAGAATCTTACTCCCGGGCAACTTTACTACTATAAAGTTCGTGGGAAAGATGCCTCCGAGCTGGAATACATCTCCTCCGAATACCAATTTACCGCCGTCCTCCGCCCCGAGATCCCCAACATCAAAATTAAAAGCGTTACTTCTTACGCCGCCACAATCTTCTGGGAGTCTAACGTCAACGTAGAAACCATGGTAGCCTACGGCAAAGACGAAGCTTTGGGCTTAAGAAAAGTTTCTTCCGAACAAGGTAAAGCTCATGAGGTAACTTTGGAATCTCTGGACGACAATACCCAATATTATTTCCAAGTTCTTGCCAAAGATAAACACGGCAACGAAACAAAATCCGACGTCTTTAACTTTAAAACCCCATTAGACACCACCGGAGCCGAAATTAAAGACTTAAAGATTGATCTTCTTCCCATGGGAACAGAAGACGAGTACGCCGGAGTTATTATCTCTTGGAACACTAACAAGCCGGCTGCCAAACAAATAGAATACGGAGAAGGCGTAATATCCGGCAAATACGAATACAAAACCACCGAAGATAGTAATATGTCTACCGGACACACCGTCATCGTAAAAGACCTAAACCCCTCATCCACTTATCACTTTAGAATTAAAGCCACCGACAAACGAGGCAACATAACCCACTCCCAAGACTTCTCCTTTGTTACCCCCACCAAAGAAAAATCAATCCTTCAACTTATCATTAAATCTTTAGAAGAAACCTTCTCCTGGGTAAAAAATATTGGGGGATTGTTTAAGAGAGGATAGCTTTTCACCAAGGCAAGCCTGCAAGGTAGTATTATTGTTATGGCTTGCTTCTTATTTGTGATTAAGGTATTATTTTTAAAGAGGGCAAATGGAACAAATAAGCCAAGTTAAAGGCGAGGCAACTGAATTAGCGGGAAACATCAATTTAGCACCGTCATGGGACTTGTTTATATTTCTTTTTTTTGCTGTTTGCGTGGGTTATAGTTTGCTGCTTGGAAAAGCAAAGATTTCCGGAATCATGCTCTCCACATATGTGGCTTTAGCGATTGCCAATGAATCGGGTAACTTTCTCTATAATTATTTTAATAAAAGTTCGTACGGCGCTTCGACTTCGATTTTCACTTTTAAAACTGTTTTATTTGGTCTTATAATTCTCTTTTTTACTTTAAAGAATGAGAATATTAAGATGGGAGAAGTCACAAGGGGTCTTATGGGTACGATCATGTCAGTTGTTTATGGTTTTTTCAGTGCGGGCCTTATTCTTACTTCTGTGGCAAGCTTTATGTCCGATATCCAGCGAGCTGCCATCTACAAACAGTCCAACCTTGCGGCCCATATGATGCAGTTTAGATTTATTTGGTTAATCATTCCGATTGCTTTTATTGTTTTCTTTTCTTTTACGAAAAAGGAAACGAAATAAGTTAAAGAGGATAGACAAACTTAGAATTTTGTGCTATTATATTCGGGTGTTTATGATAGAAAACGGTAATCCCTAATCGAGCAGGCAGTAATCAAAACAAATAATAACAAAATATAGTTTTTTTGTTTTTGTTGACTGCTACCTGATCTGGGCCGGTAGCTCAGTGGTAGAGCAGTTGCCTTTTAAGCAATTGGTCGCGGGTTCGAGTCCCGCCCGGCCCTCCAAGTGAAACACAATTGATATGTTAAGTTAAAAATCCCTTATTTAAGGGATTTTTTGGTGTTCGAACTTTTTGAGGAGTAGCCAAGAAGGTACTTTATAAAATGATTACCAGTTAATGGGGACTCGAACACTTAGCTATCTAATAATATCAAATAGCTATCATGATCGTACCGTTTTGATACGGTTATAATGTTATAGTCTCTAACTAATTGTTGACAACTTGTTGACATCTTATAAAAACTCATCTATAATAAGTTGTATACAAGAAGGTTGTGATGGATATTAAAGATTTAATCACAAAAAAAATTAGAGAAAAAGGGACACTGAAGGTTTCGGATATTGTAGATGAAACCGGTTTTAGTCGTGCTTTTATTCAGAGGTTTTTTAAAGAACTTCAGAATGAGGGTAAAATTATCTTAGTTGGTCGGGCTAATAGAGCCCATTATGTATTAAGGGGTAAGGCTAAAGAGGCTCTTAAAAACAAAGTTATTTGGGATTTAAAAAATAGAGATCTTAATGAGGATATTGTTTGGAATAAGATTAAAAGAGAAACGGCTATTCTTGCTGATGCTCCCGAAAACATTACCAAAATTTTAGGATACGCTTTTACAGTAATGCTCAACAATGCCATAGAGCATTCGGAAGGTACTAAAATCCGGATTATTTTTAGCCGGGATAAAGAGAGAATACTTTTCGATATTTCAGATAATGGTATTGGCATCTTTAATAACATTGTCCAAAAAAAGAAGCTGAAAAATATTATGGAAGCTATTCAAGACCTCTTAAAGGGTAAACAAACAACTTCCCCGGAGGCTCATTCGGGAGAGGGTATCTTCTTTACCTCAAAGATGGCTGATCGGTTTGTTATCTATGGATCGGGAAAGAAAATCATTTTTGATAACAGCCTAAAAGATATTTTTGTGAGTGATAATCCAAACAGAAAAGGCACTAGAGTATTTTTTGAGATCGGTACCCGGTCAGAAAGAAACTTGGAAGATATCTTTAGGGAATATGCAGATGAGTCTTTTGAGTTTGCAAAGACTAAGGTGGTTGTTAGGCTTTATGAAATGGGTAGAGAATATATTTCTCGATCCCAAGCTAGAAGAGTGGTGAGTGGCCTTGATGAATTTAAGCATATTGTTTTAGATTTTGATCGCGTGCAAACTGTCGGTCAAGGATTTGCTGATGAGGTATTTCGAGTTTGGCAGAAAAATAATCCCGATATCAGGATTGAAGACATTAATACTAACGAAAATGTTGAGCTGATGATTAATCGCGTCAGAAGCGGAATTTAAGAAAGATTAGTTAACCATTTTCTTCAAATACCTTCATTAATCTATCAATCTACTCCAAAAGGTGTTCGAAACAAAATTCATCGAGGCCTCCATTTTTCGCCGTGAGGCGGAAAATGTCCGTCGAAGCTTTTATCGAGTAGGACAGCCAGCCTTACAACAATGTTTTGTTTAAGGCTTCAAATGGTAAGCCAAGCGAGAGACAATCCATATGATAAGTTAAAAAGCCTTGTTAGAGGGCTTTTTTTAGTATTTTCTTATTTATATTTCCCCTTTGCTTGTTATACTACTCTTATGAAAGCTAAGCTTTTTGTTTTTGGGATGCTAAATTTTGCGGTCGGGGTCGCTACCCGAACCTTTTTTGAAATCCCGTTTGATTATCTTTTAATAGTTTTCGGTTTGGTTATCGGGATCTTTTTTATAAAAAAAGATAGGAAAATTTTTGCCCTAGCTATGGGTTTGGCGGGATTTATTTTTGGATTCTTTTGGCTTGGGTTTTATGAATTAAAGACTCAGCCAAATATTAATATTACTAATGAGGTGGTGGCTAAAGTTTGGGATCTAGAAGGTAGTAACCAATTTCAGTCCCAAACTTATCTTGTAAAACCTATAAACTCGAATTTTTATGTGCGCACTAGAACCGAAAAGTACCCTAAATATGAGTTAGGGGATACCTTAAGAGTTTCCGGAGTGTTTAAAAAAAACAATGACCCCAGGGCTCAAAAAGACCACATTTATTATTCAGTCGATTACCCTAAAATTAGTTATTTAGAGGGTTTTAAAAAGGCTAAGGAGTATGATTATTATTTAATTTTAAAGCAAAAGATGGTATCTCTTAGCTTTGATTTGAACACAAAAATTGATCAGATATATCCGGAACCCTATTCTTCCTTAGCGTCTGGAGTGCTTCTTGGGGGAAGGTCTAATTTTTCAAAAGAAACTCTTAATAAATTTTCCGTAGTTGGAATTATCCATATTGTAGCGGTCTCCGGTTATAACGTAGTAATAATTGCGACAATTCTTGGACACATATTAAAAAGGGCGCCAAGACGTTTTAAATTTATGGCATTTGCTTTTGGAATTTGGGGTTTTGTCCTTTTAACCGGGGCGTCATCGTCTGCTGTAAGGGCTGGAGCTATGGCTTCGGTTTTACTTTTAGCTCGTTTTGTGGGACGGGATTATTATCCTTTGGGCTCGGTTCTTTTTGCGTCATCGGTGATGATCTTTTCGAACCCTTTAATTTTAGTTTATGATCTTGGATTCCAACTTTCTTTTCTTGCCGTTGTGGGCATTATTTACTTTTATCCTTTATTGTCTTCTTTTGTAAAAAATAAAGGTTTAATTTCGGAAACTTTGCTTGTTACTTTGTCGGCTCAGGTTTTAACAATGCCTTTAATTGCATATAAGTTCGGGATGATATCTTTAGTTGCACCTCTTGCCAATATTCTTATTTTGCCTGTTATTCCTTATCTGATGGCGACTGTGGCGATATCGGTTGTTGGTAGTTTTCTTTTGCCAAGTTTCGGTATTCTCGTTGGCTTTGTGGGTTGGGTTATGATGGAATATATTTTTAGAACCGTTGATTACTTATCAAAAATTAGCTGGTCCAGCGTTCAATCATCTTTTACTTTTTGGCACATGATCATCATTTATTTTATTATTTTAGATATAAGGCTAATGACTTTAAAACATGGCAAAATCAAAAAAGAAGAAGATTTTTTACATAGCAATTCTATTGCTTCTTAATGCAGGTCTTGCTTATAGCTTACTGATCGAGAGGAGCTCCTATGTTTTATTTGCAAATGTGGGCCAGGGAGATGCAAGCCTTATAAGGACTAAGGAAAATCAAATTATCTTAATAGATGGTGGGCCGACTTCAAAAATCCTGGAAATTTTAGGAAGAGAATTGCCTTACTGGCAAAGAAAGATTGACTTAGTAGTTTTAACACATCCGCATAGTGATCACATGAATGGTCTTATTGATGTTATAAAAAAGTATGAAATTGGGATGATTCTTACCAATGGGGTCAAAAGTAGTGAATCTGAGTTTAAAGAATGGGAAAGGGTAATAAGAGAGAAAAAAGTCCTCACAAAGACATTGGTTAAAGGAACAAAAATTATTTTAAATAACGAAGATAAAATTGAGGTGCTTTGGCCTCAGGACCCGCATTTTGAAGAGAAAGAACAGAATGACAGTTCGCTAGTTTTAAAACTCGATACTCGGGGTAAGGATTTTCTGTTCACGGGGGACGCTGGATTTGAAGTGTTAAATAAGCTTTTTCAAGTTAATGCTGAAGTCTTAAAAGTGCCGCATCACGGTAGTAAAAGCGGTTTAGACAAGGAGGTTTTAGAGAAAATTAATCCTAAAACTGCAGTTATTGAGGTTGGGGAGAATAGTTATGGTCATCCAGCGAGTCAGATAATAGACTTATTAAAACTATTTAAGGTTAAAATTTTTCGAACGGATGAAGGGACGGTGAGGATAGGATACTGACACAATGTCTAATTGACCTAATATCTAATTACTCTAAACAAATTTAAAGCACAGAAGCCCAAAGCAAGAAGGGCGTTTTAGGGATTAAGTCTTGAATTTTGAGCATTAGATATTTGCTATTGTTTAGAATTAAGATATTGGGATTTAGGTTTTTTAGTCATTGGGTGTCACTAGGTTAATTAGATCAATTAGTCATTAATAATTTACCATTTATTATTAAAGAGTTTGGTTGATATATAAGCTAAGATTTATCGTCAATTTAATGCTTGATTATTAAATATAAATCCTTATAATTGGTTGAAATGAGTATGAGTTTCAAGCTAAAACAGCATGAATGGTTAGCAGAAGTGGGAAAAATTGCAGCGAGCAGTTCGTCTCCCGCCGAAAAGATCGAGGCCGTCAAGCTTCTTTATAAGAGAATTGATTCTTTCATAAAAGATGCCGGAGATAAAATTATTGTTGATGAGTTAACCGGATTTATCAATCAGCCCTTTCTGGGGCAATTTTTAGATAAGCGTTTTTTGGAAGCCGACGATTTTGGAGAAGATATATCGGTTGTTGTCTTTGAGATTAAATTATTTGATATCTTTTGGGATGGTTTCGGAGATTTGGAAGCGGCTCGGGCGATATCTAAGATTGCCAGTGTGATCGAAGATTCTATAAGAGATAACGATTTGGTTTGTCGCTTCGAGACAAATAAATTTGTTTTAATCCTGCCGGATACTCATGAAACTCAAGCTTTGAGAATAGCCGAGACCATAGCGCTAAAATCAAAAGAAATCAATTTTGAGAAAAATGATCATTTGGAATTGGTTTATGGTATTGCTTCAAAATCAGACGGGGCTAATACCTCTGATGGTTTATTCGAAGCAGCCTTAGCCGGCTTAAACTAGTTTCTTGTAAGACGCTCATGTCATTTGGGTTTTAAAAACCCTTTTTTTAGTTTATAATGACGAACGAAAGGGAATCTCATGGTAGAACGAGAAAAGATCATTGATTTTTTAGATAAATACTTGGAAATCGACAAATGGCCGGACGATCCAATCAATGGTCTATCGGTTTCCGGGCAAGACAATATTGAGAGAATTATAACAGCCGTTTCTCCTAGCCTGGAGTTGTTTAAGAGGGCAGATTCTAAGAAGGCTGATCTTATAATTTGTCACCATCCTTTAAATTACGAAGATCCCTCTCCGGATTATGTTAGGCGTAGAATTAGCTTTTTAAAGGACAGAAAAATAAATTACGCTAATTATCATTTGCCCTTAGATTTTAACCAGAATGTTGGCAATGCTGTTCTAACAGCTAAGGAATTTGGTTTAAATATAAAGACCAATAAATTAGAAGAAAGAGGCTTTTTTGGCGGCGACTTATTAGATTCTGTTTCTCTTGCCGGTCTTAAAAAAAAGGCCGAGTTGATTTATGGTCAGAAGCCATTTGTTTTAGCGTCGGGTCCAGAAGAGGTAGTTTCGGTAGCTATCTTTACCGGCTCGGGAGGCTCTCATTTCGAAGATGCCTTTAAGGTCGGTATCACTACAGTTATTATTGGCCAAATTAATGAATGGGAATATCAAGCAGCCAAAGAGATGGGTCTTAATATTTTGGCTTGCGGCCATTACAATACTGAGAAAGTCGGCATCAAGGCACTTGGAAAGTTGGTGGCTAAAGAATTTAATGTCGCCGAGGAGTTTATTGATATTCCGAATCCGATATAAATAGGTTAATAGGCTATTAGGTTGATGAGTTAATAGTAATACTTAAGAACCAATTAACCCATCGACCTATAAACCAAGGAGTTAATTATGTCCGGTCATTCTAAGTGGGCAGGTATTAAGCACAAAAAAGCCATCGTTGATGCCAAGAGAAGCAAATCTTGGACTAAAGTGGCAAATATGATAACAGTTGCGGCAAGAGGCGGCGGCGATCCAACAGCTAATTTTAAGTTGCGTCTTGCTATAGATAAGGCTAAAGAAGCTAATATGCCTAAGGAAAATGTTGATAGAGCGATAAAAAGGGGAACGGGCGAGTTAAAAGGGGCGGCAGTTGAAGAAATCAGGTACGAGGGATACGGGCCCGGAGGTGTTGCGGTTATTGCTGATGCAGCTACTGACAACCGAAACCGAACGGCGGGTGAAGTTCGGGCGGCCTTTTCTAAGCATGGAGGTAAGATGGGCGAATCCGGATCGGTCGGTTGGATGTTTGATGAGAAGGGGCAAATCCTTGTATTTACTCATGCAAAAGACAAAGAAGAGCTGATGCTTCAAGTTATTGATCTTGGAGCAGAAGACGTAGAGGAATCAACTGATGAAGAGCTTATAATTTATGTTAACTCCAAAGACCTAGAAAAAGTCGAAAAAAATCTTTTGGATAACGGTGTTAGAGTAGATTCTGCCGAAGTATCCTTGATTCCCAAGAACGAGGTAAAAGTAGAAGACGAAAGAACGGCTGCTCAAATTTTAAAACTGATGGATGCTTTAGAGGAAATTGAAGATGTCACCGATGTTGTTTCTAATTTTAATATTCCAGACGTGATAATATGATTATCCTTGGAGTTGACCCCGGTACTGCCACAACTGGCTATGGTTTGGTAGATTATAGTAACGGAAAATTAAAGGCTATTGAATACGGCTGTATTTTAACGCCGGCTAAAACGGACCTTCATTTACGTTTAAAAACAATCAGTGAAGATCTTAGAGAAATTATAGATCAATTTAAACCGGATGTTATTACGGTAGAGCAGCTCTTTTTTTGCAGCAATGTAAAAACAGCGCTAACCGTGGGGCATGCGAGAGGCGTAATTCTTCTTGCAATTGCCGACTCTAATACGCCGTTTTCCGAATATACGCCGCTTCAAGTAAAGCAGGCTATTTCTGGTTACGGCAAAGCAGGGAAAAAACAAGTTCAGGAGATGGTCAAAATCATCTTAAATTTAAGCGAAATTCCAAAACCGGATGACGCAGCCGATGCTTTGGCCATAGCAATTTGTCACGCCAATTCTCATAAACTAAACAGCTTATAATATTATTAGTCCCACAAAAGATGATAATATATCTACGATCGTAGAAATATTATCATCTAAATAAAGGTTTCTTTTTAAGGAATTTGGGATCTTTTAGCTTCTAATAATCCAAAACTTTAATTTTTGAGGTTCTTTTTTATTGTACGAATGGGTATTTTACTTAAGCTTGAATGCAGCTATTTTAATATATATGCAAGCTGCTCCATAAAGGAAAAATATGAAAATAGCCATGCTGGCGCCAGCAATCGAAAGAGTTCCTCCAGTCATGTATGGCGGAACCGAAATTATTGTTTCTCATCTTACGGAAGGCCTCGTAAAAAGGGGGCATGAGGTGACTCTTTTTGCGACCAAAGATTCTATAACGTCGGCTAAACTGGTGCCCATAAGAGACAAGCCAGTCAGGATGGACCCGGACAATATTTGGCCTTTAGATTATTATGTGGCACAGACAATGGCTATCGAAATAGCTGAAGAATACATAAAAAGCGACCCAAATATTGACATAATTCATAATAATATGGATTTTTATGCGCTGCATTTTAGCAAGCACGTCAAAGCCCCCTTTGTTTCTACTTTCCACGGCAGAATAGATTTTAAAACAATGCTCGAATTTTATCCTCGTCATAATGATACTCATTTTATTTCTATCTCTAATAATCAGCAATCGATGATGCCTAACTTGAATTGGGCGGGTACTGTTTATAATGGTATCGATCTTCAAAAATATCCGTATAATCACGAACCTAAGGGCGATTATCTGTTATTTTTAAGCCGGTTATCCGACGAGAAAGGCCCGTTGGAGGCAATAGAGGTAGCCAAAAGGACAAGAAAAAAGCTAATTATGGCTTCTAAGGTTGATCCGTCGGATTCCTTTTTTTTTGCTAAATATCTTGTGCCACTTATTGATAACGAGCAAATTATCTATATAGGCGAGGTAAGTCACGAGGAAAAAATAAAACTTTACGAAAATGCGTTGGCTTATCTCTTGCCTCTTAAGTGGCCGGAACCATTCGGGCTTACCATGGTAGAGGCAATGGCTTGCGGTACGCCGGTCTTGGCTTTTATGAGCGGCTCGGCGCCGGAAATTATCCAGCATGGTGTCTCCGGCTATCTTTCGACAAATGTCGCTCAGATGACCCAAGATGTTTTGAGGGCGGATAGGCTTAGGCGGGAAGACTGCCGAATGCGAGCTGAATTTTTTTCTAAAGAAAATATGGTAGAAAACTATGTTAAAATGTACGAAAAGATCCTAAAAGAAATACGCTAGAGATTTAATCCTAAAAAGTAAGAAGGGTGCCACCCATTTTTAGGGTTCTTGGAACTATTTCTCTCTTGTAACTTAAAAATCAATAATGCATAGGTTGAAAATCAAAAGCGCATACTTTTAAAAGTGCAGTAATTTTTGAACCTATTCTATTTTGATGATTAAATAAATTATTAATTTTAAAGATAGATAATTTAAATGTGGGCTTAATTAGAGGATGTTCGGAGTCTTGGGATTTTGATTTGCTACAAATTAAAGGCTTGTCATTCCCGCGGAGGCGGGAATCCAGACGCTTCCTAGACTTATTCTTCCTGGTCCCCGTTTTCACGGGGATGACTAGACAAGGATATTTTGACTTTCCCATTGCACTTTCGATTTGCAGCTAGCATTTAACTATTTCTCTCTTTTAACAGCAAAGAATAGATTATATAATAACCACATGAGCTACAAGGGTTTTTTTAAGAAGAAGAATACTTCCTTAAC
>LBWX01000007.1 GCA_000995065.1 candidate division CPR2 bacterium GW2011_GWC2_39_35 | reverse complement strand
AACGGATAACTCTCAGGTGTCACAGGATGCTACCGTAACCGGAGCCACAACTTATCTTTGGACAAAGCAATCCGGTTCCGGAACAATCACCTTTGGAACTGCCACAGCTGAAGATACCACAATTAGTGCTGATGCCGATGACACTTATGTCATTAGGCTAACGGCCACAGATGCGGCTGGTAACTCAGCTTTTGATGAAATGACCCTTAATTGGGATAGCTCAGTTCCGGTTATTTTGTCTGCTGCCTTTAGCCCAACCTCAGGAATAAGAAAGATAGGCGACACCATCACCATGACTATTACTGCCGATGCTCCGGGTTACACAGCTGGAGCCATCACAGTAAATGGTGTTTCAGTAACTGGATTCGCTGATAATGGAGACAATACTTACACGGTTACTCATACTGTCGCTTCCGGAAACACCGATATCGCAGATGACGCGACTATACCGGTAAGTGTAGTTCTAACCGATGGGGCAGCTAACTCCAACGTGGCTTACACTACCTCTCCGCTAGCTGCTAATTCGCCGTCTATTGACGCTAACGTTCCGGTGGTGAGCTCCGGAATTGACAGAGCAGTTTACAAAGGTGCTACAGTTTCGCAAGACGGAACCGTTACCGGTGGTGCTACTTATTCTTGGGAAAAGGCAGTTGGCCCTGGTACGGTTACATTCGGATCAGCCGACCAGATTGATACTACTATTTCGGCTGATACTCCCGGTTCCTATATTCTAAGGCTTATTGCCACTGATGCCGCCGGAAATATGTCTTTTGAGGATATGATCTTTACTGTCCACAAGAATGGTGATATTAATAATAGCGGTACGATTGATAACGACGACTTTACTCTGCTTATGTTTAGCTGGACTACGATTGCAAATTCAATGGCCGATCTAAACTCAAGCGGTGATGTTGATAACGACGACTTTACCATCCTAATGTATTGGTGGGCATCATAATTAAATTAAATATAGGAAATAAAGGAGGAAAAATGAGGAAAATGATAAATATTGCAACTCAGATTTTGCTAGCTCTAGGCACGGTTGTCGCAGCAGTTTCGCCGGCTGCGGCAACAGCTACGGCAACCATCTCGGTTAGCCCGTCAAGCGGAGCTAAAACTGTAGGACAACAGTTTACAGCTGATGTAGTAGTGAGTGGTGGCGGCCAAAATTTTACATCATTTGGCGCTAGTGTAAGCGTGTCTAACCTGACAGTTCTGGGTTTAACTAAAGGGACATCAGTATCTCAATGGACAACTGAGCCTAGTGCTGGATCTCTAAACTTTTACGGAGCAGTTGCGGGCCAAACTACAAGTGTTACGGCTTACACGCTAACTCTAAAAGGAAATGCTGCTGGTGCGGCATCTATAAGTGTAAGCGGAGGTGCTGTAAAGAGTACTGATGGCGTGACTATTACCAATATTTTCGCTTCTCAAAGTGGGGCGTCATTTACGATCGCTGCAGCGACTGCTCCAACTCCAACGCCAACTAAAACAGTGACTACAACTCCAACGCCGACACCAACCCCCACTCCTACGCCAACTCCAACTCCTACTCCTGCGCCACCTGCACTTCCGGATACCCAATCTAAATTAGAAACCGAGTGGAAAGACTATGATGCTGCATCTTCATTTACCATGTCGGTTGATATAGATTCAGCTAGTGCTGAGGCAGATACCGATGAGAATAATCTTTCCGGCATTAAGTTTAAAGGAAAAGCCGATCCAAACTCTCTGGTAACACTCTATATCTTTAGCACAAAGCTTACTAAATCAGTAATGTCAGATGCGGAAGGAAAATGGGAGATTATTGTTACTGAGCCTCTAGAAGGAGGCGATCATACGGCTTACGCGGTTGTATCAAAGGACGGTAAAATAACAAGAAGCGATAGTAAATTTGCTTTTAAAGTAGATCCTGAAAATAAAAGTGTAGAAAAAGTGTCGACAGTTAAGAAATCAACCCCTACCCCAACTCCTGCAGTCGAGGAAAAGTCAACCGATAGCTTGGCTTGGTTATGGATTTTAGTTGGAATAGCAATGGTAGGAGGATCCGGTGGTCTTATTGCTTTTTACATCAAGAGAAAAAAGGGAAATAAGTTAGAAAGCTAAAATTGGTGATCGTTATAAAATTAAGCCCGGAGCATCTCTTCGGGCTTAATTGATTTTTTCGATACTTTTACTTCTTGCATCTCGGTATTTACTTTTTTGTGCCGATGTTGTTTACGGACAAAAAGAGATTACTGATAAAAAGCCTTGTCTGCCTAGCATCCTTAAGTTAAAATAGCTTTGCAAAACGATTGGTAAAAAGAAAGAAAAATATGTCTGTAACAAAGGCGGAAATAGATCAAATAAGCGAAATCGTAGAACGTCTAATCTCTTTATTAGGTGTGGATATTCTTATGAGGGTAAGTGCAAACCTGGAAGGGGTTAATATAAATTTAACCGGTAAAGATTCGGCAATGATGATTGGTTATCACGGCGATAATTTATCATCCTTTTCGTATGTTTTAAGTCTGATTGTGCAGCGCAAGTTAGACAAACGAATTTCCTTAAATGTCGACGTGGACAATTATCTGGCAAAAAAGAGTTTTAAGATAGAAAAAATTGTTAAAGAAGCCATAAAGAACATAAAAAAAACGGGCAATCCCGAAGAGTTACGGGGTTTAAGTGCCTACGAAAGAAAAATTGCTCATCAGATAGTTTCAAAGGAAGGATTAGAAAGCGAATCGGTAGGCGAGGGTAGCGAGAGAAGGTTGGTGATAAAGAAGACTAAAGCAGATAAAATTTAGTAAGTTGTTTTTGTAAAAAATACAGTCTGTATCAGTTTGATGCAGGCTTTTTTAGGTGCTAAACGATATGGTCATTAAAGACAACCTATTCACTTAACATGGAAACATCCATGATTATTCTTCGACCTTGTGGAGAAGTTGCTTTAATTTATAATCAAAATTCTTCATACGGGCAGCTGCCTGAAGTCGAATAATACCGTTCACAAGTGCATAGGTTGTGTAAAGTGGAAAACTCCATGAAGTGGGTTCGTATAAGCTACGATTTCATGGAGTTTTGCAACATTCATAGATGCTGTTTTTGGTTTTGTTAGGAAGTAATGGCGATGGGAAAAGAGTGACTTAGAAGGCGAATTTCTCGCGGATGACTTTAGCCATACTATGGGCTAACGCGCCCTCCGGATAGGTGGTTAAAGCGCGGGCGACTACACTCGCGTGATGTTTGTCGAGCTTTTCGCGCTCTATCAGGATGTAGGCGGCCCCTAGCTTGTGAAGCCGGATTTCACCACCCTTAAGTTCCTTGATGCGCCTGTTGATATTTTCGATTTCATTGATCGTAATACCAGCGTGTGCTGACGCAACGATTTCCATTGCGAGGGTGTCAAGTGAATCGCGATCGGCCATTTCGATCATAGTCTTGTGGGTTTTGTGATCGATACCCTCTTTGATGTCGGTCCAGACCTTTTCAGAAAAGGGCTTTTTGAATTGTATTTCGGTATTGGCAATCGGACGACCGGCGTCTCTTTCCAACTCCGGGTAAAATGTCTGTTGCTGCATGATCGAGCTATTCGAAAGCATGAGATACAGACCTGTAACGACTTTCTCGCGATCTATAATCTTCATGGCCGTTTTACTTGGCGTGGGATAGCTATTTCGGACGAAGAACTCGGCATGTTCTGCCATGGTTACTTCGTCTTTTGATCCCGGTAGGGCCAAGACGGTCCGGCGGATCGGGTCACAGTATGGCACCAGACGATTGTTGCCACTTCCAATGTCAGCTTGCCAAAAACGACTCAAGCCTTCGCTACCGAATAGCTGCATCATATCGCATGTCGCAGCGAGCTTTTGGACTTCGTTATTCGACGCGATCGTACCTTTTGTATGTTTTGAGACGCTGAAGAGGATGGTATCCCTGATTCCCTTCGGCAGTTCAAAGCAGTCCAAGATCATTTTTACTACCATATAGCTGATTTTGGCGTGCTCGCTTTCGGGCGAGAGATCGGTTCCGCCTAGCAGGTCTTTCTCGAAAAGACGGCCTACATCATGCGTGAGGGCGCCGATAAGGAAGATCTGGCGATAGTCGTCGATCTTATCGTCCATCAGAATCTCGATAGCTGCAATGGCATCCTTTAAAATGTGCCTAGCATCATGGCCGGGGGTGTTTCTTGCCGTCGGTAGATGTGTTAGAAACACATCAGCGATCTCGCTGAGCTTGCGCTCTTTTGCCTCGCTGTTTGACACCCAGGCATTCATGCCGGCAATGGTTGTCGCATCAGGCTGGTAATAAGGACCTTCCAGAAAGGATGTCTCGAACTCCTCGACGTCGTTGGTTAAGGATTTGATGAGACCCTGCGGGTCAACGAACTTTCCTGCTATCATATCTCCGATAACGGCCATGGTGGCTCGAAGATTGCCACGTGCTTCTTCGATCTGCTGCGCAGTCGCCAATGATTTTGTCTTCACGTTAGATCCCTTCATCTCAGTCAGTCAGGTTTCTTGACATATTTATGGTTATATGATATAATCCAAACGCTTGTTCTGGCGTTTCAGATCATCTACCTATAAGGAGAGTTGGAAATGAAACTACCAGTTACACAAATTAAAGACTCCGATTGGGGAGTCAGTTTTACAAATCAAGAGGGCGACACTGCAGAAAACTTTGTCGTACAGCGTGAAAACGGCAAGAACTTTCATGTGACAATGATCGACGACAGCGTCACCCTGCCGAACGGCGAAGTTGCAAAATTTCGTCAGCCGATGATTTTCGAGCACGATCAGGGCGCAGGTAAAGTTGGCGACATCGTTATCGTGCTAAGGCTCAATCCTTCCACTCAGCGTTACTGCGTACAGACGGAAGAGGAGAACGTCTTCGTAACGGAAACCGATATCATCAAGATCGCGAGAGCTGACCGTAGTTCGGTTGACAGAATCGAGCAGGCGGTAAAGAGATCCGTCGTAGTCACCGGCAAAGTGTATTCAAACCCGCGCCGTATTGGTGGTATGTCCATCGTAACGAATTACGTTATCGCCGGTTGGTCACCGCAGAACGTCGATGAGATGATAGACATCTATGAATACGTTCAGGGCTTGGACTCCATGGGTCTGGCAACTCTACTCAAAGCGTTACAGCACATGCCGGCTGAGCCCGCGTTCACCATCTTCGAGCAAATGCGCACTCCGAATCCTCATGAGGATGAAAAGTAAATCCATCAATTGCCGGAACAAGCAGTCAGTAAGTTTGTCGCATAGACCCGCATCGGGCTAGTTAGCGAGAACGAAACCGACATCCGGGTTCCCCAGATTTGTTGTAATGTACAACGCTGGGGAACTTTTCTTTTACACAAAAATTCTTTTTTATAGCGTAATTTTTAAAATCAGACTTATGCTTGAATTTAGGAAGTAATATGTTGGCTACATTGCTATTTTTAAAAGCTAATCCAGTCATTCAATACTATTGCGAAGCTAAAGAGTTTACGGTAGACTATTTGTGCGTGCAATCGGGAAAGAACCGTTGTATAATGTAAAAAATAAAGTGTAAACAAAAGGAGCTATATGAAAGGAATTATCGCTGCAGGAGGGCATGCGACAAGATTAAGGCCGCTCACATTGGTAACAAACAAACACATGCTGCCGATTTATAACAAACCCATGATATATTATCCAATTAAGGCGCTTACCGATATGGGGATAACGGATATTCTTATTGTCTCTGGTAAGGGTCATGGCGGTAACTTTTTGGAGCTCTTAGGGTCGGGCAGGGAATTTGGAGCCAAGTTTACATATGAAGTGCAGGAAAAACCGGGTGGTATTGCTGAGGTTCTCGCTTTAGCTGAGGATTTTGTTGATGGTGAAGACGTGGTTCTGCATTTGGGTGATAATCTATTCGAAGATGACTTTATTTCCTCTCTCGAAGATTATAAAAAGCAAGGTAAAGGTGCTAAAATTTTCCTTAAAAAAGTTCATGATCCGGAAAGATTTGGAGTGGCAGAAGTTAAAGGCAACAAGGTATTAAATATTGTCGAAAAGCCGAAAGTGCCAAAAACAAATTATGCTGTAACCGGTCTCTATATGTATGATAATCGAGTATTTGATATTGTAAAAACTCTTAGGCCTTCTGATAGGGGCGAGTTAGAAATCACTGATGTTAATAATGCTTATATTGCCGAAGGGACCATGAGTTGGGAAGAAGTAAAAGGCTGGTGGACGGATGCAGGAACTTTCGATTCTCTATTAAAGTCGAATCTTCTTGCAGCAAAGAAGGATGGAAAAAATAACGTAGATATCTTTAAAATGCTTAAACACGAATTTCAGGATATGCAGGCCATGATGAGCGAGCTGGCCGAAGCTATGGAGGACCAGATTGAAGGAGCCGTTAAATGAGAATTCTCGTAACCGGCGGCGCCGGTTTTATCGGAGCAAATTATATACACTACATGCTCGAAAAATATGAGGATGTAGAGATTGTTAATTTAGATAATCTTACTTATGCCGGCAATCTCGAGAACTTAAAAGAATGGGAAGGCGACAAGCGGTATAAATTTATAAAAGGCGATATCTGTGATGAAAATGATGTTTCTAGGGCCATGGAAGGTGCGGATGTAGTGGCTCATTTTGCAGCCGAATCGCATGTTGACCGTTCTATCTTGGGTCCGGCTGCTTTTATTGAAACAAATATTGTGGGGACTCAAGTTCTTTTGGATGCGGCCTTAAAAGCAAATGTTAAACGGTTTCATCATGTTTCGACTGATGAAGTTTTTGGTTCTCTTGGTCCGAATGAGCCAAAATTCAATGAAGATACCCCTTATGATCCCAGAAGTCCTTATAGTGCATCTAAAGCTTCTTCCGATCACGTGGTAAGGGCATATCATCATACTTACGGACTGCCGATTACTATTTCAAATTGTTCCAACAATTACGGCCCGTATCAATTCCCCGAAAAACTAATTCCATTGTTTGTTACTAATCTTGTCGAGGGAAAGAAAGTGCCATTATACGGTGATGGAATGAATATTAGAGATTGGCTTCATGTTTTAGACCACGCTGAGGCGATTGATGTTATTATTCGGAATGGTAAAGAGGGTGAGACTTATTGCGTTGGCGGAAATTCGGAAAAAACAAATAAAGAAATCACTTATAAAATTTTAGAGATTATGGGTAAAGACGAAGAATCAATCAGGCAAGTCGAAGATAGAAAAGGTCATGACAGGCGTTATGCTATTGATGCTTCAAAAATTAAAAAAGAACTTGGTTGGGAGCCTAAATATTCGTTCGAAGACGGACTTAAGGAGACTGTAGAGTGGTTCCTTAATAATAAGGATTGGTGGCAAAAGATAAAGAGCGGTGATTATCAAAAATATTATGAAAAACAATACGGAGGCAAACTATGAGCCAGATAGCTCAAGGCAAGATCGAGGGAGTAAGGTATAAAAAATTAGTAAGACACGCGGACGAGAGGGGTTTCTTTTCCGAAATCGCTCGTGATGACGAGAATTTAGTTTCTAAGTTCGGTCAGCTTTCGATGTCTAAGACGCTTCCTGGGGTAATCAAAGCTTTTCATTATCATAAGAAACAGGATGATATCTGGTTTTTTCCGAGAGGTACCGCCAGAGTTGTTTTGCACGATTTAAGAGAAGATTCAAAAACCAAGGGCGCTACCGAAACTTACATAATGGGCGAAGATAATCCTGGAACACTGCTTATTCCTAAAGGAGTGGCACATGGCTATCAGGTTTTAGGTTCGGAGCCGGTAATTATAACATATCTTACAACCGAATCTTACGACCCGGCAAATCCGGACGAGGAGAGGCTGGAATGGGACGATCCTGGAATTGGGTTCGATTGGAGTATTAAAAACAGATAATTCTCCTTCTGTTATTGCGAGCGACTAGAAGGAGCGTGGCAATCTCTTTACGGGGCACAGAATAGAGATTGCTTCGTTGCAAAGCCTTCTCGCAATGACAATTTTTGAATAATTTATTGAGCTAAGGGGGGATTTAAGGAGTAATTATGAAATATTTAGTTACGGGGGCTAACGGCCAGTTAGGAAACGGATTAAGAAAAATTCTTCCAGAATCTGAAGCTGTTTTTACCGATGTCGCAGAATTAGATGTAACTGATAGAGAAGCTATCTTAGGAATGTTAGAAAAAGAGAAACCGGAGTATGTGCTTCATTGCGCGGCTTTAACTAATGTCGACGGTTGCGAAGATAATCCAGAACTCGCCGATAAAATTAATCATAAATCGACGGAATACTTTGCTGAAGGGTGCAATAAAGTTAATGCCACCTTGATGTATATTAGTACCGACTATGTTTTTGATGGTACCGCTAAAGAACCTTACAAGGTGGACGATAAACCGAATCCTCAAAGCGCTTACGGTAAAACCAAACTTTTGGGAGAAGAAGCCGCCAAGAAGGCCAAAAAATGTTATATTATAAGAACGGCTTGGGTATATGGTGATGGGCATAATTTTGTAAAGACGATGCTTAGGCTTTCTGAAACGATGCCTGAAATCAAGGTGGTAAACGATCAGATCGGAAAACCAGCTTGGGCTGATGATTTAGCGAAAGCGATGATAGGGGTAATAGAAAAAAATCTGCCGCAGGGAGTTTATCATTTTACAAATGATGGCGACGAGATATCTTGGGCCGATTTTGCAAGAAAAATATTTGAGCTTGCCGGAAAAGGTACTACGGTCCCTAACATCACCACAGAAGAATATATTGCGATGAACTCTAACAAGAAAATCGCTCCGAGACCTCATTATTCTGTACTAGATTTATCAAAACTAAAAAACGCAGGTGTTAGCGTTCCAAACTGGGAAGAATCCTTAAAGTCTTATTTGGAATTGGGGTAGGGTTCGGAAAATTTTCTGTCTTGTTTTGTAGCCTCAGTTAAGCACAAATATAGAGAGCAGGCGAGGGTTATTATTAGAGCTGTAAATAAAAGCAGGCACTTATGTGGGTTTAGGTTTACATATTGCAATAGTTTGTTGGTTATATCTCCGGGATAGTAAATAAAGGTTGCGAATAGCCATTCGGAAAATGCAAGTCCAGTAATTAAGATTTTTGATATACTGGATAGTTTATCAACAAATACTGCCGCAAATGCTAGTATAATTGGGATCGATGGAACTATATACAGATGGACTCCATAAAGACTTGGGAAGCTATGGCTTAATATCGAGAAAACAAAAGGGATCAAAATTAAGCCAATTATGACATCAGCTTTTTTAAGCTTTCTCGATGAAAGTATACCGAATGCGAACAATGGTGTTAAAAAAATTGAAATCGCTCCGACCAAAGTTACTTTATAAAAACCAACGGTTTCTCTAGAGGGCCAGTATTGGGGGTATGGGTTCAATTCAAATAGGCCTAAAAAATTTAAATATCGTGCATTTATGTTTTTAATTAGCGTACTGCCCGGTTCACTGGCAAACAATTTATTTCCTACGTCGTAACTGCCAACGGTGACCATTTTCATGAGTTCGCCGCCCCCATTATTAAAAGTAAGGAGAGTCCATACCATAAAAGCTAGTATTGGTAACCCAAAAGAAGCTAAAATGATGTCTTTTTTATAAAACCAGCTTTTAGGATTGGGGGCTAAATAGAATATGCCGGCTAGCAAGTAAGCGATCATAAAGTTATGGGTTAAAACTGCTGCAAATCCAAAGATGCTGGCAATATAAAGATAATTTCGATTGTTCGTCGATTTAAACTCTGATATGGCATAAAAGAAAAGAAGTATAAAAAATGTGGCAATCAGTTTTATCTGAGTAAGGCGGTAGACATAAAAGAAATAGTAATTAAGCATTGTAAAGGCGGTGGCTAAATAAGCAACTCTTCGGTTAAACAGACTCCTTATTAGATAAAAAACGGATAAAATGAGTAAGCTTATTGTTGTCATAATGATGGTTTCGAAAATAAAAAATCTATCTCCAAAAACACGACTAAGAGACAAAGTGATAAATGGAGCAAAGTGAGGCCTTCCTTTTATATTAGTGCTAAGAATATAACCGTCCCATTCGCCCTTGAGTTCGCTAATGTTATAATTAAACCCTTTTGTTACCACATACGGAAATATGGAATCGGAACTGTACATATTTTCGATACCGGAAAAATACGTACCCGTATCTTCATAGACAATATCAAAAGGTTGGAGGGTGTGCTTTGGCAAAGTATCATATATGTATGTCCAAACTATTATAAATAAGAAGAATAATGTGCTTGCAAGATAAATGACTTTATCTTTTTCTATCGTTTCCAGTATTTCTTTAATCCGCGAATATTTTAGTGCGACAAACATCCAGAGGACAAACATTGGGACGATAAAATTCTGGTTCAGCAAACTTTTAGGCAAGAGTGTAAGTAGAATACCTAAAAATGCCCAGAAAATGATACCCATAGCAAATGAAAAAATTATGTGGCTTTCTTTGTTAAAATGTTTCCTAAACGGTTTAAAAATTAAGGCGCCGGAAATGAGGAAGGTAAAAATAAAAATAATCGAATAAAAAAAGTAAGCGCCAAAGGATCTTTGCTGTTTAAAAATGAGGTTAAATGCTGTTATCAGATAACTATTTTTAGATTCGACGTCATAAGAGAGTAGGTCAATCGGATTTTTAGTAGAAGCGTTATCCCGAAGGTTTAGTCTGACCTTGGATGTTTCTAAATGATTAAAATATCCAACATAATAGCTTTGATGATTATTGCTTATATCATCTATTTTTTCCCAATGATTATTTGTAAATGCCTCGATATTAAAGTTATTTGCAAATCCTTTATTCATTCTTACTATAATTCTGTCTATGTGGGTATTTTGCGGATAAGTTATATTAACAGTATTAACATCGATATTTATGTTCTGGTAGCGTTTTTCCCAAGAGACGTCCAGTGTGTCATCGGTAACCTCTGGTAGTTCGAATTCCTCGCCTTTAAGAGAAGGAGAACTGGCAAGAGTGGTTAACGGTTCTATTTTCTTGTAGTGGTTTCTTGATTCCTTAAAGTGAGAAGTATTTAAGCTAGCTAATTTTGCAACGGGGAATAAAATAACAAAAGCCAAGACAATCCAAAAAAAGACAAATAGAGAATTATTTTTATTTTTGACTTTACTTACAACCAACTAGATCCTTCCTTTCTATTTTCTTGATCTTTTTTCTCTCGCCCATAATTTGTTTAAACATTCTAGAACCGTCTTTAACCACAGACATTTTAGAGTCAGACCTGGGATAATATTTTACTGGGATTTCGATGTACTTTAAGCGATTTAATTGAACATACAGGGCCAGTTGGGTTGTAAAAAAGGGATCATTCGAGTTGCAGTAAGGTAAAAGCTCTCTTATTTTTTTGGTGTCAAACATTAAAGTCCCTTGGGGATCATTTATCTTGAGTCCTAAAAGTCGCTTTAGGATGAAATCATAAACGATGGAAGCAACCTTTCTTTTTATAGATCTTTTTACGTCTGAATCGGGATGAGTCTTTGAAGAAAATACAATGTCATATTTATCTATATACTTTAATGAGTTGGTAATGTTTTCGAAACCGAAAGGAAAATCGATTCCCGAGAAATAAATATTATCATAAGAGGCCTTTTTTATGCCTTCTCTTAGGGCTAACCCAAAAGATTTTTCTTTGACAAATATTTTTTTGATATTTATAAAATCAAGTTCCTTGAGAATTTTCCGGGTATTGTCGGTGCTGCCATTCTCGGCGATAATAATTTCGCCGTCAATATTGGCTTTTTGTAAGAAAATATTTAACTCTTCTAAGCTTTTTTTAAGTATCTCGGCTTCGTTATGAACAGGAATAACAAAGCTAACTTTTCTTTTAGGCATGATTTGTAGCTCCATGTTTAAACCGAGCTTTTACCTTTTTTGCATCGAATAAAAATAAGATTAAAGCAAAGGCAATAATAAAATTAACAATAATAAAATTATAAACGACAATATTAATTGTAGTATGACTTAAGTATGAAAGCAATAATATACCCATTAGGCCGGCGATTGCCGGAATAATAATAGTGTATTTTCTTAATGCGATAAAGTAATAGAATAACAGGTTTATAAAACTCGCTAAAATAACAGATACGGATAGATAGGGCAGTAAACTTGCGAAGGCGGTGTATTTATGGCCGATAAGCAGGCTCAGGATTTGTTCCGGGAAAAGTGCAAAAACAAGGAGGATAGGTAGGCTTATTATACTCATAATTATTAATGACTTTAATAAGAGCTTGTGGTTCTCTGACTTTGAATTGGTAATCTTAACCGAAGGGAGCAAAACTCCCGAAACAGACATATTTGCAAAAAAGATTATTCTGGAAACTGTGGCAATGCCGCTATAGAGTCCGGCTTCTGTCGGCGAGAAAAACTTTTTTATAACGATAATGTCAAAAGTATAAAAAATAGTAACCGAGAAGAGGATAAGAAAGATAAACGAGCCATACTTAAGCTCTTTAACAAGTTCTCTGTCTAGAAGTTTTAGTCTCGAGGCGCGTATTTTTCTTAAATCTAGTTTAAAGAGAGGGAGTCTGGCTATAGTTTTTTTAAGCGCATAAGCTATGGCTAGGGTTTGAGCTATTAAAATTCCGATCATTGCCCTAAAGGTGCTTGCCAGGGTAATTACAGCCAGGACTCCTAATAAGAGTTTTAGCAACGCAAAAATAAGGTTAGCAATTGAGAGAGACTTAAATTCATGTTGTCCCTGAAGATAAGCGACCCTAAAGGCAAATATAGCAGATAGGGGTAGTAAAATTGCCAGAATAAAAAAAGGTGAAATCGATGCAAATTGCAGGTTCTCTTTTAGGCTTGGGCTTAAAATGACAAGTAAGAAGAAGATTGCTAGCATAAAAATAATAGACACTTTTTCTATTTTACTAACCAAGGCCTTCTTGCTATCGTCTTTATCGTGGCTTGTAATATTTACGGCAACAATTCCAAACACACTGGTGACGACGGTGATCTGTGTTAGAATCGAGATAAGCGTTTGAATCTCGCCAAAGGTTTCGAGATCTACCAAACGGGTCATTACCGGATAATATAAGTAATTCAAGAAGGCAACGCTCATCGAGCCAATAAAAAAAATAACATTGTTTCTCAAAAAATTATCGTTCAAAGAATCTCGAATTGATTTTAGAGTGGTTTTAATCATAAACTAAGATTATTTTGGGTCTTCCTGAATATCTAGGACCAAAGCCCATAAAAGCATTTCGAAGCCCATTAAAAAGGGGATCGCTGATATCATGACGGTACCGGTTGTGGCCGGGTCGCCCGTTATAGCGGAGCGGTGCCAGGCATAGGCGCCAAAAATGATACCCCATAAAAAAAGTATGCTTCCGAATAAGAAGAATAAGAATATCGGATGGATTCCTCGAAGCACATATTTTTTATAGATTCTTCTAAAGAAGCCCCCGACTAAAAATAGAGTAAATTGAGGGATAATTTTCCACATTTTCATATAAGAAACTTCATCGCCGTATTTGGCCGGAATGGGAACATCCTTAAATTTAAGTCCCAAAATATTGAGGTTGATCCAAAGATCATTTTCATAAGGAAAGCCTTTGGTTAGCGAATTAAAGTCTATTTGATATAAGGCTTTGGATCCGAGGGCATAATATCCGTTTTGGGTATCAAAAATCGTCCAATAACCGGAGGCCATTCTGGTCATAAAAGTTAAGATAATGCTGCCCCATACCCGATGTCTCGGCATTCCTTTAAGGCCTTCTTTAGAATAAAACCGGTTGCCTTTGGCGCAATCATAGCCCTCGTCGATTAAAGCATCTAAGAGGGATGGAACGTATTTGGGATCCATCTGATTGTCACCGGCCATTGTAATGGTGATGTCTGCTTTAACCTCTTTTGCCTTATTTATTGCAGCCGTGACCGAATATCCGGCGCCCATATTCTTTCCGTTTTTTAAATAAATTACTTTCTTACTTTTGTGCTTTTTAACGATTTCTTCTGTGTTATCGGTGCTGCAATCATCAACTATCACAATATTATCGATGTATTCAGGGAGTCCATCAATAACATCGGCAATGTGATTGGCTTCATTATAAGCGGGGGTAACAACAACAATTTTCTTATTTTTATACATCAAAGCTCCTACACACTATTTACCGTCTTTACAATAGTTTCCAGTTCTTTTTTAGTAAGCGAGGGATGAACCGGAATAGAGATTACATGGCTGGACACCTTTTTGCTAATAGGGGTTTTAAAGGCGCTACAATTCATCTCCTTATATAAAGGCTGATCGTTAATGCCAACCGGATAATGGATACCGGTGCCGATACCATTTGCAACCAATTTATCGAGCGCTTTATCTCTGTCATTTATCACGATTGTAAACTGATGGAATACATGCTCATAACCTTTTGGAGTATTGGGGAGCTTAATCTTAGCATTTTTAATATTATCCGTAAAATATTTTGCGTTGTCTTGTCTCTTTTTATTAAACCCCGGTAGCTTCTTTAGCTGTTCTCTTCCAATAGAAGCATGGATGTCGGTCATACGATAATTGTAGCCTAAAATTTCGTGGTGGTACCTAATTCTCATTCCATGCGCTCTCAGCATCAAGGCGTTTTCGTATGTCTCCTTGTGCTTAAAGGTTGCCATGCCGCCTTCGCCGGTAGTCATATTTTTAGTTGGATAAAAGGAGAAGCAGGCTGCATCTCCAAAGCTGCCGACCGGTCGGCCATCTATTTTTGCACCGTGAGCCTGACAAGCATCTTCTATTACTTTTAGATCGTATTTTTCGGCGATTTTTAAAATTTCCGGCATATTAGCAGCGAGACCATAAAGATGAACCGGTAGAATTGCCTTTGTTTTATGATTAATTAATTTTTCTATTTTTTTAGGATCGATATTAAAAGTTTCTTCATCGATGTCGGCAAATACCGGGGTGGCGCCGGAGTAAAGTATGCTATTTGATGAGGCGATAAAAGAAAATGGGGTCGTAATAACTTCGTCGCCTTCTCCTATGCCGAGCGCTTCTAGGGCTAAATGAAGAGCGGTGGTGCCGGATGAAGCGGCGATAGCGTAATCCGCATTACAAAAACCAGCAAATTCTTTTTCGAAAGCTTCTACTTCCGGGCCTTGGGCCAGGGAACCGGAGTCTAATACTTTTAATACAGCTTTTTTTTCTTCTTCGCCAATAATTGGTTTTGCAATCGGAATCATAGGCACATACCTCTTTTATCTTGTTATTTAAGTTTAATAGTTTGGCCGCAGGATTTGCATTTTAATTCACCTTTTGTGTCAGAGCCGCCAATTTTAAGGCCGCATTTACAGACATAGCCGGCGAGTCTTGCAGGATTACCCATAACTAGGCCGTAATCGGGAACATCTTTAGTAACGACGCTGCCGGCGCCAACAAGCGCAAATTCCCCAACTTTAACTCCTGGCAGAATAACACTACTGGCTCCGATGGAGGCGCCCTTCATAATTTTTATTTCTGAAACTGTCCAGTCATCATTGTCTTTTAAGCTAAAGTCGGGATTAACCGCTCTTGGTACTTTATCGTTTGTAAGGCAAACGTGAGGGCCGATAAACACGCCGTCTTCTACAGTAACGCCATGAAAAACGGATGAATTGTTCTGAATTTTAACACTATCACCGATTTTAACGTCAAAATCAACATAAACATTCTTGCCAAGGATGCAGTTTTTGCCGATTTTGGCTCCTTCTCTGATTTGGGATCCGTTCCAAACTTGAGAATTTTCACCAATCTCAGTTTTTTTACTAACATCGGCTGTGGCATGCACTCTAATATCGCTCATTTGCTAATTTCCTTTATAGCCTTTAGAGCGATGGTAAGGGCTTCTAAGCCTTCTTCCCCGGAGGTTACTACTTCCTTATCCTTAGCAATTGAGTCTAAAAAAGACTCAATTTCTGCCCTTAGCGGCTCTTGGTTTTCAACTTTTACATCTTCTTTTTCTGGTTCGCCAAACTTAATCACAAAATCTCCAAAATCATCTCTTACCTTAGAGTATTGGCTGTAAAACAGTTGTAGTTTTTGAGTCACGTAATTAAGCTCGGCATACCCTTTGGTGCCGGTTACGGCGACACTTCTTATTTTTACCGGTGTAATCCAGTTGACCTGAACGTAGCCACTGATATTACCATATTTAAGAAAAATTTCAGCGTAATCTTCTCGATTTCCAATAATAGCTCGTCCGCCATTAGAATAAACTTTGTTGGGCTTTTTTCCTAAAAGATAGTTTATGATATCAATGTCGTGAACAGCAAGGTCAATTATGACGTTAGCGTCTTTAATCTGCGGCGGATAGATTCCCACTCTTCTTGCAATAATAGAGGTTATGTTGCCTAACTTTCCCTTATCAATAAGCTCTTTTAATTTAACAACGCCCGGATTAAACCTTTCGATGTGGCCAATCTTTAGCTTGGCATTGTTCGATTTGGCGGTTTTAATAAGATCCTTTGCTTCTTCTATGGTCGTTGCGATCGGCTTTTCTATCAGACAGTGAATACCTTTGCTAAGGATTTCCTTGCCTACTTTATGATGAAATTTGCTGGGGACAACGATAGATACAGCATCGGGTTTTTCGACTTCAATCATCTCGTTATAATCTTTATAATAACGGCATTTATATTTATCGGCATATTCTTTGCCGAGTTCTTCGTTTAAATCAGTGATTGCGATAAGATCGCTATTTTCGATTTCAAAATAATTTCGAACATGGTGCCGCCCCATGTTGCCGATTCCGACTACTGCTGTTTTTAACTTTTTTACTTTTGCCATATGACTAAAACTGCTCCGATTAATATTAATGGAATTCCTAAATAATTAACTAAGTTTATTTGCTCTTTGAAGATAAAGTTTGAAACAAGCAAGCTAAAAATGAGGGAAAATGAAACTAATAATATTTGAACCGCATAAAACGGATATTTGGAAAAAAGCCAAAGATAAAGCATGGTTGCTACAATATAAAGAAAAGCGCCAATTATAAAATTGGGAGTAAAAATGACCTTAGATATAGCCTTAATTAAAGACTCATCGCCTTGGTTATTGAAGGCAGCAGCCGATAGTTTCCAAAGCGATTGTCCTATAGCAAGTAGTAAGGCGGTTATGGCTGAAAGTAAATATTGCAAATCCTGGCTCCCTTACAAACAATTTGGCTTACTTATTACGGATTACGGACTAAATTATAGCGCATATGTTTTGACAAGACAAGGCGTATATATTGTATGGGTAGTGATGTTCGATTGCAAATATTGATAGCAACGTTTGACATTATATTTGCAGCTTTTATAATAAGTAAAGAATAGTGATGCACTTATGAAGAAAATTAATGCAGGGGGGGATATGTATCAAGGGAAAAATAAGTTTTGGTGCAGCCTATCTATGGTTTTGCCAATTTTTATGTTGGGTTGTTTTTATTTATTTTTTCCAAGTAAGGTTGAGGCTGCTTTTAATGCTAGCTACATAATTCCGGATGATCAGTTTGTGGCTAAAGACACAATGAATGATTCTCAAATTCAAATATTTCTTGAGCAGAAGAACAGCTACTTAAAGAATTATATTATATCGACCGATACGTATATCGGACCAGGCAATAATGTTAATGTAAGAGGTTGGAATGCGGCTAATGTTATTTATCATGCGTCTCAGTGGTACCATATTAACCCCCAAGTTATTTTAGCGACGCTCCAAAAAGAGCAAAGTTTAGTTACGACCAGCTACTTAAATCAGATTGGTTTGGATTGGGCAATGGGTTATGGCTGTCCTGATGGAGATGGTTGTAATACTAATTATAGGGGCTTTGCAATGCAGGTTGATTGGGGTTCCTGGCAATTAGCTCAATACAATTTTATTCATGCAAACGACTCCGTAAACCATTATAAAGTTACGCCATATTTCACTGGCAGCACTGTCACCATTGATGGAGTGCCAACCTATATGGGCAATGGGGCAACTTCAGCATTTTATAGGTACACGCCTCATTTTCATGGGAATGAGAATTTTTACAACCTTTATTTATCATGGTTTATTCCCTATGGCTACCAGTATGTCTCATGTATAGTTCCTCCAGCGATTTTACCTGCTGACGGTACGGCTAATGTTCAACTTGTTTTAAAGAATACCGGTTCTATGACTTGGTATAACGAGGAAGAATATAATGCTGATACGGTAGGAAGAAGACCAATGCGTCTTGCCATTGTCAACGAAGACGGTAAGAATTTCTACAACAATGACGGTACTTGGGTTGACAACATCAGAGTTGAAATGACTAGCGGCAGCGTTACTACCGGTAATCATGCTGTTTTTAACTTTTCAATAAAGGCGCCTTCTACCCCAGGATTTCATGTACTTAGGTTCGTGCCGGTTATTGAGGGTTCCCAGGCTCTTTTAGACACCGGTATGTGGTTTGAAACTACCGTGCCAACATACTATGACTATGGTTTTGGTGGATCAAGTGTCAACTCAATGCTCACCGTTCCTGTTGGGCAAGCTTCTAATATGAGGATTTTGCTTCGGAATATGGGCTCTACTGCTTGGCGCAATGAATCCGGAAATAATCCCATGCGTCTTGCCGTCGTCAACGAGGACGGTAAGAATTTCTACAACAATGACGGTACTTGG
>LBWX01000006.1 GCA_000995065.1 candidate division CPR2 bacterium GW2011_GWC2_39_35 | reverse complement strand
CATCGAAAAAGTAGCCGTTACGGATAACCACATTATCCTAATCCTTGACTTTAAAAAGATCTTAGAAGAAGAAGCTATTCAGAATATTGCAAGTGAGGCGGAGAAGATGGAAGTAAAAGGGAAGAAGAAAGCCAAGTAAAAAATGGTTGCCTTAAATAATATTAGGTGGCAATTGGTCTGGCTTAATTAGGCAATTAAATATAATTTTAAATAAACAAGGAGATATTAATGGTTTCTATAAAAAATTTATCCCTGAAAAAGAAACTTTTTTTGGGCTTTAATTTGCTTACGGTTCTGGTTTTGCTCATTGGTTTCTTTGGTGTCAGGGGTATTAATAGTGTTACCGATAGCTGTAAAAGAGCGATTATGGCGGTTGAGGAAGTTAACTTCTTAAGTGAGAAGTTGGGCGATCACTATGTTTGGATGCAGGGACTAACAGACCATCTTCTTTTGGACAAAGAGCTTAAGGTGCAGCTAGATCCGCATCAATGTGGTTTTGGAAAATGGTATTACGAAGTTAAAGAAGGCAATAGATATAAGAATATGAGTCCTGACGAAAAGAAATTGTTTGACGATTTAGAATCACCCCACATCGCCCTGCATGAATCTGGTAAGAAAATTAAGGATCTTGGTGATAATGGGGGTGCCCATAATGATGAATTAGCGCTTTACCAAAATGAATCGGTTACTGCTGTTAACAAGATGGTTCCTCTTTTTAAAGCTTATAAAGACCATATCACAAAGAAGAAAGATGATGCCTCTGCCGCTGCCGCCCAAACAAAAAAGATGACAATTAATACGTCAATCGGCGTTATAATTTTCTGCGCTTTGTTTGCAATGGTCTTTGGATTTGTAATAACGAAAACTATTACCAGTCCATTTGCAAAAATTTTGGAAGTGGTTAAAAGAGTAGCTGAAGGAGATTTTACTAAGAAAGTTGATCATAAAGGGAAGGATGAGCTTGGCGTTCTAGCAGAGTCTTTTAATCAGGCAATCGATAATATTGGCGCTACTGTCGGCAGGGTTTCGAATACGGCTCAAACAATTTCTGCTACCGCTCAGCAGTTAGCCGCTTCTTCCCAGCAAGTAAACGCGGCGACTCAACAAGTTTCAAGCGGCGTCCAGGAAGTTGCAAGCGGCTCTCAGAACTTGGCTCAAGAAACTTCCGAAGTTAGTAGCAACGCCAAAGCCCTTACCGAAGAAGCCACCAAGGGATCTGAAGCCGCTAAGGTTGCCGGAGAAAAGATGCAGGCTCTAGCGTCAGCCGTCAATCAATCCGCACAGTCTGTTACAGCTCTTGGAGATAAGAGCCAGGAAATCGTTCAAATTATTGAAACCATAAATAACATAAACGCTGCTATCGAAGCCGCCAGAGCCGGAGAAGCCGGAAGAGGTTTTGCGGTTGTTGCCGATGAAGTAAGAAAGCTAGCCGAGGAATCTCAACAAGCAACTCAGGGTATAGAGTCTTTAATAACGGAAATTAAAAGTAGCACTGATAGCGCTGTTAAAAGTATGGAATCCGGCAAGAAAGAGGTAGAAGAAGGTGGTCAAGTAGTTTCTCAAGCGCTTCAGTCCTTAGATTCTATTGGCAGCCAGATTATAACCATCACTTCTTCTATTCCCAACAAATGAGCGCCGGTGTTCAGCAAACCAGTTCTTCTATGCAGCAAGTAGCCTCAGCGGCTCAGCAACTCGCCTCTACCTCGGAAGAGCTAAAAGCATTGGTGGGACAGTTTAAGATCGATGAATCCAATAACATTGCCATTACCTCAGTAAACCCACATAATGGTTCATCCTTTGATTCCTCAACCCATGCTAATGGAAACGGTATGATTTCTGACGATATTATGTCAAAAATTCAGGACACAAAAGATAAAGAGTCTGATAAAGCCGATAAGATTGTTGGAAGTCATTAATAACGGAGAGTCGTCGTTTTAAACGGAAATAAAAGAAAAAAAGGAAGCCAAGTAAGAGATGGTTAGGATCAGAAACTTGTCGATTAAGAAGAAACTCATAATTATTACTACTTTTTTATCAATTGGCGCATGTGGATTTGGGACATATATTATTGTTTTCGTTGGCAATGTTCTTAATGCAGAGCTTAAAAAGGTAGATGAGCTGGGAAGCAAAAGTTTGCAATTGTCTCAGGAAATGAAACAATCCGTTGTTGAGATTAATCAACAGTTTATAGAGGATATGGCTTCAGATAAATCTCGGAGTCAAAGCTTGGATATTGGTAGGTGGAATGAAACTTTTGTAAAAGACCTTTCGGATTATAAGACTGTTGCCGCGGGCATAAGCGATCAGAGCCTTACGGATCTGATTGAAGAATTGGGGCCATTGTATGAAAAATTTTATAGTGCTGGCGTTAGCGGCTTAGAAAAGAAATCCGGATTAGACAGTGCGATTATTGTAAGGCTTAATAAAGATTCTGGAAATATTATCGATAAAATCGACGAATCAACAAAATTGTCGAATGCTTATAATCAGAAGTTATTTGATAATCTCAGTGCTAAATCTCGGGAATTAATAATTGCAACCGCTGTGGCTATTGTTGGTATGGCTGCCATGGTTCTTGTTAGCTGTCTTTCTTTGGCCTTCTCGATCTCTAGGCGCATGAAATCCACAATTGCAGTTGCTAAAAATATGGCAAGCGGCGAAGGTGATTTAACGCAGCGGCTTGATGAAAAAAATAAGGATGAGATTGGTGAATTGGCACATTGGTTAAATATTTTTATAGGGAGTCTTGGTGCTACAGTTTCTAAGATTAAAGAAACAACCCAAGCCCTATCGGCTACAGCGCAGCAGTTAGCTGCTTCCTCCCAGCAAGTTAATACTGCAACTCAGCAAGTTTCCAGTGGGGTTCAGGATGTTGCCAGCACTAGCCAGAATTTGGCTCGAGAAACATCTGTTGTTGGAACAAATGCCAAGTCTCTTTCTGAAGAGGCGAATATTGGATCTGAGGCAGCAAAGAAAGCAAGCGAAAAGATGCAAGCTTTAGCAAATGCTGTGAGCGATTCTTCAAGATCAGTTTCTAATTTAGACAGCAAGAGTCAAGAAATATTTCAAATCATTGCGACTATTAATTCCATTGCTTCTCAAACAAATCTCTTAGCCTTAAATGCCGCTATCGAAGCCGCCAGAGCTGGAGAGGCCGGAAGAGGTTTTGCGGTTGTTGCCGATGAAGTTAGGAAATTAGCCGAGGAGTCTCAAGGAGCAACCAAAGACATAGAATTGTTAATTAATGAAATTAGAAAAAGTACTGATGACGCCGTTTTAAGTATGGGAACTGGAAAAAAAGAAGTAGAAGAGGGTGGTCAGGTGGTAGCGCTGGCATTGGAATCCTTGGAATCAATCGGTTCGAAAATTTTATCAATCACCTCTGCTATTGATGCCTTAACTGGAGTAGCTCAGCAAACTTCCGATTCGTCCCAGCAAATAAGTTTTGGAGTTCAGCAAACTGGTTCTTCCATGAAGCAAGTGGCCTCAGCGGCTGAAGTATTGGCTTCTACATCAGGAGAATTAAGGTCTTTAGTCGGCATGTTTAAAGTAGATGATTCTGATGATTATATTGCTGGAAGTCCAAGAAGATTCATGTAGATACCGTAAGATATATCTTAAAAGATAGCTTGCTTCTCGTCTAAAAAGCTATTATCATGTAGTTAATTATTAATAATGCTAATTAATTTGAAAAAGGAAGCCTATGAAAGTTTTAGTTACGGATGACTCTGCTTTTATGAGAGCGATTATTAAAGCGGCAATAAAAGAAGTGGATCCGAACACCGAAGTTTTAGAAGCCGAAAATGGCGATGTTGCCGTAGAGCTTTATCGTGAGCATAATCCGGAAATGGTTTTTCTTGATATCATTATGCCGGTTAAAAACGGTATCATGGCCATGGAGGAGCTTCGCGAATTAAATTCAGATTTAAAGATTGTAATCGTTACTTCCGTTGGACAAGAAGACATGATTAATAAAGCCAAAGAGCTTGGCGCTAACGGCTTTATTCCAAAACCCTTTCAGCCGGATCAAATTAAGGAGATATTTAATCAGTTAAGGAATATCTGATGCCAAACAAAATCCGGGTCTTTATCGTTGATGATAATGTGATGGTTAGGTATGCTTTAAGGCAACTCTTAAGCGAAGAATCGGATATAATTGTCGTTGGAGACAGTTCGGATTATATTGATCTGAATTCAGAAATAGTGAAATCCCAGGCCGATATTTTAATTATGGACATTCCATTACCAAGAGAAACCGGTATCAGACGTTTAAAGCAAATCAATAAAAAAGGCTTGCCGGCCATTGTTTTTACGAGGTCGGATGACACCATGGTTAAAGATTTGGTGCCGCTCTTAGAGGCTGGCGCGGTTGGTTTTGTGCTAAAGCCCGCAAAGGATGACGAGATTGCTTCTGTTAGAGATGAGCTTATAAACGAAATTTCAACCCATGCAAAATTTCCCTTAAGAATTACTCCCAGGAAATCCGCTGTCCATTTTATGGATCCCTTACGAGTTGTGGCTATTGGCTCTTCTACCGGTGGCCCCGAGGCCTTAAGTGAGATAATTAAGCAGTTTCCGGCAAATTTACCGGCTGGGATTGCAATTGTTCAGCATATGCCAAAGGAATTTACTTCAGGTTTTGCCGCTAGACTTAATAATATGGCAAAAATAACTGTTAAAGAGGCAGCGAATGGTGATATTATAAAGGCAGGGTTAGCACTTATAGCGCCAGGTAACTATCATATGACTTTTGTAATGGAGGCCCAGGGTAGCAAAAGGTTTGCAAGAGTAAAGTTAACTAGCGATCCGCCAAAATGGAAGCTGCGTCCGACAGTTGATAAAATGATGACCACCCTTGCCCCAATTTATGGCCCAAATATTTTAGGAGTGATTCTTACCGGCATGGGGGAGGACGGTGTCGTTGGCATGAAAGCTATAAAGAATGAAGGGGGAAGGACGTTGGTACAAAATCGAGCTACCTCAGTGGTTTTCGGGATGGCGCAACAAGTAATAAAGAATAATTTGGCGGACGAGGTCTTGGCTTTAGATAAAATTGTGCCGCGAATTTTAGAAATTCTTAAAGTGAAAGTTGGAAGCACTTAAATCTTACGGCTTAAAAGAGTAGCAAAGGAAAAATTATGGAGGGGATGGAACAATTTAAAGATTTATGGGTTCAAACCGCAAGAGAAAGGGTACAAACCTTAGGCGATTTGCTTTTAAAGTTGGAAAAAAGCTCGGATGATAAAGAATTAATAGATGAGCTAATGCGCGCCGGGCATTCATTAAAGGGCGAGAGTGGAGCAATGGGCTTTCAAGAAATTGCGACTTTAGCTCATGTCATCGAGGATTTATTTACTGGAATCGGAAACGGTAATATTAAAATGACGCCGGAGATCATAAGCGAGCTTTTGGCTGCAGTGGACAGAATTAGCGAGGGCGTTGATAATGTGGAATCTGGTGCCGGGGAATGTAATTGTCAGGAATCAGTTGAAAATCTTAAAAAACTAACGGGTCTTAAGACTGAAGGTTTTGGCAAGACCGATAAGTCTCAAGAGGTTGTCGAAGAAAGCAATCCAATAGCCGAAGTCATGGAATCTAAAGATAACATTGTAGAAAATACAGATGCTTCTTTAAGGCCGGCTGATCCTGTAAAAAATGAGAGCGAATTAGCAAAAGAAGAAGTTCCGCAAGCTTTGGCAGATAGCCCTCAAGCCAGCAGTGCTACGATGGACGCGAGTACTGCTAAAGTTGATACAGCCAAGCAAGTCTCCACTGTTACTTTAAAGATAGAAAAATTAGATCAGCTTCTTTCTGCAAATGAAGAGCTGGTCCTTTTAAAGATGAAGCTTAGAAATAATCAGATTGTCCAAAATAATACCGAACTTAAGGCAGAGATCCATCAATTAGATAGGCTCGTGACCGATATGCAGTTCCATCTGATGCAGGCCAGGCTGTTTCCAATTAGTTTAGCCTTACATACCTTGCCGCGTTTAGTAAGAGATACAGCTTTAAAAACTGGTAAACAAGTTCGGTTGGATCTTGAGGGTGAAGATACGACTGTTGATCGGACCATTATTGATCACTTAACCGAGCCCTTTGTTCATATGATCAGAAACTCCGTTGATCATGGTCTGGAATTACCCGAAGAAAGAAAGAAGCAGGGCAAGCCAGAAGAGGGAGTTATAAAATTAAAAGCTTATACGAAGGAGAATAAATTTTATTGCGAAGTAAGCGATGATGGCCGGGGTGTCGAGTGGGACATTTTGGCGAGAAAAGCAGTTCAGGAAGGAAAGTTTACAAAGGAGGAAGTTCAAGACTGGTCCGATAAAGATAAAGAACAACTTTTATTTATGGATGGGTTGTCTGCAAGCCAAGAAGTAACAGATATCTCAGGTAGAGGAGTTGGTCTAGGAGCAGTGAGAGAAGCCATTAAAAAGCTTGGTGGTAATGTTTCTGTTTTAACCGAAGTTGGTAAAGGGACAACTTTTACCTTAAGGCTTCCGATGACCCTAGCTATTATGCAGGCGCTTTTGGTTAGGATTGGTGATCAAACTTTTGCAATGCCAAGCCATGAAATTGCTCGTTCGATTCAGATTCAGGAGAATGATATTAAATCATCCGGTAATATGCCAATGATTGTGGTGGATAAAGGTTATGTGCCACTTATCAATTTAATTGATAAATTTGGGTTGGGTAGCGGTATTAAAAAAGATGATGATACTCTTAAGAAAGATCTAGTAACAAAAATTAATAATTCCGGAGAATTACCAACCGGAACTTTAACAGATTTGTTTAATAATGGAGAAGAAACTAAGAACAACGTAGATTCTAATGAGTCAAATGATTCCCGAATTATGACAAGCTATAAAACTGTAGTCCTTATTAGACGCGATGAAGACATGGTTGGTTGTTTAGTGGATAAAATTGTCGCCGAAGAGGAGATTTTGGTAAAGCCGCTTGGTCCGCTTTTAAAACAAACAACTTATTTTTCTGGTGTTACTATTTTGGCTGATGGTTCGGCTGCACCGATTATTAATTATGAGGGTATGAAATGGAAACAGTCCCACAACTAGATCAGCTGCTTGCTGATATACAGCTAAATAAACTTGTATCAGGGATCCAGTCTAAACTAAATGAAGCCCTCCATTCATTAACGAGAAGAGAAGTAAATCTTAATCTTAAAACAAGCGGGTTGATGCCAATTACCGAAGCGCAAAAATTGGTTCAAAATATTTCGGGCCAGGCAACGACTGTTTATATTCCGATTATGGGCGATGTGGTTGGCGATATTTTTGTTTTTTTGCCAGGGGAGCTTGCAAATGGGTTAGCAGATATATTAATAGGTAAAGAGCCGGGAACTACTATTACAATTGGTGAATTTGAAGATTCGGCTATTAAAGAATTTGGTAATATTACCTTTGGGGTTATTATCACCGAAATTGCAAATGCTCTTAAGTTACCGATGATGCTTACGGTTCCAAATTTGGCGACAGATATGGCTAACGCTCTTTTGGATCAAGTTCTAATCGAGTATGGTGAAACGGCGATGGACATGCTTGCTTTTGAGCTTCCCTTTACGGTAGAACCAATTTCTTTAGAAGGTAACTTTTTAATTTTATTCGATAAGAAATCATCCGATTTAATACTTTCTAAGCTTACGGGCTTGAATATAAAAAGGTCAACAGTGGAGGGTGGAGCTTGTGGAGAGCATTGAAGTTGGAATGGGAAAACTTTATATTGCTGAGGCGCCGCTAACACTATCAACAAGCGGAATTGGTTCTTGTATCGCTGTTTGTTTGTGGTCTCAGGCGACAAAAATTGGAGGACTTGCTCACGTCATGCTTCCAAAGCGTCCCGAAGGTCTTGCCAATTTAACAGAGTGCGACCTTAGATATAGCGATGTTTCGATTCATTTGATGGTCAGGGAACTTGAATCGAGAGGTGTGGCTAAATCAGGCCTAATCGCAAAGATTGTAGGAGGAGCAAGTATGTTTCCCGGGCTTCAGGCCAGATCTCAGCAGATGGGACAAAAAAATATTGAGGCCGTAAAACAAATCTTAGAGGAATTAAAGATTCCATTATCGGCATCAGAAATTGGCGGTACGGCCGGTCGAGCCGTCAGCTTTGATATCGCAAATGGCATTGTAACCGTAAGAATGACAATATAGATCACACTTCCTCTTTCTCCCTCTCCCTTGAGGGAGAAAGAGGGGGTGAGGGGTTAAAAAAGGGATAAATATGCTAATAATTTTTAAACCAGGATTTTATTTAGGGATTGATAGTGGCGCCACAAGAACCACAGTAACCATAACTAAGGAAAGTGGCTTAGTTGTTGGTGTGGGTGAAGCCGGTACAGCCAATCTTCATAACGTAAGCTTGGACACGATATTTAGAAATATAAATGAGGCGATTGAGTCGGCCAGAGCAGATGTTTTGGCTAAACATTCGGATTTAAAAATTAATGATTTCGAGGCTGCTTGCTTAGGATTATCAGGCATGGATACTTTTGCTGACAGAGAAAAGGTAAAGAACTATATCAATAATCTATCCGAAGGAGAGAGAACTTTTGGTGCCAAGCGGCTGATTGTAGCTAATAATGGTCTTACGGGTCTGATGTCGGGAACAGAAAATCCGAGTGGAATCTGCCTCATCGCTGGAAGCGGGTCTAATTGTTATGGGATTTCTAGGGTGGGAAAAGAAGCGACGGCTGGGAATTGGGGATATCTTTTAGGAGATCAGGGATCAGCTTTTGCCATTGGTCAAGCAATCTTAAGACAGGTAATTAAGGAATATGATGGCAGATTGACTCAAACTGTAATTACTCATAAGGTTTTAGACTTTCTTAAATTAGCCGATGCGAGCCAAATAGTGGATTGGGCATATCGAGATAAGCTGCCGGTAAGGGAAATTGCGTCACTTTCTAAGCTGTGCGATGATCATCAGCTATCAGATGTGGTTGAAATCGCTAATATCATAAACCACACCGCCCAAGAACTGGCTGTAGCTTATAAAGCAGTTGTAAGTAAGCTAGAGATAAGGGATGATGAAGAATTTCCGGTAGTTTTAGTTGGCGGTCTTTTTGAGATGAAAAATCAGTTTACAAATAAGGTAATTAGGTCGATCTTAAATATTACACCTCAAGCAGTTGTTGGAATGAAGATAAGATCAGCAAGCGAAGGGGCTTCTAGAGTTGCAATGCTACATAATCAGCTAAGAATGTTTCCGGAGAGCTTGATTGTTGTTGTCAGGCCGGAGTGATCTTCTCATTGACTTTCATAAAAACAACCCGTTATAATTACCGAAAGGAGATTTATGGCTAAAAAAATATTATTGTGTGAAGACTCAGCCTTCTTTGCTCAGGCAATTAGTACCTTGCTTACCAGCCAAGGTTATGAGGTAACGGTTGCGCCTGACGGTATGCAGGGTCTAGATATTCTAAAGGGCCAGAAGGATTTTTCGATGATTCTTTGCGATATCATGATGCCCGGAATAGATGGGTTTGGAGTTGTAAGAGAGGTGAGAAACGACCCGGAGCTTACACAAATTCCCTTTATATTCCTTACTGGTGTTACGGATCAAGATAGCATGTTTAAGGCGCAGGATGCGGGGGCGACCGATTATTTTATTAAGTCAAACGTAGGTATGGACAAAATTATTGAGCTTGTTCAAAAACACATTGGACCGGCATTGTAGGAGATTAATAAAGGTAGGTAAAATATAGAAAACTTAGCAAGTTATAAGATTCTAACACCTTGAAAATTACAAATAACAAGCACCAAACAACAAGTAAATTTGAAATAACAATGATTGAAATCCAAAACCTCTATTCCCTGTTCTTTCATAAAGGGGGGGTGTCCGGTAGCGTCTGGAATTTTGAGCATCTGAATTTGTAATTTGTTTGAGATTTGTTATTTGAGATTTAAATGTTGTTATATAACAAATACATTAGCAGGAAATTATTTCTGGATAATATTAATTCAACGGGAAAGGAAATAGCATGGCTACTCTTTATGACTTAGAGCTTCAAGAATCAAATAATTTTATACACGCGCTAGTCGAAAATGGCGAAACTCCTGCATTAAAGCTTATCTTGGATCAAAAAAACCAGGCAGCTTCAATGGGAGAAGTGGGACAGGTTTTACTCGCACAGTTTGAAGATTCAAATAGTGATATCGGCAAAACCCTAACAAGACTTCAGGCTATTAGATTGGACGTTCAGGCAGCAATGACACATATAAATATGACGACAGATCTGGCAGCTAAAGCTAATCAAGTTTTTTCCAGGAGCCCTGAAACCCTAAGTGAACTTAACGAAGAAGATCAAAATATTATTAAGGAATATTGGCTTAAGAAAAAAGAAGTAATTGTATTTTTGCTTCAAAAAGGTTATACGCAAGAAGAATTATTTGCATAAAGATTGATCGTATATAAAAAAATCGGTATAAATTTATACCGATTTTTTTATATACAATTAGTTTAACTATTACATCCCAAGGTATTTTGAGATAAGGCCGTTGAAATCAATGTTATTAAGCTGGGCTTTATCTATAAATTCGCGGGCGCCAAATGATTTTGCTGTAGCTATTTTATCCTCTCCGGCATGTGAACTGATTATAATTACAGGAATATCTCTTGTGTCAACATCATCGTGTAGTTCTTTAAGTACCTCTAGCCCATCTTTACCAGGCATTACGATGTCTAAAAGAATTAGATCAGGTTTTACCACTTTTACTTTGCCCATTGCTTCATTTCCGTTTGCTGCTTCTAAAACACCTACATTCTCTAAAAGCTCTATCTGTTTTTTAAAGACTTCTCTTATGAACATTTGGTCATCTACGATAAGTATCTTTTTCATGCTGTCCTCCCTAGTTATTTAACTATGCTTAATCATAAAACTGTCTTAAGTATAGGAAGCAAGACTGGTCTTGTCAACAAGCAAAGTCAAGCATATTTTTTGGTGGTTAAGCGGAGGCCAAGTTATTGAATTTCCATCTTTTAATTTAAAGCATTGTGACGCATAATCTAATTATAAATTGCTGAAGTATTTATATAATAGGAGATAATTTTATGATCGACAGTTTGATCTCATGGTTGCTTCAAAACATTTCAATAATACTCATAATCATAAGCACACCGATAGAATTAATGCCGTTTTTACAGATGAAAAAGTCTATAAAGAATAAGAGTGTTAATGATCTATCGCCTTATCCTGCAGCTGGTTTTTCGCTTCTTGGTATTATGTGGCTTTCCTATGGAATGGGTATTAATAGTTTGCCTTTGGTGGTAACAAATGTTGCTAAACTAATCTCAAATATTTCGGTTGTCTGCGTTTACTTTTATTTTAGATCCATAAAGAAATAGTAAATTATTTCGAGAATTTGGGTTAATATTGTTGACACTGTTATTTATTTTTTGTTAAACAAAGTAAGTGAGCATATTTATTGATATTGTTTTTCGATTAGTGTTTAATTAAGCTATGATTGCAAGGATAGTCTTAGGTACTTTAGGAATGGTCGCTGGTTATTTTATTTTAAGAAAACGTCAAAAGATAGTGAATGCCGGCGTTGTCTTTTCCTGGGCTGAAAAATTTTTTCTTGGTTCATATACGGTTATCGGCTTATTCGGAATAATTGTGTTTGCCGGTTCTTTTATGTATTTATTTGGGATTGGCGACATCATCATAAAGCCTTTCTTTGATTCTGTTATTCAGATGTTGGGGGGAGCAAAAAAGATTTAAGTAATTATCAAAAAGTGTTGACTAAGGGATATCTAAAAGATGTATAATATCATTAACGCTTAGTTTTATATATTAGAAAGGGGAAACTATGAACTCAAACGAGAAAAGAGGGTTAAGTATGCTTAAAGGGATTAAAAAAGAAATCTATGTAATCGTTGCAGTTCAAATACTTTGCACATTAGTAGTAGTTCTTTTCTTAAACCAAGCTCTAAAAGGAGAGAAAGCTGGTGGTGATTCGGCAACAATAAATTCGCTATCGGCAAGATTAGGTCAAGTGCAAATGGATTTGTATCAGATTAAATCAAAGCTCGGTGCCGGAGGATTTGGACAGCAGGCGCCAACTAAATAAAAAATAAATCTTTAACTTAATGTGTTCTTAATTTACGGCTTATAGAGTTAAATTAGTATAAAAATGCAAAGGTCTCTTAAATGAGGGAGGACAAATGAAAAGTTTAGGCAAACTAAAAAGGGGGTTTGTTTGGTTTTGTATTTGGTCGATTGGACTTGGTCCAATGGCCGGTATTTTGCCAAGCGCTGTTCAGGCTGGACCTGGTTCTGCGCCAATTGAATCAGTTACGTATGCTGGTATGAAACTGGCGCCCGGTGGTTCGGCTGAAGAAGTGCTTGAGATGGATATCGGAGGCGCTCCAGGGGATACTCTAAACAGTATCAAGCTGACCATCACTCCTGTTGGCAGTTTTGCTCCGGCAGATATCGGAGCTATCACCCTTAAGAGGGTCCAAATATCCAATCTTAATGTTACCACCGAAGCCACTACAAGTTCTTTGACTTCGGTTAACGCAGGGGCCTATTATACAGCAACTTTAACACCTTCAACTCCTCCGCCGCTAACAGATTCTATGTATATGGTCTATGTTACAGCAGCGAGTGGAGCAACGAATAGTAATTCTTTTAAAGTGAGTGTGGAAAACAATTCGGATGTTGTGTTAAGTTTCGGACCTTTGGGCTATAAGCTTACATCAGCCTCGGTTCAAGCGGTGACGATAGGCAATTATCCGGCCTCTATTTCCGGAACGGTAACAAAACCGGATGGTGATGATCCTGGTAGTGATCCCGATCTAGTCCCTTCCGGATTTGTGGTCATTATGAGTGCTTCTCCTGAGTATGAGGCTTTTGTTCCGGTTGATTTGAGCGGTAACTATACTAGGTCTTTAGAGTATGGTACTTATGATGTTATGTATATGGGTTTAAAAGATTTCAACTCCGGAGCGCCAGCATCGGTGACTGTTAACGTTGGAACTCCGAATGCTAATCATCCTATTTTATTAAATCCAAATCAGCTTAAGGTTCAAGGAATTTTTTCGACTAGTACTGAAATAACTAACCTTGACGATATCGCGACCGTTTCGTCAATGCAGACCGGTGGTTTTGAAGGTCCCCCTTTAGAGGGTAACGTTGTATCGTCCGGCGGTCATGTTACGGGATATTCTGTAACTATTCCGGCTCCCGGCGACTATATTATTATGGGTACTCTTAATAATGGAAGTTATTATAAAATGATACCGGATGGATATGCTGGACCTCCGGCACCTCCAACAGTTACGGTAGCCGATACTAATACTTTAGCTTCTCCACTTCAGGCAAACGGTGTCGTTAAATTAGGCGGATTTGATGATGGCGGCGGTCCGGGAAGCGGACCGACGCAAAGCTTTGCACCGAAAGTAAGCGGTACGGAGCAATACTATGCGCCTCTAAACACCCAACTTACCCTTGTTGCCAACGATGGCCAGGATTTTGGAGCCACTCAAGGTACAGGACATGTTCAATTAAGCAGTTGGGGTAAAGAAGGTCCGGTTGTTGTTGATCTCGCTGTAGGAACTTGGGCATCAACTCAGATAACGGTCAATATTCCGGCAAGTGCTGATGGTTTGCTAGCGCAATCCGGGTCATTAGAGGTTTATAAAGATGGCGAGCCATTCCCGATGTATGGCGGCAACTTTGTAATATTAAAGAATAACGAAGGTGTCTTTACGGGGACGGTTACTAAGCCAACCGATGATTCTCCGGTGGCCAATGCCGAAGTTGAAGCCGAAAGCATGGATCACAGCAGTCATTATAATACTCAAGCAAGTAGTAACGGATCCTTTGTCATAGGACCTTTATCTGTCGGTCAAAAATATAAAGTAATTGCCAGACCATCACATAATAATTCTGAAGGTTTTGGGCAGTCTGCGCCTAGAGAAGAAGTTTTGGCTACTGTTGGAGCTAATGTTCTTAGCGGCGGCCCCATGGTTTTAACCAATGCTTCTATTACCGGTAGTGTTTTTCAGGGTAACGGTACAACACCGGTTAGAGATGCTTGGGTTATGGTCCATGATGATATGTGGCAAAATCAGGCCGGTAGCAATACTGATGATACTGGAGCTTTTAAAATTGGCGGTTTGTCAAATGGCACTTACAAAATAGAAGTTAACTTGCCTCCGGGTATTGCATTTAGCGCTCCGGCCAACATGCAGCTTACTCTAGCCACTGTTGACGGTCAGCAAAGAGTGACGGCCGCTACAAAAAGCGGCGAAACTAATATCCTGGAGCCGGATGGAACAATTAAAATAGTTTTAGAACAACCACAGGTTATCGGTAAAGTAGTTGATCCAAGCGGCAACGGTGTATCTTGGACTCATATTGAGGTTCATAAGGCCGACTGGTCTTTTAGTACTTATACCAATACCGACAACGAAGGTATCTTTAGAATCGGAGGCCTTACTTCCGGTCAAACTTATGCTGTAGAAGTTCATCCAAGTCCTAATAGCACGTATTCGGCACCGGCACCGGCTAATATTACTTATAGCGGTACAGCCTTAATGTATTCTAATCCGGGTGATGGTGTTTTAATTACTCTGGCCAATCCCCAAATCTCGGGTGTGGTAGCTAGTCCTGATGGTCCTGATCCTGGTACTGATCCCGACCCCGTAAGATGGTCCGGAATTAACATCCACAATGCTGATTGGTCGGTAGCCCGATGGTCCGGTACTAACGATATGGGACAGTTCTCCATTGGCGGTCTTCCGAATGACAATTATACCATGGAAGTAAATGTTCCTTGGGAGAGATCAGATTTAATTGCTCCAGCGCCTGTAGCAGTTACTTTAGCTGGCGGTGCTGTTTCATCTCCAACTCCGGGAACCCCGCCAAGGGGGGCAGATGGGACATTTACAATAATGTTAACCGGAGCTGATAAATTTATTACCGGAGCGGTAACGGCACCGGATGGTACGTTTGGTCCTGCTGATAGTAATCCCGATCCGGTAACCGATGCTGAGGTTCATGCTTGGAAGAATGGTGCTAACGGTTGGGCTAACACTCAAACTAACGGTTCCGGTCAGTTCCAACTCCCAGTTTCTGAGGGTGATTGGAATGTCATGGTTAATCCAAAATGGGAAGCCCGAGACACTGCTGAGTGGGTTTACGGTGGTAGGGAACAGATGGTAACTGTTAGTTCTGCTCCTGGTAATTATCCCGGAGGTGGTCTAAATTTTCAGGTTACTCCCACTAATTCTACAGTTACCGGACAAATTTATATCGGCGATTCTCCAAGTACGCTGACGCCTCCAATGAATTCAGTCTGGATAAATCTTTGGAGTGCGAGTCAGAATTTTGGCACCGGTACGGATATAAAACAGGATGGAACCTTTAGTTTCCACGTTCCGGCCGGTACTTATGAATTTGGACTTTATTCAAAAGATTATGCTATTCCTTCTAATCTTAACACTAAAATCACGGTTGCTGTCGGGGATAACACCATTGACGGTGATTCGGTCCAGGCCGGTGTTCAACCAATCAGAATTCAACCCAAAAATGAGTTTATAACCGGTACGGTTAAAGACAGTGCCGGCAATCCGTTATCCGGAATAGAAGTCTTTACTTTTAAAGTTAACGGTATGGGTTGGGCTAATACGACTACGGATACTAATGGCGTTTATACTTTGTCGGTAAGTCCGGGTAGGTGGCAAGTTCAGCCGGCTCAAAACCCAAATTCCAACTATATTTATGCCAATCGTGGTGATGAGCGAGATGTGGCTCAGGGCCAAACGGTACCGGGTGTTAACTTTACTATGGATTTGGCAAACTGTACGATTTCCGGAAAAGTTGTTAATTCAAATCACGAAGTCGTCTCTGGTATCCGGGACGGATACGTCTGGATAAATAAGCGAAACGGCGGTTTTGGCGGTGGAGCACAAGTCCAAAATGGAATATTCACAATTAAGGCCGTGGCCGGGGAATACGATATGGGTATCGGCTTTCCTCCCGGGGCGCCCTATACTTCCGAGATGACAACTGTTACTTTAACTTCCGGTCAAACTCTAGATGCTCATATTCACGTAACACAAGCCGATGCTACGGTAACAGGTAATATTAAAGATGGTAGTAGTAATAACATTACCGGACTTTGGGGCGGTGTTGATGCCAATGACGGTCAAGGCGGTTGGCAGTGGGCACCGATAAACCCAAGCGACGGTTCTTACAAACTCCAATTATCTTCCGGCAAGACTTGGAGACTTCATGTTTGGGTGGATCCAAAATCCACGGCCGGCGATACTAAAAATTATGTTTACGGTGGCTCCGATATTGTCTTAAATAATCTTAGTGCAGGCCCAACCACCCAAAATATTACGCTAACCGAAGCAAGCAGTACGATTAATGGTACAGTAACAAGGCCGGATGGCGACGATCCGGGTACCGATCCGGATCCGGTTCCATACGCCTGGGTTTACGTCAACAATCATACAAATAATTCTTTTGGTAATTTTGATACGGGCGCTCAGACCGATAACAGCGGCAATTACACCATCAAAGTTCCGGATAATGCTACTTATAATGTAGGAGTTGGTTTCTCACCGGATACCACAAGTCTTTTACTTCCGGACCAACAAAGCGCAACCGTAGGCGTAGGTCAAACAGTTACTAAAAACTTTGCATTCACAACTGCCGAAGGACACATAAATGGTCAGGTTACATTAAGTGGTTCCGGAGTTAGGGCTTTTGTTTGGGCTTGGAGCGAGTCGGGAAAAAACAGCCACGGTGAGACTGACGCTTCCGGTAATTTCAATTTAAGTGTTTCTGATAACGATACATGGCACATTGGAGCGGTTAGGGAAACGGAAAGCGGCGGCAATAAAGTATTTTACAACAGCAATGAGGAAATAGTGAGCGTTGGCAATGATGCCACGGTTACTCAAAATATTGCCCTAAATACTCAATCTCAAAATCTTATAAAGGCAGTTTCTGAGACCTTCGATGCGACTCAAATGAAGGTTTTAACGTTAGACGACGGTACCAGGGTGGAGATTCCGGCCGGTGCGCTCGCAACATCGGGTAATGTTACCGTAACAGCTACTCCAACTGCCCAGAGCAATCAAAATGGTACCAGTAAACCAATCGGACTTGCTTATGATTTGGCAGCCTTTGACGCAAACGGCGCTTTAATCGAAGACTTTAAGTCTCCGGTTACTATTACCTTCGCTTATACCGACCAGCAAGTTTCAGATCTCGGTATTACCGAAGACGCTTTAACAGTTGCTTATTGGGATGAAACCACCAAGATGTGGAAAGCGGTGTCTTCATTTAATATCGACAAGACAAACAATAAAATTACCATTACTACTTCTCACTTCTCGGAATGGGCTCCGATTGGCAGCGGCTCTGCGCCAACTGCTCAAGTTTCAGGTAATTTTGCCAATGTTACGGCTGGAACAACAGGAACTAACTTTGTAGTAAGGGTTGATAATCCGGCCAGTTCTTCTGCTGTAACCAGTGTAAGAATTACCAGACCGGGTGCAGGGTTCTCTATAACAGCCGGTTCGGCTGCTGGTTGGACACCAACTGTTGCCGGGGATAATAGTTACGTTGATTTTGCCGGTTCTACTATTGCTCAAGGCGCTTATGCAGACTTCACGGTTACCGCTGACGTCCCAGCTTCAGCTGTGGATGTTACCAATGGTCTAACTTGGGCAGTCGGTGCTGATTACGGTTCTGGTTTAACGTCTTTGGTAGCCACCTCTGGCGGAACATTAAATCAAAATATTAGAGTTCTAAGGGTTGAATCGGTGACGATAACCGCTCCGGCCGGAGCCACGGATAACACTGTAACCGTCGGACAAAATAATGTAACCGTAAGAGTTAATGTTAAAAATTATGGAACTAATGATACGCTTAGTGTCACTTCGGCTCTTGGTTCTGATATCGGTGGAGATAACATGGGTTCAGCCCCAGCACCGCAAGTCATTGCTGGCGGGGCTAATGCAAACTTTGACTTTACTGCTAGTTTTGATTCAACTTCAGGGGCTCATATTCTAACCGGTGATGCTGCGGCTACCGGGGCTGACGCGGTTGAAAATACAGCCAATACCGGTGTCGGTTCTAATCTTGATGTTAGAACGGTGACAGCTCAAAGTGTCCCGAGTCTAACAATAGGCGACATTACTTCTAACAAAGTGAAAATTTCTAAGGAAGCGGGAGCTACAAATACGGCTACCGTAACTATTCCGGTTACTAATAGCGGTGTAGCAGCAGCAAGTATTGGGACGGCTCCAGAAGTAAAAGTAAGAAAGGCCTCTGATAACACCGACATTTCGTCAGACTTTACAATCATCCGCACCGATGCGGTTACTACGGTAGCCGGAAGCGGCGGCACGGCTAACTTCACCTATACTATTGAAGCCACAACCGTTACTTTTGAAGGGGCGGTGAAGATTGATGTCTCGGCTGCTTACAACGATGCTAATACCGGAGCGGCTGCGGCTGCTAGCCCGGCTCTGGCGAATCAAGGCGGTGATCTTGCAATTGATAACACGGCACCAACCTTTACCTCAGCTATCTTTAACGGCAATACAAATATGCTGGTTACTTACGATGGAGATCTTAATGCCATTGATTACACTAAGTTTACTTCGGCAGGCTTTACTGCTAGCGCCAATGGCGCAGTAAGCACAAATACCGCAAACATAACTGTTGGAGCTCTAGCTAACACCGGCAAGACAGTGTCGGATATGGCAATTGCTGCCGGAGCGGCTACTGACATTGCCGGCAATGTCTCAACGCAAGTTCTATCAGATCAGGCGGTTGCTGATGGTCAGGTACCGACAATTTCTTTAGCAACTACTGCAGATGCGGATGGAGATGGTGTGATAGATAGATTTACTATTGTTTTTAGTGAAATTATGGACCAATCAGTTACCTCCACTACTGGTTTTGCTCTTACTGGCGGATTTACGACTGGAGGAACAGGAACATGGTTTAATCTAAACACCTTTTATTTGCCGGTTAACGAAGCCGGTTCTGCCAATACAGCGGAATTACCTGACGTTACTTATACGGATAGTTTGGGTGACATGAAAGATAATTCACCTTCTCACTATCAACTTGGCAATGTATCGGCTGGCGCTTTAACCGAAACAGACGGTGCTGGGCCGGCAATCATTAGCGTAATAGCATCTGATCAGAACGGTGGAATTGATGGAATACAAGCTGGAGATGAAGTTCAAATTGAGTTCTCTGAATCTACTAACGCGCCTGCCATTAATGCCGGGAATATCAATACTGTCCTTGCCTTAAATAATTCTCATTCTTGGTTAGACGGCGGCGGTGCAATTGGCTCTGCAGAGTGGGGAGTTTCCAATACGCAGTTAATAGTCACTTTAAGTGCAGGAACCTTAGCTCCGACAGTTGCTTCCGAAGACACCATTACTGCAAGTTCTGCTATTAAAGATGCGTTAAATAATGATGCCGCCAATGCTGCATTCGTAATTACCGGGGACTTCGATGATCATACTGTGCCAACAGTAACGGCTGTTAATACGGCTCATGGTAATGGTAGCTTTAAGGTTGATGAAGTGATTGATATTACCGTTACTTATACCGAGACGGTCAATGTAGATACTGGTGGTGGCACTCCTTCAATTGCTCTTAATTCCGGGGGCTCTGCCACTTACAATTCCGGCACCGGTACGGATACCTTAACTTTTAGGTACACCGTTGGTGCTTCCCAGACTTCGGCCGATCTTGATTATATGGCCACCGATTCCCTAGCTCTAAATGGCGGCACCTTGAAAGATGCTTCCTCAGCTCAAAATGTTGCTACCAATACTTTGCCTGCTGTCGGGACTTTCGGGGGATCTCATGCGATTGTAATTGATACCGCAGCTCCAGTAGTAAACGCCGGGACAGATAAAACGGATAACTCTCAGGTATCACAGGATGCTACCGTAACCGGAGCCACAACTTATCTTTGGACAAAGCAATCAGGTTCCGGAACAATCACCTTTGGAACGGCCACAGCTGAAGATACCACAATTAGTGCTGATGCCGATGACACATACGTAATCAGGCTAACGGCTACTGATGCAGCTGGAAATTCCGCCTTCGATGAGATGACTTTAGTCTGGGATACGGCAGCTCCAGTAGTAAACGCCGGGACAGATAAAACGGATAACGCTCAGGTGTCACAGGATGCTACCGTAACCGGAGCCACAACTTATCTTTGGACAAAGCAATCCGGTTCCGGAACAATCACCTTTGGCACGGCTACAGCTGAAGACACTACCATCGAAGCCGATGCCGATGACACATACGTAATCAGGCTAACGGCTACTGATGCAGCAGGTAACTCGGCCTTTGATGAGATGACTTTAGTCTGGGATACCGCAGCTCCAGTAGTAAACGCCGGGACAGATAAAACGGATAACTCTCAGGTGTCACAGGATGCTACCGTAACCGGAGCCACAACTT
>LBWX01000005.1 GCA_000995065.1 candidate division CPR2 bacterium GW2011_GWC2_39_35 | reverse complement strand
CCCTTAAATTCATGCGCGACATCACCCGCGGAGGATTGGCGACAATTCTTAACGAAGTTTCCAGCCATTACGGCGTAGGGATTGAAATTGAAGAGCAAAGAGTGCCCATCAAAAAAGAGGTGGCTTCTGTTTGCAATCTTTTAGGTTTTGATCCGCTTTATTTGGCTAACGAGGGCAAATTAGTGGCCATTATTTCTCCGGATGATAAATTACCAAAAGAAATGATAGTTATCGGAAGAGTGACAGGAGAGCATGAAAAGGTTGTTTTAAAAAACCAGCTTGGTGGCAAAAGAATCATCGATATTCCGGATGGGGAGATTTTACCGAGGATTTGTTAAGATTAGTGCTATAATAATTTAAGTATGCTAATAGCGCTGGCAGAACTGGGGGATAAAACCCAGCTTCTAGCGCTTTCTTTTGCCACAAAATATAAACAGGCAAGGGTAATTTTGGGTATTGGTTTGGCAATTTTGGTTTTACAGTTTTTAGCGGCAATGTTGGGTGAGAAAATTGGCAATGTAATTCCTCAAAATTATTTACAGTTGGGAGTGGGAATATTGTTTATTGGTTTTGGAATTTGGTCATTAAGGAAAGACGAGGATGTAGAAAAGGCAAAGGATATAAAAGAAAGAAGTTCTTTTAAAATTATCTTAACCATTGCTCTCTTATTCTTTGTGGCTGAGCTGGGGGATAAAACCCAGCTTGCTACATTCTCTTTAGCTGCTAAATATAACTCCTTTTGGCAAGTTTGGGCTGGTTCGGTTTTGGGTCTTTTGGCGGCAGATGTCTTGGCTATTTTAGCGGGTTTATATTTAGGCAAGAGATTGCCTCATAAAAAAATTCAATACATCTCGGCTAGTGCTTTTATTTTCTTTGGGTTAGTTACCTTAGGGCAAGTGTTTTTATAGGCCTTGAGTCTAAAACACCATACTTAAAATAAGGGTGGCGGCGGCGGCACCCATTAGAATAGTGGCGAGCCAGCCAAAGAAGTTTGAAGTTCGGCTATTTACAAAATCGCCCATAATTTTTTTATCGTTAGAAATGACCATGATGGTAAACAAAAGAATAGGAGCAATAATGCCGTTAACAACGGCAGCATAAATAAGGGCTTTAAAAGGACTAATTCCAATATAGTTGATAATAAGTCCTACAATGGTTGCTAGAATAATAATGCCGTAAAACCCCTTAGCTTCCTTAAATTTGTGGTATAAGCCTTCGTTCCAGTCAAAGGTTTCGGAAACGGCGTAGGCTACAGAGCCGGCCAGAACCGGAATAGATAGAAAACCGGTGGCAATAATGCCGGTAGCAAATAAGAGGTAGGCATGGTCGCCGGCAAGAGGACGGAGGGCCATAGCTGCATCTTGGGCAGTTTCTATGTTCGTGATGCCATTTGTAAATAAGACAGATGCGGTGGTAACGATGATAAAAAAGAAAACCAGGTTGGCAAGCCCCATGCCGGCAAAAACATCTTCCCGCATATCAGCCAGTTCTGCTAATTCTACTTTTTTAGATCTCTTTACATCTAAATGTTTTTCAATATGCTCTTCAACCTCTTCGGAAGTTTGCCAAAAGAAAAGATAGGGAGTGATGGTTGTACCCATGACGGCTACCATGGCCATCAAAAAATCTTTATTAAATTGTATTTGAGGGATAAGGGCGCTTTTTAAAACCATGCTCCAGTCTGGCCGGGTAATTATTCCGGTAGCAATATATGCGCCTAACGAAATAACCAGAAATTTAAGGATTTTTGAATAGGTATGATATCGGACAAAAAGTACTAAAAGCAACACAATAACAGTATAGGCGATTAAAATAAGCGTAAAGTTAACGTTGGGTATTAAAAGCCTGGTTGAGGATGTCATGGCGCCAAGATTTGCCCCGATGTTCACTATGTTGGCAAATAAAAGCAGGGTCGAGACAAAGATAACCAATTTTTTGCCGTAATGCTTTTTAACTGTTCCGGCCAATCCCTCGTCGGTAACTAAACCGATTCTTGCACAAATTTCTTGAACTGCAGTCATTAAGGGGAGCAAATAAAGAGAAAGCCATAATTGCTGGTAACCAAAACGGGCGCCGACATAGGAATAAGTGGCGACCCCGGATGGATCATCATCTGAAGCACCCGTTATTAGTCCTGGCCCTAATTTTTTTAAAAATATTTTTAAGCTGAAATGAGCCGGCCGCTTTAGGGTCTCTACAATAACTTGAGGCGCTTTTTCGATGCCCTCTACCACCATCTTAGTATCTTTGGCAATCTCTCCGGCCACTGCCTTGGTGCCGGTAGCAATGCCTCCGGCTACTATCCTGGTGTCCTTAATAATCTCGTCAGTAACTACCTTACTATCTCTAACGATTTCATTACCGATTGATTTCGGGGCATTCTCTATGTCATCAATAATTTTTTTAGCTTTTTCTTCCATGTTTTGAGTGTAACAAAACAACAAATAATAAACAATAAACAAAGGCATTCTAAAAACAGTAAGCAAATAGCGATTTTCTTATTTCCTTTAAAACTAAGCACCATATTCTAAAATTTGATAATAATTCCCTGAAGGTTCGACAATCTAGTTGTTCCTTGTTCCTTGTTCCTTGTTCCTTGTTCCTTGTTCCTTGTTCCTTGTTCCTTGTTCCTTGTTCCTGTGCTATAATACCCCTATGTTTGGGATTTTATTTATCGCTCTTAAGATTATTTTTACTTTTTTTGGGGGAATATTTACACTTAAAAAGAAAAACCACCTAAGCTTGCTTATGGCTTTATCGGCCGGAATGTTAGTTGGTGTCTCGATATTTGATTTAATTCCTGAGAGCCTTGAAATTGCGGATGATTTTGGGCACCAAACAGTGATGCTAATGGTTGCTGCCGGTTTTTTAATCTTCCATATCCTAGAAAGAGCAATGGTTTTGCACGCTTGCCGCGAGAGTGAGTGCGAGGCCCATGTTCATAGTCATATTGGTCGTTTTGGTGCTCTTGGAATGTCTATTCATGGTTTTTTGGATGGACTTGCAATTGGGGTAGGTTTTTCTATTAGCCAAGGCATCGGTTTTATTATTGCTCTACCAATTATTATCCATAGTTTTGTTGATGGATTAAACACAGTTGTCATTCTCTTAAAAGACAAGAAAAGCCGCAAAGAGTGCGTTAATTGGCTAGGCATTCAAGCTATAGCGCCAATTGCCGGTTTTATATTAGCTCCTTTCTTTAGCCTAACAGATAGAGCATTAGGTCTCATGCTTGCTTTCTTTGCCGGTTTATTTTTATACATTGGAGGTAGCGATCTACTGCCGGAGGCTCATAAAGAAAAAAGCACTTACAGTGCTTTAGTGGCAACAATTGCCGGATTTCTGATTATATTTTTGCTGGTTAGATTTTTAGGAAGTCATTAATCTTTAGATAAACTGTCCTTAAATATCTGTTTTACTCTATTGGCAACCTCAAGCGGCGTAAAGTCCGCTTTTACGATATAGTCCGTAGCCCCTAATTTGTGAATCTGTGCGGCTACGCTCTCGGAACTTAAGTTGGTAAGCATAATAACCAAGGTGTCTTTAGTCTCTTTGTCGGCCCTAATCTGCTTTAAAACTTCTAGGCCGTCGATTTTTGGCATCATAATATCCAGAAGAATTATGTCTGGTTTAAATTCTTGGATTTTCTCTAATGCTTTTTCGCCGTCGCCCGCCATTTCGGTGACAAATCCCTCTAAATCAAATTTTTTCTTGTACATATCGACAAGCTGAAGATCGTCTTCGACAATGAGTATTTTCTGAGGATTTTCATTCATTTTCTTATTTCCTTTACTACTAGCCTATGTTTTTTTGGCTTCGGTGTCAAGGTTGTTGAGTACAATTTTTATCTTATCTACCACTTCTTTTGGAGTCAGATCTGATTTTGTAATATAATCGTCTATTCCCAAAGCCTCGGCTTTATCAATTATTTCCTTGGAATCAAGATTGGAAAGGATAATTACTTTGATGCTCTTGGTTTCGATGTTGCTTCGAATTTTTTGAAGTACTTGCAAGCCGTCCATACCGGACATCATGATATCTAAAAGCACAAGCTGAGGTTTAAACGTGCCAATTTTTTCTAAGGCTAATTCTCCGTTACTTGCTACTTCGACACTAAAACCTTCCAGTTTAAGCTTTTGCTCATACATATCTGCTATTCGGGAATAATCTTCTACAATTAAAACTCTATCTTGGCTCATTTACGCTCCTTCCGGGCAATTTTCCTGACGGCATTTGCCACATTTTTAGACACTCCATTATCGAAAACGCTTGGTATTATATTTTCGACGTCCGGGTTTTTAACCATGTTTGCTAAAGCTAAGGCAGCTTCAAGTTTCATCTCCTCTGTTATTATTTTAATTTTAGCATCAAGCGCGCCTCTAAAAATGCCGGGAAAAGCCAGGACATTATTTATCTGGTTTGGATAATCTGATCTGCCGGTGGCAATAACTTTGGCGCCGGCTTTTTTGGCTATTCCGGGATTTATCTCCGGAATCGGGTTGGCTAATGCAAAAATAATAGCACCTTCGGCCATACCCCGGACATCTTTTTTAGTAAGAACGTCGGGTGCAGAAGTGCCAATAAAAACATCAGCGCCTTTAATAGCGTTGGTGCAAGGGCCGCAAATATCCTTTGGATTGGAAATTTTATTAAGATTTGCTTTAGCTTCATTGACATCGGTTCTTAGGGTGCAAATTAGACCTTGGCTATCGCAAACAGAGGTATTGTAAAAGCCGTAGTTTCTTAAAATATTAGCGATGGCGGTACCGGCAGCGCCAGCTCCGGAGACTATGATTTTTGCGTTCTTATCTTTTTTTACAACTTTAAGAGCATTTATGAGGGCGGCCAAGACTACAATGGCGGTGCCATGCTGGTCATCGTGAAAGACCGGGATGTCCAAGTCTTCTATCAGTCTTTTTTCGATCTCAAAGCATCTTGGGGCGGAAATATCTTCCAGGTTGATGCCGCCAAAAACCGGCGCGATATTTCTAATAGTTTTTATGATTTCTTCGGTGTCTTGTGTGTTAAGGCAAATAGGGAAGGCATCGACATTGGCAAATTTTTTAAAGAGAGCCGCTTTGCCCTCCATAACCGGTAGGGCAGCTTCGGGGCCGATATTGCCAAGACCCAGAACCGCGGAGCCATCGGTAACAATAGCAATCGTATTTTGCTTTATCGTATAATCAAAAACGTGCGCCTTCTTGGCTGCAATTTCTAAACAGACTTCAGCCACGCCCGGCGTATAAGCTAAGCTTAAATCTTCCCTGGTTTCTAGGGGAACGGTCGGAATAACTTCTAGTTTACCCGGATTTTTTTTATGAAGTTCTTTGGCATTCATGTCTAATATGTTAACAGATCTAAGGATTTGAACAAGGGCAGATTAAGAGAAGATGAAGATAATTGCAGAATGATATATGTCAAATGAAATCCTAAATCCAAATAACAAATAAAACCCAGTTAATTGAAGAGCAAGAATAATGAATAAAGAATTTTGAATTAAGAAGGGGAATCACGAATATGGAATAAAGACAGACATAACATTCTAATTGATCCTATATTCTTTATTCCTAATTCTTAATTCTGTTACAATGCTGCCCTATCTTCTTCTCTCTCTTATCTCTTCCCTAATCTCTTTTATAAGTTCCTCAACCGATTTTGAACCGAGGTCTCCCTTGCCATATCTTCTGACTGCGACTTTATTTTCTTCGATTTCTTTATCGCCAACAATCAGCATATAAGGATTTTTTTGCATCTCGGCTTCGCGGATTTTCTTGCCGATTGTTTCTGTTCTGTTATCAATTTCGACTCGAACGCTATTTTCCGCGAATTTGGCGGCAACTATTTGAGCATAGTCATTGTGTCTGTCGGCGATTGTTAGAATTTTTACTTGAACCGGAGCGAGCCAAGTGGGAAAAGCTCCGGCGTAATGTTCAATAAGAACTCCTAAGAATCTTTCCACTGAACCAATAAGGGCACTGTGAATCATAATCGGGGGATATTCCTTACCGTCCTCACCAACGTAGGTTAGGCCAAATCGGTTCGGCATATTAAAGTCTAACTGGATAGTTGATATCTGATGTTCTCTTTCCAGGGCATCTTTAGCTATAATATCCATTTTCGGCCCATAAAAAGCAGCATCTCCAATTCCGATCACGTAAGAAATATCTAGATCTTTTAGGATCTTCTCTAAGGTACTCTCAGCCCTTTCCCAAATTTTGTCGTCGCCTAGATACCCAGCTTTATTTTCAGGGTCTCTGGTCGAGAACCTTACGTAAAAGTCCATACCGTAGATATCTAAAACTTCTCGAATACCTTGAAGAGTAGTTTTAAATTCTATTTCTATTTGATCTTCACGGCAGAAAGAATGGCCATCATCCATAATAAAGCCCCTAACTCTGGTTAAGCCAGCGACTTCGCCCAACTTTTCATCACGGTAAATCATGGAATGATCGGCAACTCGGTAAGGAAGGTCCTTATAGCTTCGGATTTGAGAGGCATAGATTTGAGTATGCTGCGGACAGTTCATGGGTTTTAAGAAATATTCCTCTTTGGTATAGTGGGAGTGAACCTTAAACATATCTTCTTCATATTTATCATAATGACCTGAGGTCTTAAATAGTTCAGCTTTATTCATCACTTGTGTATGAACTTCCTGGAAGCCGCTTTTAACTCGGACTTCCATAGAGAATTTTTGCATTTCCTTGATTACTGTTGTTCCTCTTGGCGTATACAAAGGAAGCCCCGGCCCTACTAATTCTGAAAAGACAAATAATTCTAATTCTTTTCCTAATTTTCGATGGTCTCTTTTCTTGGCTTCTTCTAGCATTTTTAGGTGATTTTCTAGTTCTTCTTTTGTTGGAAAAGCAACAGCATAAACGCGCTGAAGCATGGGGTTCTTTTCGCTGCCTTTCCAATAAGCGCCAGCCACGGACATTAGCTTAAAGGCGCCGACTTTTCCGGTGGATTCCACATGAGGGCCGGCGCATAAATCCTCAAAGTTGCCAATCTTGTAAAAACAAACTTCCTTTTCGCCTTTCTTTTCTAAGTCTTCGATCAATTCTTTCTTATAAGGCTGATCGTTTTTATTTTCGAGGGCGACGGCATCGGATATTTTCCGGTGAAACTCCTCAAATGGCAGGTCTTTTTTGATTATTTCCTGCATTCGTTTGGTAATTGTTTTTAGATCTTCCGGAGTAAGAGAGCGAGTGAGGTCAAAATCGTAATAAAAGCCGTTTTCTATTGCCGGACCAATGCCGAATTTAGTGTCTGGAAACATTTCTAGAACAGCATAAGCCAAAATATGTGCGAGGGAATGTCGTCGAATTTCTATTTCTTTTGATTCTTTAATTTCTTTAGACATATTTTTCCTTCTTTTATTTATTGTTATTGCGAGCGACCAGAGGGAGCGTGGCAATCTTTTCTAAATTGTGCTAGATTGCTTCGTCGTACTCTCCTCGCAATGACTAATTTATTTACTTTGCTTAAACTGTAAAATCCCTGTGTAGAGAACCATGAGTAGCAAGAATAATGAAATGGTTAGGGTTAAGTAAGTTACAGAAGAATTACCGCCTGTTAGGGATGCTATCACTGAATTTAAACTTGCATTGGTTGACCCGCCTTCACTTAAAATTTTAAAATCGGTCTGGATGTCTTTTAGGGTTAGAAAGTGGGCGCTAATAGCGGCAACTGCGAGGTGCGGTATAGTCGCTTTTTTTATTTTTGCCTTAAAGTCGTTAATGTTCTTTTGCGCCTGTTTGTTTGAAATTTTTTTCATAATTTATCCCTCCTTTGATTGGCTGATGGGTTAATTGGTCGATAGGTTCATGGGTTTTTGAGTTTTTCCTATTAACCGATTTACCCATTAACCTATACACCCAAATAAAAATACCCAATGCTTTACGCATTGGGACTCCGGCCATAGCGTCGGAGCGGTTCCACCCAATTTGCTCGGTTCGGCAACTGCCGAATCGGCCTCTCTTTCGGACCTTTAACGCTGGTTCCTTGCGAAGCTTAAGGAGTTGGTGAGGCTCCCTTAAACGCTTATATTTAATTATTTGCATTTTAACACAAAAAAAGGTAATTTGCCAAGTTATCGCTTAGTATTGGTAGCAAACATCTTCTTTATTTTTCTTTTAAACAAGAAAAATTGTACAAGAAGAATAGCGCTTATAATTGGCACAACGATGAGTAAGATAGCGGCGAAACTAAGGTAAAATAATCCGAAAGCAAGCATTACTCCAAGGGGAACAAAAATGTTTGCAAGCAGCCCGAATCTTTTATGATTATTGTAACGTTGTAAATATTTAGCTTCCATTAGGGTTATTTTATCAAAGGTATATAAAAAGGAAACAACTAATTTTTAATTTTTGGTATTTTGGCTAGTTAGCTCTCATCAGTTGTATAATACTGCGCTGGGCGACACGTTATAAGGATAATCCATTATCCTTATTCCAAGTGACAGGTTTATGCTGGATGCTTGGGAGAAATCCCTATTTGCGAAAATGAAGATTTTCTTTTACAAATAAAAATAGCCCCAAAGGCTATTCATTATTTGATCACTATCATTCTTTTTTATTCTACATTGGTAAAATCGGAAAATTTTTTTTCTGCGGCTGTCCTGCTTCGCTAAAGCTTCGCGGGACAAATTTCTTAAATCTATTTTGAACCATCTCTCAAGATGAATAAGTTGCCAAAAAATGGCCTGCCAATTGAAGCTTAAGAAGGAGCGAAATTCATTATGGTGGGCGATAGTGGACTCGAACCACCGACCTCTACGATGTCAACGTAGCGCTCTAACCAGCTGAGCTAACCGCCCATGACAGGAAGTAGGAAATAATAAATAATCAAGAATTTCTCTAAATGACTTTTTATTTACTGATTTCTATTTACTATCTTTTCACCGTATAATCTTACAAACTTTTTTATAAAAAGTCAAACTAAAGAAACGAGCTTATGCTTGCATTCAAAAAAATGGGGTGGTACAATTTGTGCAAATTAACAAAGACTAAAACAAAAAGGGGGAACAAAAATGCTAAAAACAAAAAATGGCATTTCGGTTACTTGGGTAAAAGCAACCCAACTTTGGGGGGAGTATGTACAAACTTACAAAGGCGGGGGCCCATCATGCTAAATTCAGGTACAAGTACAATAGTAACGGGGAAGCTATCTAATCTTCTTCCGAAAAAAGTAATTCTAACCGATATAAGAGGGAACTGCTTATCGTCTACCCATACTATTTCTAGAAATAAAATTCTAGAGATAGAGAAGGATGTAAAAGCAGTTCCTTTGTTTTATGGAGGTGTGCCCGTTGGCTATGCCTACATCGACGAGCCATCAGAAACAATCAGGCCGCTTGCAAATCTCGTAAAATCGATGGTAGAGCTTCTTATTCACCAGGTAAATATTTCGGAAAACATCATTTCTAAAGATCAGAGGCAAGACAAGTTTATTTACGATCTTTTAAATAGTGAGGAGATCGATACGGAACTCTCGTTAGCTGAGTCAAAAGTGTTTGATCTTAACCTAAAAAGGTCAAGGATAGTGCTTACGCTTCTTGTAAATGGAGAAGCTGGAAAGAATCTGTCTTCCGATGAACTTTCGCTTAATGACAAGGAAATAATAATATCGAGATTTAAGAGAGGAGTGATTCGGGGATTGGATTCCTTTTATACTCGTCTGAACGAGAACGTGATTGCATATTTTGGAAAAAATATCTTTGTCATCTTAAAAGACTTAGGCGAAGAAGGGGAAGTGTCGAAAAACTTGGATCATTTTAAAGCAACTTTAAAAATAATCCATAAGATAGTAAAGGATGAGTTAAGAACGGATATTACGATCGGGGTTGGCTCTTATCATCAAGGGGTAACGGGGCTTAGAGATTCGTACAAAGAAGCGTATCTTGCTTCACAGCTTGGCGAAGAACTCTGGGGAACTAATGAGGTCTTTAATATCGATGACTTCGGTGTTGTGGCGCCGCTTTTATCCGGAATAAATGAAAAAAACTTGGAATTTTCACAGAAAATGCTTAAGAAAATATCGAACGAAGACGAAATCGGAAGGACAATCGATGTCTTCTTTGAGTCTAGCATGTCCCTTACTAGAACCTCAAAAATCTTAAAAATCCATCGAAATACTTTAGTATACCGTTTGGATAAAATCACCGAAACTTTGGGGCTTGATCCAAGAATTTTTGAAGAAGCGGTTCAGATAAAGCTTGCCTTATTATTTAATCAATTTTCTAAAGATAGCGAGGCGGTGGTCAGATGAAAATAAATAAAGAAATTGCACAGCAAATATTTGATAAAACTAGAGATATCTTAAACATGCATCTTGCTATTACGGATGATCGTGGGATTGTGCTTGCCGGGGGGCGTCCGGGAGATTTTGACTTATATTCTTACCAAGCAATTAATCAAAGAAGAATTACCGAAGAAAAAGGGGAAAAGGTTGTAACCTGGTCGCCCTTGTATTACGAAGGTCAGGCTGTTGGCTCTTTCTCGATATCAGGTAGCTTGTCGGAAGTAACTCAGGAAACGATAGATTTAGTTCAGGGATTGTCTCAAGTTTTAATCTATCAGGGAATGCTTTTAGAAAAGTTGTATTCCTTAGATAGGGCAAGAGCCGGATTCATTAGAGAGATACTAATGGGCGGCAGTATTAAATCCGAAGATCAAGCTGGTGAACAGGCGGATATTTTACGACTCAATTTGCGGGCGAATCAGGCCATAATTTTAGCTCATGTATCAGGTTTTCAGGAAAATTATCTAGCTTCTTTAAACAACTTTTCTCCGGAAGAAAAGGTAATAAAATTCGAAGAATATATTTCTTCCATGTTAAGAAAAATAGAGGAAGCTTTTGACGGAAACGATCAAAATGTTGTAGTGTACTTTGGCCATAATATTTTCCTTATCTTAAAAGGTATTAGGGGCGGGAAGGTAACAACAGAAAATTCCGTAAAATTTTTCTTAAAAAAGGGTAAATATTTGCACGAAGTAATAAAGAATATTACCGAAGGCGAGGTAACCATCGGAATTGGGCAGTTCTATCCGGGCTTCGAAGGTCTTAAGAAATCGTTTAATGATGCAAAATTAGCTTTAGAAATTGGTGCTAAAATTTGGGGACTCGGTAAGGATTACCATATTCTAGATGTTGGTATTTTTGTGAGCCTGGCTTCTATATCTCACCAGCGAAAAGCTGAACTATCCAACCAACTGCTGCATCCTCTTCTAGAGAATGGGGAGCTAAAAAAAACCGTCGAAATTTTTCTAACGAGCGGTATGAACTTGACCAAAGCAGCCAAAGACCTTCATGTTCACCGAAATACCCTTATTTATCGTCTTGATAAAGTTAAGCAGCTTATTGGTCTTAATCCGCGTTCGTTTAACGGCGCTCTCCAGATTAAACTCGGTTTTATGCTCTCGTCTCTAAAGTAAATTTTTTTTCTAACTTTAGGGGGACTTTTTGGTTATTTGGATGATGAGACTCAAAACCAGTTCTTATATAATATCTAACATAACTAAAGATTATTAACCAAGGAATCAACTATGGAAAAAGATATTTTAGACATATACGACGATTTTGATAAAGAGTTTTTTGAAAAAGTGTTGACGGCTACCGAAACGGAAGACGAAGCCGAAGATTGGATGGATTGTTCCTAGTAACTAAAAAGATGTAGTTTAAAAATTCTGCCTTGTGCGAGTTAACGGCCACGAAAAAAATTTAACTTTGTTTAATGATAAGTCTTGGCTTATCTCTGGCAAAAAATATATATTTTTACATATAGGTTGGGTAACAAACGGCAAGGCAGAGTTTCTATGGGTAGATGGGTTAATGGGTGAATAGGCCAATGGGGAAATTGAAACTCATAAACTCATAAACCTATTAACCAATATTGCTATTGACATCAATCGATTGTCGCCTTATTTTTAGGGTAGAGGGAAAATTATCTCCCCCTAATCAAAAAAAGAAAGGAGGTGAGTAAGATGCAGGCCATTTCATGGAATGAAGTAGCCACTAGAATCACCGATAGATTGGCCGGGGTCATATCCTATATACCAAACGTAATAGGCGCCCTGGTTATTATTTTAATTGGTATCCTAGTGGGATGGGCTTTTAAGACTCTTATCGTAAGAGTTTTAGAGTCAATTAAGCTAAAGCCATATATCGATAAATTGGGCTTAGCAAAAGTTTATCCAGCTAAATTTGACCTAGTTGAATTTTTAGGGGATGTTGCAAAGTGGATTGTTATTATTATTTTCTTGATTCCAGCGCTAGATGCATTAAACGCGCAGCAGACTAACGAACTAGTTACTAAAATAGTTGGCTATATTCCAAACGTGGTTGCGGCTATTGCAATCATCATGGTTGTTTTCATTATTGCCGATTTAGTTTCTAGGGCAATAGAAGGAACAGTCGCAACGATTGGTGCCAAATCCGCTAAGTTACTCGCTGATGTTGCGAGATGGACTATTATTATTCTCGCCGTATTAGCAGGCGCTCAGCAGCTAGGTATCGAATCATCAGAGGATATAATTAAAGCTATTGCTTTTGGACTTGCGGCAACTTTTGCTATCGCTTTTGGTTTTGGCGGTCAGGATTTTGCAAAAGAAATTCTGAGCAGATTTAGAAAGAATCTTCCAAAGTAGTCTTTTAGCTACTCAAAAAAGCCTCTTTATGGGGCTTTTTTGGTTTGAGACCTATTTTTATTTGGATTTTCTTTTGTGGTATTTTCTAATTCTAGAAACGACTACTGAGGCAATAAGATAAATGAAAAAGCCAAAAACAATGGCGAATAATATCACGGAGAAAATCTGGCGATATTCTGGGTACATTAGCCAGATATTAATAACTTGTTTTGATATTAAAAGATCGATATAAGTAATAATGCTGGTGCCGATACAAGTCCAGAATAAAAATTTTCCGAACGGTACTCCGGCAATGCCAATCACAAAAGATGACCAGGGTCTGACATAGCCGATTAGTTTCGAGCCAAGGATCGCTAAGGCGCCATATTTTTCGAACCACTTATGCAAAACTTCACGAGTTTTGTGAACTCTCTTGCTTTTTTTGAGGCGTTCGGCGTAAAAGTTTTCGCCATAAAATCCCAAAAAGTAAGAGATAATGCTTCCGGTAAGCATCCCGCCGTTAATGATGATCCAAGCTTCTAAAAACGATAACTTTGACGAAGTAATTAGACCAATGGCGACTAAGAATGCGGCTTCGGTTGGAAAGGGTATACCAAGATTCTCAATGGTCGTGGATAGAAAAATAGCCGGTAAACCATAGTGCTCAATGATATTTATCTGATGTTGAAATAGGGCGTAGTAGTCAATCATTGTCTCATTTTACCACAAACAGTTCGTTTTTCTTTACCGAACTTTGAAGCAGAATGCGGGGCAAGATGAGTTTTAATTGGGACTTGTATTGCAAAACAGCTTCCTCTTTAGTGTCTATAGTGGCTTCATCTAGCGGAAATTTGACCCAGTTATATTCTGGTCTCATAAGTTTAACCGGAGGCAGTAAGTTCCTATGAGGATAAAGGCCTTCTGGTCGCGGCCATTTTGGGTAGTGAACTAGAAATCCAAGCTGTGTTATCTTAAGATCCTTATTTTCTCTGATTAAATCATCTATTATTTCACCTGTTTCCTTATGGTCTTTATTTATGTCTGCGGTAATAGTAGAAATAATTATAGTAGGTTTAAAATCGTAAATGTCTTTTTTTGCCAGCTCTTTAAACCTTTGAGCATTATCTTTTAGCTTAGTATCCGGGAAGTCATAAAAAATAAGGTTCTTTTCGCTTACTCCTAGGACTTTTGTTGCTTTCTGGATCTCCTGATATCTTAGTTCTTTTAAGTTATGCTTATTACCATCTGTTACGCAGACTATTTTAACCACGGCGCCATTTTCTATCGCTTTCTTCGTATACCCGGCGGCGCCGATAGTTTCATCATCCGGATGGGGGCTAAAAATTAGAATTCTCTCGTCCTTACTAGCTGTTGGGATTTCAGTGAGTAGATTTGAGAGGGCGTCGGGAAGGGTACCGTAATATTTAAAGTAGATACCGAAACTACCAAAATATAAAACCCCGATTGCAATCGCGGTGTAGGCAGGAATTTTATACTTTGTGGGTAATTTTTTTATTCGTTTAAATATCTTTTTCACTTTAGAATTATAGCAGCAGTTTGGGTCTTTGGGCAAGGCAAAACTCTTAATATTTTGGAGGGGTCCAAGATAGGGGTACTAAAAGTTTATTCAAATCCGATTGCTTAAGGGCGATCTATTTGGTATCCTTTTTATACTTAATGGGTTTAGAAAATTATGGCAAAAGTAAAAAAGTTATCTCACAGGCGTCGAAAAGAGATGGCAGTGAGGAAGGAAGACTTTTTTAAGCGATGGCTGAGATACAGTCTTGTGAGCATAATTTTTATGCTGCCTCTGTTTAGAGGCACTATGGGTTTTGGTTTGGAAGCACCAAAATTCTATTTTAGTATGATTGCAATTCTTGTTGTAATTATCTTTGCGGCAGTTGGTTTTTTAAGACAAAAAATTGACTGGACTTATACGCATTGGTTTAAGTTTATCATCCCTTTTTTAGTTATTATGGTTTTGGCTACTTATCTGTCGATTAGTCCTATCGATAGTTTAACTGGTAATTATGTAAATTATGGTTCTAGCTCCTTAATGGTTCTTGTGGGGGCGTTATTCTTTTATTTAATTCTTCTTAGTCGGCCAGAGCCAATAGACATTATAAGATTTTTAAGAGTGCTTCTAATTTTTGGTGGTCTTATTGGGATTCATGCGGTTTTAGAATCATTAGGAGTGTTGGGTAATCCTTCAGCTTCATCATCTGAGATTCAGGGCCTTTTTCAAAATAACCAAGCTACATTTTCTTATATAATGTTTGTCTTGCCTTTTAGTATTTATTTTTACCTTAAGAAAGGTGAGAAAAATTATTGGCGTTTAATTTCATTAGTCACTTTTTCTTTTATGGCTTATGCTGCCTATCTTCTTTCTGATTACGAAATTCGAAATCTTTTTAGAGCGTTTCACTCTCTTTTTATAGATGCATTTTTTTTGATGATCCTTCTAATGGGATTGATTTATCCGTATATTGATAAATTTAAAAAGATAAAAACCCTTTTTAATAATCCTAAGAAAATGAAAATATATGCTCTTATTCTGTTGGTGGCTCTTGGTCTTGGTATTTTTGAGTCAAGAAGTTTGGTTGGCAAAAACCTTAAGGATTCTCTAAATCCCTTAAGATATTGGAGTCGGGAAGTGGCCATGGAAAATGGTAAAAATAATATTTGGTTTGGTTCGGGGCCAGCGACTATTACATATAATTTGCCGAGTCTTATCGAAAAACATCATTTTTTAGATTATGATGGTTTGCCGCTTGGAGACAGATATAGTGGGCCAGTCGAATATCTGGTTACTGTGGCAAATTTTAATTCTACATATAATGAACCCTTATATTATTTCTCTTCCGCTGGTATTCTTGGTCTTATATCATATCTTTTGGTTTGGGGATACATTTTCTACGTAGCTATCTTGATGGTTATTAGAAGACAGGAAAATTGGCCGCTCATTGGCACCTTTCTTGCTTCTACTTTCTTATACTTTGGTTATCGAATATTTGCTTCCCCATCTGTTAGCACGGTTTTTTTACCTTGGATGGGAGCAGCACTTATTCTTATCTTAGCTGGAAAAGTGAGACATTTAAAAGGGGATGCTGAGGAATCTAACTTATGGTTAAAAAGAGGAATCTCTTTTGCTGCGATTGCTGCATCATTATTTTTGATGACTTTTCCGGCCAAGCTATGGCTGGGTGACTATTATTATGCGAAAGCTTCTAAGACTCAAAATGGCGAATACTACAAAAAGGCAATTAGCCTTTCTCCCTCAAATGACTTATATCAAATGGATTATAGCTACTTTGAATATCAGAAGATTCTTAAAGAGGGAAATTTAAAGGAATCAGCTTACCGCAAAGCCAAATCAAAAGACGCCGAACAGACACTAAAGCTTGCTAAAAGAGCGGTGGAAATGAATCCAAAAGCTTCTCTTAACTCGTTAAATTTAGGTGCTATTTGCCTAGGGCTTCAAGCTTTTGATGAGGATTACAAAAAAGAAGCCGAAAAAGCTTTTAGGGAGGCTAGCAGATTAGAACCTGAAAACGCAAATCTTTATACGCAAATCGCATCAAGTTATTGGTTTACGTGGGATATGGAGAAAGCGGAGGAATACATTAAAAAATCTATAGAATACACGACTGATAAAAATAAGGCTAATGCTTATCTGACTTTAAGCCGCATTCATTTGAATAACAAGGACAAGGTTAGAGCTTTAGAAGCTTTTAAAGAAGCCCAAAAGTATCCCCTAGATAAAATCAATCCTCAAGCACTAGAAGCAACCCGTCAAAAGATAGAAAGCTAAAGGAGGTCTTATGGTAAGCCAGGACAAACTTCATATTATTGCCGTCACTGCTTTTATTGAGAGAGATGGAAAGTATTTGATTTTAAAAAGAAGTGAGGACGAGATCGTTAAGCCAGGCATGTGGACTTTGCCTGGCGGAAAAGTCGAGAGGGGTGAAAGTCTAACGGCGTCAATTGAAAGGGAAGTTAAAGAAGAAACTGGATTAGAAGTCGAGGGCAATATCGAGTATGTGGGCAATAGCGAATTTACAAGACCAGACGATTACCACGTAATTATTGTTAGATTTAAGGCCAAAGTAAAAGCGGGGGAAGTAAAAGTGCCAAAAGAGGATTTTACTGATTATGCTTGGATTTCCTTGGATGAGCTGGATAAATACGAGTTAATTGGCGGGGTTAAAAAAGATTTTGAGGAACTCAAACAAGGGGTAAAATGTCTAAATCAGTAAGTGAAATAAATGAGAAATCATCAATTTCTGAGCTTCAAAAATATGTTAAGGAAGTTAATATCAAAAGAGGATTTTCTGATGAAACGCCTCAGGAGAAAATGCTTTTGATGGTTGAAGAAATAGGGGAGTTGGCAAAAGCTTCACGGAAGCAATCTGGCATCAAAATAGATAGTAGTAAAAACAACTTTTCGAAAATAGAACATGAGATGGCGGATATTTTGTCGTATCTTTTAGACTTGGCAAACAAGCTTAACATAGATTTATTTACTGCCTTTAGGGAAAAAGAGGTTGAAAACAGCAAAAGAGTTTGGGATAGTGCTAAGCGATAGCTCTTAAATCTCTTGCTTAAATGACAATTGTTGTAGTACGATTGAATATATAATGCTTAAAAAGCGAGGTTTTTAAAAATGAGCGAAGAAAAAAGTACTAAAGAAAAAAAGACTGCTTTGGGTCTTGATGAAAATGTTGAAGGGCTACTTTGCTATTCGGTGGGTTGGATTACCGGAATTATTTTTTTACTTTTGGAACCAAAGAATGATTTTATTAAATTCCATGCAATTCAGTCAATCATAACCTTTGGAGCCCTAAGCATATTTACCATGATTCCGATTATTGGCTGGATGCTTTCGCCATTAGTTGGGCTTCTCGGCCTTGTTCTTTGGATTCTTCTCATGGTTAAGGCTTTTCAGGGCGAAATGTTTAAGCTTCCAGTAGTTGGCGACATCGCCGAAAAACAAGTTAAGAAATAAACCCTTCATAGCACATCCAATCGAATCTAGAGCTGCGTGCTCGAGGCCAAACCTTGAGCACGCAGCTTTTTTGTAAAAAGGGTTTGACAAATTGTAAAACATGCTTTACAATTGTCTTATGGAACTCAGGAATAATCTAAGAGAATTAAGAGCCAGGCATAAAATGACCCAGGAAGAGCTGGCGGATAAGGTTGGCGTTACTCGCCAGACTATTATTTCGATAGAAAAAGGCGAATATACTCCCTCGGCCCTTCTTGCCTTAAAGATCGCTGTCTTTTTTGGTTTACTGTTTGAAAAAGTATTTTATATAATAGAAAAAGAGGAGAAAAATGGATAAATTAGAAAAATTCTTTGTTAAAAATCGAGATGAAAGAGCTATTTATTATGATGGGCTAGCAAGCCAAGCGGCTGTGTTTGCAATGACGTTAGTTGCGGGAATATTTATTTTTTATTACGGATATAAGGCTTTGATGAATTCAAATGACACAGTGTCGTATCTTATTCAATCCACAGTTGTTTGGATTGCTATGACAGGCTTATTTACTAGGACTTTATTGCAACTTCGTTGGAAGGCGGTCTATAAGAAAGATATAGCTTCAAAAAATAAGGAGAAGAAATGAGGAATCAATTTATTGAAATATTGCAAAGGATGGATAAGAAGGCAATTAAATCCTTCATTGGATTGGGTATTATTCTTTTTTTTCTTTCTTTTTTGATTGCCTATTTAAATAGAGACATAAGTCAGGCACTGCCTTTTACAATAGCTACAACTCTTGCTGCCATTGCCATGACTATGATTTATCTTGGGGTTGGTATATTCAGAGGAACTTTAAGAAAAGCCGATGAAAGGGAAATGGCGGTTATGGTGCGTGCAGATGCGTTTGCTTGGAGATTTATGGATGTGGTGCTTGTGATTTGGCTTTTGTATGGGCTTTCTTCGGAAAATAATTTTAATCTCATTGGGGATCTTGGGTTCGCCAATGCCTTGTATTTAACCTTTCCGTTTATCGCATATATTATTGCTAAAGTAATTAATGTCTTTTTAATGAGAGGTATTGGAAAGAAATGAAACTAGGAAGATATCTGCATTACAAAGGCAAGGAATACGAAGTTATTGGGGTCGCCAGAAATAGCGAAACCTTTGAGGAACTTGTTATTTATCGTGGGCTCTTTGAGAGTCCTGAATATGGCCTAACTGCTTTATGGGTGCGTCCTAAGAGCATGTTTTTAGAAGATGTGGGAGTTGATGGCAAAAAAGTGCCAAGATTTAAATTGGTTGAGGTCTTGGATTAGTTTATGAACCTCATGCAAGTCATTGCGAAGCCATTCTTATGGCTGTGGCAATCTCATAGATCATAAAATAAATCTTTCCAATTATGATTAAAATTATTAATTAGGTCTAACTTCTTTTTCCTTGATCCCGCTTTAATTTGTTTTTCCCTTAAAAAATGCATTTTCAGGTTCATCAAATATTTCATAATAAACTAATTTATCGACATTATATTTTGAGGTAAACCCTTTGGCTAACTTTTCTTTATGTTGGTAAATCCTTTTCTTTAAATCGTTTGTTATGCCGGTATATAAAACTCCGTTAGGTCGGTTGGCAAGTATATAAACGCAATATTGTTTGTTCTTCATAGCTTTATTATGTATCAGTTGGGATTGCCACGTCGCAAAGCCTTCTCGCAATGACGGTGTGATCAAGATTCTTAAATCTCATTTAGCACTTCAACAAGCTCCCTCGGCTTATCTATCAAATAATCGGGATTGTATTTCTGAAGAAGCTTTTTGGAATTATAACCCCAACCGACGGCGATAATAGGGATTTTGGCTTTTCTAGCGGCTTCGATATCTCTTACTTCGTCTCCGACATAAATAACATCCTTTGCTTCTATTTTAAGTTCGTCCATTATTTTATTTATGACTTTGGATTTCCCAAACAAGCTGCAGGAATGGATAAAATCAAAAAATTCGAGTTCGTGTTTTTTTAAGAATTGCTCCACATTTTGAACGCGGTTAGTAGTCAATATCCCTAGCGTGTGACCGTTTTTCTTTAGTTCTTTGAGTGAAGCTTTAATACCTGGAAAAGGTTTTGTGTTTGGGATGGTTTTGCCAAGGTTGTCTAAAATCTTGCCTAGTAGCCGGTAAGACTTTAATTTCGAAATCTTGATACGCTTTACGTTCTCCCAAAGGGTATTGTCTCTAAAGTTTTCGATGCTTTCCTTGGTAAACTTTTCGAAGCCGAATTTGTCCGCAAAATCGTTCGTTACTTTAATAAACGATTCTAAGGAATCGGCGATAGTTCCGTCGAAGTCGAAGATTATTACTTGCTTGGGCATTTTGGCTCCGAGGTTAATCAGTCTAGACCTAATGTGGTCATTTTATCATAATCAAAAATTTTTAGGAGATCTTATAGAGCGCTTGCCGTTTTTAAAGACGGTGTTTCTTGTACTCATGATTTTTTTTATGCATGTTTTAGCTATCTTGAGAGACAAAAAGATCGTCGGATTCCGATAGCTTTTAGTTATTTTTAAATCAAAAACCGTAACTTTGAATTTCGAAAAACAAACTTGCTGTTTCGAAAGACCATCGGGATGACTTTATCTACTTCTCCGTAAGTTGTATGGCCAAATTTGCCGTATTCGATCTCAACAAAAGGTGCGTTTCTTCTTAATTTCTCGACCATGCGTCGATTATTTTCTTCTCCAAAAACAAGATCGTACTTGCCTTGGACTAATCTTGTATTTTTGGGTAAATATGTTAGATATTTTCCGTAGTGGCCAGGGCTAAGAGGCGACAAAAGAAATTCCGTTTCCTCCTCATCGGTATTTTCCAGTATCGCTTTGGCAATGGGTTGAGTTGAAATTCCTCCAAGAAGCGCTTTCGGAAAACTATCTGCCAAAGAGTGCATTATCAGAAAATCAATCAGATTTTCAGAGAACATAGAAGCTAGGTATCCGCGAAGGCTTCCAATGCTGGTGGCCCATAACCCGACTTTTTCGTAGCCCAGATCTTCTTTTAGATATTTTGCAAAATATTGAATATTTAAAGTATCTTGCCAGACGCGTTTTATTATTAAACCAAGATCGGGGCCGACAATGTCGTATCTGGGGCGATCTTTGTAGAATTTTTCTGTCTTATATGTTGGAAAGTAGCGGTATGACGCCGTGGGAATAAAAAAATTACGGATGACTGAAGTCCCCAATTTATATTTGCCAAAATGGCTGCTCCAGTGGGGAATGATAATAAATGCGATTCTTTCCCCACGACCGTAAAATGGTTGCGGGGACGCAAAAAACTTTGCCGTGTCGCCCTTGTCGACGAAGCTCTTAAAAGTAAAACAGGATTCCCCCAGTTCTTTCTTATTACTAATGCTTGGTAAGGGGGGGGGAGAATATTTTTCGAAATTAAGAAACGATGCGGGATTCCTAAACCAGTTGTCAACAAATTTTTCAAATTCTTTTCGCTCGTTTTCACCGGAGATACCTAAATTGTTTATTCCATAAGAAAAGGGAGGGACTTCGGTCTCCCCCAGCTTATTCATTTTCTTTAAAGTATTCACGAGTTCTCGCTCGTGCTGTTTTTCTCTAGAATTTCTTAGTGTGTTGAGCTGCATTATGGTATCCAATCTTATCAAAACGAGAAAGCGTTTGATTACAGGATTATTATAGATAGAACCTAAGCTTTCTTCAAGGGCAGAAAGGTAAGATAGGGAGAAGCGGTTGATGGGTAAAAGAGCGAATACCTTTTATTTAGGGAGAACCAGAGGGACCGGTTCTTTTTTTAGCTTCATTTTAGCGAAAACTAATTAGCGGATAAGTCTTTTCGGAAATTTAGCTTCATTTTGAGAACCGGTCCCTCAAGATGCATTATACCCGCTACGGCCAAATTATCTAATTACCTTTACCCAAAGACTACTTTATGGTATAATTACGTGTCATTTTCGGATTGGTCATTAAAAGGAGGGATTGGTTTGGCAAGAATAAGGGACACAAATTGGATCGACTATAGCGAACCTAGGATGCGTCCCGAAAACGGTAAGTCATGGTGCGACAACTGCACTATATCTGAAGGTAAATGCGTCAATAAACGCAAAGATCGAGCGGCAGAGAGGAACAAAAAGGCAATAGAAAAAGCCAATAAAGAAGGGCTGTGTACAAAATGCCGCAAAAGACCTCGTTTAGAGTTTAGCACTTATTGCAGCGAATGTAAGAATAACGATGTTGAAGCTAAACAAAATAAACGAAAAAAGAACAAAGAAGATGGCATTTGCCCAATTTGCGGTTGCCGCAAGGCCAAGAAGGATAAGAAGAGTTGTGCTGTCTGCCTAAAAAAAACTAGAGAGTACGATGCTTTTACTTACGAATACTACCTTATTAATGGTCTGTGCACCCGCTGCGGAGTTAATCCAAAGGCATATCGCAAGAAAAAATGCCATTCCTGCCTGAAAGACCAGAGAGAAAAAGCAAGAGCAAGCAGGAGTGAGAGGCCTATTATTACGGAACTACAAGTAAGCAAAATAGGGGTAAGCCGTCAATGTTAATTACAATCATTGACGGCTTTTCTAATACAAATATTGAATCAAACATTTTGAGTACAACAGGACAAGAATAGGGGACGGTTCTCTATTAAACACCTAATTACACTTTTTTGCGTTATATTTGGGCCATTATTTACAAAGCCTAGATTGTCAAAACGTTAATTAAAGGCAGAAAGTGTAAAATCCGGATTGATTGAGAACCATCCCCCTACTCTCTTGTTGGTATCATGTATGTTTGACTTAGAAAGAAGTCATTTAAGCTTATAGCTAGCGAGGACCGGATATTAATATCTAGGAAACATTATGTCAGATAAAGGTTAAGACTAAACCCTTCACAGATGCCTATTATTGTGTTAGAATATGCTTTGTTTTAGGTTCTTTGAAAAATAACCTGGATGTCCCAGATAAAAATATGCATATGTAGTTATGGGCCTTAAGGAGGCGATTAAGAATGGAGTCGACGTTTAGAATCGGAAGGATTTTTGGAATTGATATTAGAGCAAAATCAGGAGCTCTAATATTATTGCTCATAGTAATGTATTTAGCAATAAATGCTTTATATCCTGAGATGTTGCCAGGTCTATCAAGAAATATGTACATTTTCTTAGGATTACTTACCACAGTCTTGCTGTATATCTCCTTGCTTACGCATGAGCTTGCACATGCCATAGTAGCAAGAAAAAATGGGATAGAAATTGTGGGCGTAGTTCTAATGTTTGTTGGTGCTGCTGCTATTATTAAGGAAGAGCTAAAAACACCTCAAGCTGAATTTAAAATGGCTACTGCGGGGCCGCTAGCTAGTATTTTTATGGCATTTGTTTTTATGGCAATTGCGATATTTATTCCAGATACCCTGTTGTTACCAAAGGAAATGTTTGTTTACCTGACGGTAATAAATTTGGTCCTTGCTGCTTTTAACCTTCTTCCCGGGTTCCCCTTGGATGGTGGCCGAATATTAAGATCTATATTTTGGCTATATACCGATAATATTGATAAAAGTACCAGGATGGCTGTTAGGGTGAGTTTGTTTATAGCCCTGGGTCTCGGTATATTCGGTTTAATAATTGCATTTAATGGCAATTTTTTTTCTGGATTGTGGTTTGTTTTTTTAAGTAATATGCTCTTTGGAATGTCTAAGCAAACTTCCGAGATGCTAGAGATTAAAGAACAGACAAAAAAGTAACTTTAAAATCCGGTAGTCCAACAAGATTCAGTTTTAACAGCTATGCTTCAAAATAAATTAGATATCTTAGAAGGTAGAGCAGAACCGTAACATTTGACAAGCTTTTTGAGTTTTTAAGCTCGGGTATACCCATGAACCCGAGCTTTTTCTTTTGCTTAAGCTAATGGGATAGATAGGGTACGGATATTCTTTTGAGCACGGTTTTAGTCATTTTCACTTTATGGACAATGCAGGGCACTTCTCTGAAGCATCATAAAATACAAAATAACTAATTTTATATTCAAAAAGAGAACTGTCCGCTTTCTATTCTGTTATCCTGATGTGTCTATTTGGTACACACCGGGTGTGTGAAATTCTCATACAATGAGTAATAGCAGTAATCCGAGCACTGTATAGATTCCAAGCCAACCGATGCTGTAAATAGCTGCTTTAATGCCTTCACTGTTCTTTTTGTTAAGAAATAGTATAATCGATTGTCCGAATACAAGCCCGCCAACAACAGCAGCAGAAAGTGAAAATAGCAGCAAAACAACAAGGGGAGTAAACATACTATCTTTTTCTCCGAACAATTTCGATCCGTTTTGCATAACTTGAGAAACTAGAAACATATAGACGGCAGCGCCGGATGTATTTCGGAAAGTTTTAAGCAGTAATTCTTTATTCATAATAAACCCCTTTTAACATAAGGCATTATAACACTTTTGCTTGTTAAATGTGCGATTCATTAATCAAAAAACTACCACTTTCGTGATGAGTTTTTGGTGGAGCTTAGTGAAAGAAGTTTGGAACTATTACTCTGCTGGGTATTATTGTTTAATCGTCTGACTTTAATACATTTATAATCGAACTTTGTAATTTACCATTCGAAGCTATTATCCCAATCTTTTTGATGTCCCAAGAATCTGAATTGTAATTTTGAACTCTACCGCCTGCTTCAGTTAATATCAAGCTTCCTGCTGCATGGTCTTCAGGTCTTGTGCCGTTATCAAATAATCCATGTATTCTACCTCTTGCTATATTGCAGAGGTCTAGCGCAGGCGAAAAATTTATGACTACCTTTCGAGATTTTAGGGACAGTTTTTCGACATCCTTTAGACCACTTTTGATTTTTTCTTCTAAAGGAGAGTATGCAGAGCCCAGGAGAGCATTCTTAAGATCTCTTTCATCTGAAACGAATATTCTCTTGTCATTTAGGAATGATCCCTTACCTTTTTCGGCAAAATATACTTCATCTAAAATTGGATTATAGACAATACCTAGAATAACATCGTTTTTAAAAGCTAATGCGATAGAAACAGAAAAGTATGGATTACCTGTAACGAAATTCGATGTTCCATCAAGTGGGTCAATAATCCATGAATATTCAGAGACTTTATTGTTATCTCCCGTCTCTTCGCCTACAACATTATGTTCGGGATATGCCGATTCAATTATTCTTCGAATCTCTTTTTCCGACGCATAATCAGCGCTCGAAACAATATCATGCGCTGCCTTGGCTTGAATACTTTCAATATTTCCAAACTGTTTCTTTAAGATGTTACCGCCAGCTATAGCTGCTTCTAGGGCCGTTTCTTTAAAATTCATAATTTCATTTTACCAATAAGTTAAGAAATATCAATATAAAAAATGGCTTAATAGAGCGATTTAATAAGGACGTGGTGGATCATAGTTGAACAGGTTCGGAATTTTTATAAGTTAAATGCCGTTTCGAAGGGGCGAAAAGAGAATTTTTCTATTTTTTTAAGCTGGCCTAACCTTTTGAGGCGAACTGCTTCCTAACTATTATTGAAAATTGATTTTCTGTACTAAAAATTCCTGCCTTTTCAGAACTAAATATTGGATTATCATAAAAATTTAAAATTTCATAATTCTTCTTATTAAAATAATTTATAAAAAACTGTTTTGTATAGCGATTATAGTAGTTGTTGTATTTGGGATTAAATGGTTCAGGAATTATCATTTCTTTTTGGTCGCCATCTTTGAATTCTAATGCATTGATAGCTATCATTCCGCCATCCTTTAATATTTTATCAACTTTATCTAATACAATTAGACAATCTCCATCATCTACATATGTCAAGATAGCAAAGCAAATAATTGCATCAAAACTTTTCTCTTTAAAGCCTAACTTTCTAATATCCATCAACTCAAAATTTGCTTTTGGTGTATTTGTTTTGGCTTTTTCTAACATATTTGGGGATGAGTCAATGCCAACTACATAAAAATCTTTGTTACATTTTTCCGTTAAAAATTTAGGGTAATCTCCTATAGCAGTCCCCATATCTAATATGGAGGCTTTATCTTGTAATTTAGAAACAACATAATCAATTTCTTTTTGAAACTGAACATTACCTTTCAAATCTTTTGATTTAAAGTATTCGATATATTCATCTACTACATTATCATATGCTTCAATCGCTATATCTGTTTTATTCTTCATTATATTCTCTCCTTTTCTTTAAGTCCTCGGTCTGGCCTATGTAATGCTTGCTATTCGATAATAACAAAATATACACATAAAACATGTGTATATTCTAGCAGTAAATCTTTTGACCTGCCAGTTGAAGCCTCAAGATTGAGCTTCGTTGATTCTACAAACTAGCCCTTCTACGCCAAAGCTTCCAGCTTCACTAAAGTTACGACGGACAGGACGGGAGGGCATTTTCTGCCTGTTGCGTAAAATGGTGGAGCTCCTCAGAAATAATTTGCACTCAATCTTGGAGGAGGTGTGAGGATGGAGAACAATCCTAAGTTCTGAGTATGAACGGTATAAATTAGATAATTATTTATATCCCATGAGGAAATAGCACTTACATGATTTGCCTAATATGCTAAAATTATTTTTATGAAGGTTGCAGTTATAGCAGATGTTCATATCGGGCCGGAAAAAGAGTTTAAGGGAAAAATCTTAAAGCTCTCACGTCACTCGGAGTCTGAGCTAAAAAGGTTTATCAATAAAGTTAGCGAGATGACTGACATTGATGCTGTTGTTGAGCTTGGCGATCTTATTCAAGAACAGGATTACAAAACGGATGCGAAGAATTACCAAGATGCTTTAAATGAATTTAAGAAATTACCTCAGTCAACTTACCATGTTATCGGGAACCATGATCAGGTTTTTTTAGGTGACGAAGATCTTCGGTTTTGGCTTGGACTTGATCATCTTTTTTATTCTTTTGATTGTGATGGCTACAAATGTGTCGTTCTTTTTTCTGAACGGCGAATGCATAATTTTTTGGCTCGGGTTGGTATCGCTCAGCTAGACTGGCTAAAGAAAGAACTGAAAGAATCTAAAAAGCCGGTCATTATTTTCGCTCATTATCCCGTTGACGACCAGTCATTTGAAGGGAATCCTTGGTTCGAAGAACGGCCAGAACTTGGTTTGACAGAAAATAGAGCCGAAGTCCGAAAGGTTCTAGAGGATTCTGGCAAAGTAGTGGCAGTAATTAGCGCTCATAACCATTGGTATAAACTGAATTATCATAATAATATTCCCTATATCACCCTACAGTCTTTGGTAGAAAATATTGGTGATAATACCCCGGCGCTTAGCTGGTCTATTTTAACTTTTGAGCCAGGAAAAATCAATCTCCAGACATTTGGAAACGATTCAAGAGAGGTTAATATTCCGTTAAAAAAGTAGTTTCAAGATGATAAAGAAGCAGTCGATGGTTTTTCAGTGGCTTATTTAATTTATTAAGGCCCCTTAGTCTTAACTAAAAAATGGCTTAACATAGCCATTTTTCTTATCTTGGTGGAGCATAGTGGAACAGGTTTGGAACTTCTATAGTTTAAATCCGATTTGATTTAGACCAAATTTATGCCTGGTCTTTCTTAAATAACTTGAATAAAAGGAAGCCGTTAATGATTAGTGTAGGCCAAGTAAGGCTATATGCAGCAACCTCAAAGAAATACTCTCTGTTTAGTCCCATAGTTGCAAGAATTATAACTAATGAAAGTATCGTTAAGGCAAAACCTCCGATGAATATTCCTTTAATCCATTTTTCCAATCTTGTTTTAACCGTCATTGCTAAACCAACAAAAAGAAAAGAAGCTACCATAAGCAAGAATCCCAATTCTTCTAGGGCGATAAATAGGCCGTGAGGATTAAATTGCGTTAAGAGAGAAATTCCATCTGCTTCACCCTTTAAAAGGCTTGGTTGAATAACCGATAATTGAGTAAAGAAAGTTAATAGAAAAATAGCCGTGGACATTGAAGCAAAAATGACAGTAAGCTGTCCGAATAATTTCTTTTTTGCTTCAGTTCGATTACTTAAAATTAGCATTAAAATCAAATAGGCAACGACGATGCCCATCGCTGGAGCCATCCAGTAATAATCTCTAGGAAATCTTGAAGCAATATCAAGATATGGATATTGAAAGCAACTTGCTGCTCGGCAAAAAGGTCCTGATAGCGGAGGAGTGTTGTAGGCAAGAATTAAAGTGAGTAATGTTAAAACCGAGGTGAATAGTGCGACACCTGAATTTAAGTTTAATTTTGTTTTCATTTTTTCTCCTATTATGTTTTAAATTATAAACCAAATATTAATAATGATATATAAAAAACGGCTTATTAAGCCATTTAATAAAGTCTAGTGAGGCAAGTTGGACTATACCGCGTGTTATAATCCAATATGAAGAAAATACTAATTGAATGGAAACATTACGATAAAGAGGGCGAAACCTGCACAAGGTGTAATAACACAGGTGAGAATATTCAATTAGCGATTAAGGAATTACCAAAAAATGTTAAAGTTGAATATATGGAGACCAAACTTGAAGCCAAAGATATGGCACAATCAAATTCCATAATAATTAACGGTGAAATGATTGAAGACATCCTCGGAACTGAGGCTTCTGATAATCACTGTGGTTCATGCAGTTGTCTTTCAGGAGAAGATACAAATTGTCGGACAATTAAATATAAATGGGGATTCCTTAGAATCAATTCCAAAAGAAATTATAGTATACGCTTTAAACAAAATATTGAAAATGGCTTAATAAAGCCAAAATATAGGCATTGGTGGAGCATGGTTGAACAGGTTTGGAACTTTTATAAGGATCAATTCCCTTAGTCCCTGTTTATATTCTTATAAAAGAAAAGAACCGATTAATCCTTGATAAATCAAGTTTCATCGGCTCGGTGATGTGGTTCATGTTTACTATTCTTGACTAGGTCTGAGGCTTGTTTTAAGAAGTTTTCCTTTAGCTACCTGCGATTTCATTTCGGCATTCCTTTAGACTGTGTATTTTTGGTTAGGAAATAGGGGACCGTTTTCATCTGAGCAGGTTGATGGGCATAGTTATCGACCAGTGAAAGTCTTGGAGTTATAGCGTTCCTTGAGCGTCTCGTAGACTTTAATGGCCTTATCTCGGTTTTCGCCATCAGAAGTCATGGCGACCTCTGCTGCGGTTAGTAAGAGCTGCAGGTCATCATTTGCTTCTTGGGCGTTCATTGCATTGGCTACGTTTCCCGAGAGTTGAGGGTTCTGGCACCAGATAACTGGCCCATTATCACCTCCAACGGGGAAAAGTTCTGTGGGGATTGCCGTGTCTTTTGATAGTAAAACTGTCCACTTGAATGTACTCATTTTAATTCCTTCCAATTTCAGATGACAGTTATCGAATCGTGAAGTCCTAATACATGAACTTAGCAGATGAACTCTTCCGCGTTACCTTCGCATTTGATGAAGATCTCGTGGATCTCACCATCGTAAACACCTCTCTGGTCTAGTTGTAGAGCCATTTCGGGGTCTACTCGAAGGACTTGTTGTAAAGCTATGATTGACCCTGGGATTCCACTCGTCAGGATTGCCACCGCATTTCCAAGGTCATTTTCGTTCTTAAGACGCATGTTTTCTAGCAGTCCCATAAACTCAGTCTCCTTTAATTTCGTTTGTGATTACCATTTCTATATTTATATGTTTTAGCGCTAGGCTATCAATTTTCAAATTGCAGATCAATACAGCAACAGTAAATTGTACACAAGTTATGCAAATTTGTCAATAGTTTTTATCAGTAAAAAGTTGGGTGTTCTAACTAAAAAATGGCTTCATTAAGCCATTTTTTAATTGGTGGAGCATAGTGGAACAGGTTTGGAACTTTTATAAGGACTCAAGCAGTAAGAAATGCGCCATTTAAATACCACTAATGTTTGGTTATAATCCAATCATGGTAAATAATCATACATACTATGACATCAAAAATTATTTGGAAAAAAAGGGCTTTCGGTACGATCCAACGAAGAGGATTGGGGGACGGTTCTCAATCAATCGGGGTTTTACACTTTTTGTTTTCGGTTGATCTTGTCTTGCTCTCTGTATCTTTGCTTATTTGAGCCCCAAATATTTTCGGAATAACTACTTGTAATAATATCGTCAAAACTTAAGTTGCTGTAGCTTTTCATTTTTTCTATTCGGGTTCTGCCTAAGTTATCATAGAACATGTCTTTTGTGAGTAATGGATTATTTTTACCCATTGCGTAATAAGAATAACTGGAATATCGGTAGTCTTCCGGATTTTTAACTATTCCGGCTCTTACGGGGTTTAACTCAATGTATTTGCCGCACTGAATAAAGTATTCGTCCTTGCCAACAGGTTGGCTTTTAAATCTATCCTGCCAGAAATGGCCTACCCAGCCGTAAGTTTTGCGGTAGTGATGAAAGTAAGCAAGATTCAACCGCTTCATAAAATTAGAAAAGTCCGTTGCTTTATTGGTTTTAATTAGAAAATGAACATGGTTAGACATAAGACAGTAGTGATAGAGGTCAAAAGGATGATCTTTTTTAAATCTTTCAATGAGTTCCAGATAATACTCAAAGTCTTCATCGCATTCAAAAACAGTATTGCGGTTATTGCCGCGAGTCATGATGTGATAGTAGCTTTGAGATAAAAGAAGTCTTGGTGGTCTAGGCATATATAGATAATAGCATGGAGGTTATAAAAAGTGTAATTGTGTATTTAAAAGAGAACCGTCCCCATATTTAGCACAAATGCTTAACAAAAATGTTGACTTAGAGCCAAACAAGCGCTAGTATTATTTATCATTAGTTACTACTAGACGGATGCTATCCTTGCATGATTAACAAATAAACGCGGCAATACATTGAAACACATATAAACATATTACGGACAAAGGGGGTGAAGGTCATTTTTTTAACGGATGGACATGGGTTCGGAGATCAACCACATCCAAACCACGATGTGATAGCCGGATGTCTCTATGGCATAGTTTTACCGGCCGAGGTTTCCACGAACCTAAACTTGAACCAGATTCACCAAGCTTCACTAGTTTCACAGGGCGCCCAGCACGAACCGAGAAACCGAATCATCGCCCCGATTTAAGCAGATCATGGGAAGACTGGGGTTGGATCTCAGTTTCAAGTAGTATCAGTTGAGAGCGAAGCTGATATAAGCTTGCAGGAGCTATGAGGGTGAAAAAGAAAGGCTTAAGACTTTCTTTGCATTATCATTTGTGATTAGCTCTGGACCGTATCTGCAACCGGCAGCATAACGCCTTTGCGTTAGGCTGCACTTCGCCACGTCAATAATGAGAATATACAATTCTTGACAGTTCAAATTGACGGCCTTTAAATCTTCATGACACACGAAGGGACTCACATGAAACCTATTCCAGACATGTTGCGTACACAAAGCACGCAAGACTTTGCGGCTTTCGTCAACTCATCAGTCGGTCATAAATCGAGGGCATCGAACATAAGCGGCGGAGCCAACGTCCACAAGACATCTCTAGTCACCGGATAAGGCGCAGCAGCCTAACGCTTACACAATGAGCCGTTAGGCAAAAAGTTTTAAAGAAAGCCTGTAACTCTAACAAATGTGTGTATACTCGCAGCCAGGCCTTCTCTCTTTACAGGGGCTTAGGGACCGGTTCTCGAAATGAAGCTGATTTTGACGAAAACTAGAAAACAGCCCTAAAAAGCTGTTAAACCAATCTTTTATTCCTAAGTGCTTTGCCTGATCCGGTTTTGAGATAATCTTCAAATTGTGCAGCTTTTTCCTTTGTTTCAAATGCTGCATACCAAACCAATCTATGAGGTCTAAACTTTGCCGTGTGAGGAACCTCGCCACTTTTATGCTTTTCAAATCTAGATTTTAAATCTTTCGTTGATCCCGCATAGAAGTCATCATTTGAAAGTTTAAGAAGATATACATAATACATAAACTTATTTTATTCTTTTTTGGCAAAAATAAAAACATGTGCCTGTACACATGTTTTTATTCACCATCCTGCGCCAAAGTTTTGGCTTGCCATTTGCTTGTCCTCCGAAGTTCCGACTTGTCGGAACGGAGGGTGGATAGCTTTAGCGAAAATAAAAATCACTCTATTTTGGCTTGCCATTTGAAGCCATTTGCTAAACTTTATTTTTAAATCGGGCAGTCCTCCTTCGCATAAAGCTTCGGAAGGACATTTTTCGCCTCACGGCGAAAATTGGTGGAGCTAAGGTAAATATTTTCGAACTATACTCATCTATATTAAAAAATATAGAGGCGGTAAAACAATTTAACTTTTCAGTGCCAGACTTTCTCGAAGATCGAAAGGGGATAAAGGATAATAATTTGGCTAGTGTCAGATTGTGAATCAATTATATTTAATAAGCTAATTTTTTTCGAACTATCATTAGTCTTTTAAATAATTAAATTATTTGCTATTCTCTAGTCATGAGTATTAGAGGTAACGAACAAAACAATTTGGCAGATTTAGCAAACCATTTGCAAACTGTTAGAGATAATCAAGATCGAAATGATGTGAGGCTTGTGAACTTAAAGGACGGACAAGTATTAGACACAGATGGAAAGGTGGTCAATCTGAATGAGGGCAGACATCATATTTCGTTCAAGGAAGGAAGGGGTAGTCTGTTTAATCAACAGTTTTAGGTTTAACTGTAATTAAACAAGATATTGTCATTGAGGTCAAAAGGCCTCTTTTTTTGAATGAAATTTAAATAGTGGATTAGTATCTATTTACCAAACGGAGAAAACAATTCTTTTAAACTTATATCCAGAGCTTTAGTAATCTTTTGGATATTCAAAATGGTGGGATTTCTTTTTCCTTGTTCAATAAATCCGATATAAGTTGGAGAAACGCCAATAGCATAAGCTAGTTTTTCTTGAGTATAACCTTTTTGCTTTCTTATTTCGGCTATTCTTGCTCCAAAATCTCTTAGAAATTTCGGTTCTTTTGTCCTCATATCCTAACAGTATGTAGGGAAATGCGCAGAAAATACCATAAACAGCTTGTTGTTTTGAGGCCTTTTTTGTGCTATCGTTAAGGAAAACACAATACCTTTAATTAAAGGAGGACTATGTCTGAAGAATCAAAAGAAAATAATGTTTCATTAACCTCTAAAAAACAAAATGAATTACTAAGAAAACTTAAACTTCCCCAAAGACCAATTCCACTCCTTTTAGTTGTTTCGATATACTCGGTAATCGCTTACTATTTATGGCCAGTTCTCCTCTGCATTTTAACTATATGGTTTGTTAATAAAAAAGTTCCCGTTAAGAAAAATAAAGTTATACTTATTACCTCATTAGTAGTCCTGGCTTTAATTGCTTCTTCTTTTTGGTTTATCAGGCTAAATAATAACTATAAAGTTGCTAAACAGAAAAATGAGGCTGAAAGAATTGTTAGGGAAGCACAAGAAAAGGAAAATAAGAAGAAAAGAGAAGAAGAAGCCAAGGTTAAATCTCAAAAGGATCAAGAGGAAAAAGCAAAAATAGCAGAAGAAACCAAGGATTTAGATACTAAAGTTACTTATAACACTGTGGCATTTAAAATCGATAACAATGAGGACAAAAATTGGGTTAATTGCATTTTTCGTATGAACAACAAATACGAATATAGAACTAATGGGATACCTAAAAAGGATAGTGTTATCGTTCCGTTTATTGAATTCGCAACAGGCGATGGCACACGCTTTAACGTCTATCAGACAAAAATTCAGGACTTAGCAGTTCTTTGTGCAAATGAGGGAAGCACTATATTAAGATCAAATACTTTCATGATTAATTAATCAAAATATTACTTGCTACTCGAGGGTTTATTTTCCTCTTTGATCTGAAACGTTTTGCATAAGATGATAATTAAATATGAATAGCAATATCTTGAGAAATACCTAATTCTGGCTTATAATGCGATAAATTAATCATTAATGATGCTACTAAGGAGGTCTTTGATGGATGACACTGCTCTGATTATTACTTCTATCGCAACATTTGCTGCCGTAATTTCAGCAATATATGCAATCAAATCGGCTCGAACTGCGAAAAAGGCTTTAGATGATAGACAGACACCAGTTTTAACTCTTGAACATGATTCTCCATATATTAGGATTCGTAATATTGGGCGCGACACCGCCAAGAAGATAAATTGGTCTGCAAGAGGAGCTACAATTGTAAGTAGTGCTGATTTCACCAATATTCTTGTTCCTTATGTCGGATCTTTGACAGCCACACAAACAATTTCATCGGGCTGTGATGTTTATACTTTTCCTTTAGTCCTTGAGATGGAGCCAAACAATGAGGCTAGGATTATATTAAATTATGAGAACATACAAGGTAAGAAATTTCAGTCTAAAGTCCTCATTAAAAAACAAAGTGACGAATCTTATATCATAAGACTGTTAAGTCACAGTTCTATTTGATGGGAAAGGGTTATCTATGGTAATGGAGACAAAGGGAAGGGAGAAGGTTGAAGAAAAACCATTTAATATCGAAGAGATTATAAGCTATTTTCTTTGGCTTGTAAGCAACACATGGCAACTGCTACCATTCATTGCTATCTTATTACTATTTGTTAATGCGCCTTTTATCGAGTTTGGAAATTTCTTTGATAACGGTCAAATGTTAACTACTGGAAGCATAATTATTAATGCATCTTTTGTCCTGACGTCATTGCTAATACCACTTTCATTTCTCTTGCTTGTTGAAGGAGTAGAATACACCTCTTTAAATTTTGTTAGATATTTTGCCTGGAAATATTTATATTGGGTAGCCGCTATCGCTATGCTTGTTGTTTCAGTTTATGGCCTATTGCAAGGAAATCTATTACTTTCTTTAAAATCCGCAGTATTATCTGTGGGATATAGCGTTTTGTTTATTTCTTTTGTGGTAACTCATTTGAATACCTCTCGAATAATCAGTTTATATGCTAGTAAATTTGGTTTATTTGGTTATCGAAAAATGATTAGGGAGTATCAAAAATCCAATGTAATTGGGTCATGGACATATATCAAAATGATTCGGGAATTTCATTCGGTTTTGCAGAAAGCAATAAAGAATAGGGATCATAATTTATTTGATGAGTGTTTGGCAACTCTTGTAAATGTTGTGGTGACTCCAATAATCGGAAAAAGGGGGCTGCTTTATACTGCTCATCCTTCTGTAATATCGTTAACCAAAAAGGTTTCTGGCGATAAAGACTATTATGGTTTCAACTCAAATGCAATTGTGGGGCGAATATTATCGCATAAAGATGTCAAAGATGAAGACAAAGAACCATTTGTTGAATATCTGCTTTGTGACCTTTTATTTTTTCTAGAAGACGTATCTCATGTTGCCATTAAGGAAGAAGTAAAATTAATTACAAATAGGATAAATGAAAGCATAATTAGAATTAGCTTTATGCTAGCTCAAATGGTTCAGGATGGTAAATTAAAAGGAGAAAGACTGAAGTTCATTACTATTGTCACTCATAACCTACTATTGGATGAAATAGATCATTCTTTAGGAAATAAACGATTGCTCGAGTATGAGAGGAGCGGTTTTATGGAAACGTTTGTTTTGTCGGTTGGAGCCCATGATAGGTCAATCAGAGAAGAGGGAGTTCAACTGATTCTGAGTATTAAGCGGCACAACAGTCAGCAAAAGAAAGAGATTTTAAATTTCGATGCTTTTCTCGATCAGCTGATAGCCGCCGCTGATCTGCCAAATAATAATAGGTTCGCTAATCTTTTCTTTAATAAATTGCCTTTAGGTAAAGCCGAAGCCAGAAAGAAAATAATGATGAATATTGAGAATTTTAAAGGGGAGTTAAGTGAGCTAAAGCAATTGGCTTGATTGAAAATTTTTTAAAAAAGAGCGGATACTTTAGAAATAAAAGACTTATTACGTTAATTCTAATCGAGATGAGATGATGAGAAAGGGGAAATGAAAGAACAGACAGAAAAAGGTAAAATTGGCGAAAAATTTGCCAATGAGATAGCCTATAAATCATTTCTTAAATATTGGTGTTATCCTAATCCTAAAGATGAAAACGGTGATAAAAAAGAGATTTGTGATTTGCTCATTATCTTCAAAGATACCATAATAATTTTTTGTGTTAAAAATTGTGATTTTAAAGACGACTACAAAAGGTATTTTAGGAAAACTATTGAAAAGGATATTAACCAAATCAATGGTGCAGAGCGCAAGCTGACAAATAAAACCGAAATTTATATAAAGCATCCGGATAGGCCAACTGAAAAGATTAATAAGAGTAAAATCAAAAGAGTCTTTCGAGTTGTCGTTCATTTGGCAGAAGCAGTTCAGTTCTATCCATTTTCTGGAATTTCAAAGGAAGGTAAATTTATTCATGTTTTTGATAAGGAAACATTTTCTACAATCGTTTCTGAGCTTGACACGATTCCTGATTTCATAGAGTATCTAGAGAAAAAGAGTCTAGTTTTTAATAATTCCGATGTTTTGATATTACCGAAAGACGAATATGATTTTGATGAGGCGACAGCAAAACAATTTTTCGATTATACGTCTAATCGTAATAATGAGAAAAAACAAATTCTCATTTCTGGTTCGGAGTGTGATTTATTAGCTACCTATCTAAGAAATGAGCATCAATTTCCTGATTTATTATCATCAGATGAATATGATGCGCTTTCTCTTCAGTTAGATGGTGCGTGGAATGAATTTACTACTCATAAACAGGTATTGCTAAAGAAAAATGAAAACAAGGTTAGTTATTTTATTGATGAACTAGTTGCAAGAGAGGTTCTTACAAATATCGATAATAAGATGGGCGATAAGATTGCGCAAGAGCTTCTATCATTTAATCGACTTGCAAGAAGAAGTCTCGCCAAGTCATTCTTTGATTTTTTTGACAAATACCAAAATTGTTACGGGAACATGGTTGCACGAAGGTTTAGTGGTGATGTTGATGGAGTGGGGGTTACGTTTTTCTTTTATCCATCAGAGATGGACGAGGAAAATGTAAATACTCTTATTGAGTTAGCAATGGACAGTTTTTACGTTTATAACGGATATAAAATAGAAAAAATGATAGTGATTGCGACGACTAACAAGATGAAACAGTTTAAATTTGCATTAGATGAAAATCTCACTCCTTTTGATACGCAAACTGAAGAAGCAATAATGGAAGATGCAAAGAAATTGGGTTGGTTTAGCAATCTCCAAAGCATAAGTTTTCATGAATCGGAATTTCCTGAAGTAGATTAGCTATTAGCCTGTTTCTAATTAAGCCTTAAGTAGACCCCCATTAGTTAAGTTATGATAAAATCATAACTATGGAATGCAAACAAATAATTAAAAATGGTTCAAGGTGTAAGGCCAAAGCAATGATTGGTGAACAATTTTGTTTTTCACATAACCCCAGAGTTAAGGGTGAACACTTAAAAGCTACTAGAAAAGGCGGGAGTGTGTCTTATAAGGGCAACACGGTGCTTTTAGACCCGTTAGATCTCTCAAGCCCCGAATTGGTTTTTACATTGCTTACAGACACTATAAATAGGGTAAGGCAGGTTGATGAAAACGGATGTATGGATGTTAAAATAGCTAACTGCTTGGCAATTTTGGCGGGAAAAATGCTAGAAGCAAAAAAGGTTATTGAAATTGATAAAAGAATGAAAGAACTAGAGGAGATAATTAAAGAGCATAATATTAGGAAAGAAGACGATTATGAAATTTCAGAGGAAGAGTTGATGCGGGAGCTAGATGAAATTAAAAAAGAGGATTTATGACTTTAATTTTGAACGAAATTCATTTAATAGACGGTTTTAATGAAACGATGATAGTTGCTGCAGCAGATAGAAGGCTATCAATTAATGGTAGATATGCCGATACTAGGCAAAAGTTATTTGAAATTCCTTACCTAAGGGGAACAGTTTCTTATTTTGGCCTAGCGGAGGTTTTTCCAAATGGGAAGAATCAATTGTTGTCTGATTGGCTTCCTTCATTTATCAGATCACAAAATCATGTCAAAACTTTGGAAGAGTTTTCTGGGAATCTAAGAGAAGAGCTACATAATGTCATACCACAAGAGACGCTGTCACGATATGCCTCAGGGTTTCATATTTGTGGCTATAACAATCAGAATATTCCTGAGTTTTGGTATTTAAGTAATATTGGCGGACTGGATGGCTTTAATTATGTAGAGACAAAACCGAGATATGCCGAACCTTCATCTGATTGGTTGGGAAGAGATGCAAAGAATTTTGGTTGGGATGGGAAAGACTTATCTTCTGTAACTGAAAAGGTGATATGGGTTTATAGAAATGGAGATTTTAGAGGGCACGCTGTTGCTTCTGAGCCTTTAGACAGGGTATTTAATACGCTATTCCAGTTTAAAGATTTCAAGAAACCAAAGACTAAGGATGAATACAAAGAATACGTTAAGACAAAGTTTGAGATAATTACTTATATTTATAAAAAACTAAATAATACACAGATAATTGGCACACCTATTGACGTAGTGGTGCTAAGTAGTAAAGATAAAAAATGATACAGAAAACACCACAAGATCTACTTAAAATGTTTGTGCAATTGCAGGGCAATGATGAGCAAGAACAAAAAAAGCCTCTTAGATATGTTATTTATGCTCGTAAATCTACCGATGGAGATGAAAAACAGGCACGTTCTCTGCCTGATCAGGTGGCCGAATGCAAGGATTTAGCGAAAGAACAGGGTTTAAAAGTTATTTCAGAGCCAATAATGGAAGCTAAGAGTGCAAAAGAGCCAAATAAAAGATTAAAGTTTAGGCAAATGATAACTGACATTGAAAAGGGTAGATATGACGGTATTATAGCTTGGCATCCAGATCGTTTAGCAAGGAATATGAGAGAAGCTGGGGAAATAATTGATCTAATCGACAATGGGAAAATAAAGGATTTGAAATTTAGAAGTTTCCACTTTGATAATTCTTCCTCCGGTAAAATGCTTTTGGGAATTGCTTTTGTAATGTCCAAACAGTATTCCGACCAATTAAGCGAAAATATTAAAAGGGGTAATAAGAGGGGCACAGAAGAAGTCGGTAAATGCTTTAAGCCAAAGTTAGGTTATTTTCGAGATAGTCAACAATATCTAAGGCCTGATGGTGAAAATTATGATCTTGTTAAAGCAGGATGGAAGATGAGGCTTGAAGGCAAAACACAGCAAGAAATAGCTGATTATCTAAATGAGAATGGACTGACACAGACAGTTGGTTTCGGAACGGAAAAAAGAATCTCGGTTAACGTTGATTTCCGGAAAGTTTCGGAGGTTTTGATGGATTCTGTCTATGCAGGCGTTTTAAAACATGGTAAAAGTTTTGTTGACCTAACGCAAAAGTATGATTTTAAGCCAATGGTCGCGGTTAATGAATTTTTGGAAATAAATAAAAATGATAAAAATATAGGGCGATTAAAATCCGGCCTTAAAAAAGCAATAAGATCGGATTTATTGAGGGGAATGGTTTACTGCAGTCATTGTAAGCAGTTACTTTCAACAGGTATTACTAGGAAGAATGATGGAAAGAGCTATTTCTTTTATCGATGTAGAACGGAGGACTGCGAATTTCACAATAAATCAGTTAGGGCACGTGTTGTTGTCGATTTTGTAGCCGAGTTTTTAGAAAATCATAAATTTATTACGAAGACTGCTTATAAGCGTTATGTGAGCGATATGGAAAAGGCAATCGCTAAAAATCAGGCAGATTTAACTGAGAAGAAGAGAATTCTAAGGCAAAAGAAAAGTGGTTTAGCAACTAAGATCAATAATACTAAAACATTGTTGCATAATGAAATGGCGGAAGTGAAACCAGATGTTGATCTCCAAAGTATGTATAAGGATGATTTAAAGTTATATCAAAAGCTGCTTACAGAAGCGGAAGAACAATTATCCAAAATAGAAGAAATGCTAAGAAATAGTAAAAGTGCAGTCTTGGATTATGACAAATTTGTCGAACTGTTTGAAAATTTGGCTTCAATAGTGAAAAAACCACAAAGTATGAAGGATTTAGACTTTATTATCAAAAAAATCTTTTCGAACTTTACCGTCTCGAAGTCAGAAGTTGTTGATTTTGAACTTAATTCGCCTTTTAAGGAACTGGTTGATAAGCGACTTTTCGTCATTGGTGGAGCTGGCGGGAGTCGAACCCGCGTCCAAAAGTAAAAACCTAAAAACTTTTAGCAAGCTTAGTCTAATTTGAGTTTTAAACTAGAAGATAAATTAGACAAATTCTTTCCAGTCTAGCCTGATAAGTCTTGAGCGCCGTCACAGACATACGGCCCCTGCATCCCGGATTATTTCGTCTTTAGCCGTCGCCGGGCCGGCTACTAAAGACGGGTAGCCTGATTTAGGCTACAGCTGGTTGAAAGCTAAGACCAGCAAAAGCGGTCTTAACTTTTTCTGCGAATTTTGCAGTTATTGTGTTGCTTTGTTAACGAAGTTTGCTCTTCGGCTTACTAGCCTTTAGATTTTAAAGTACTTCTGTCGATGCCGTAGCAGCCCCATGAGCCGCCGCAAAGCGGCGAAATTTCAAATGACAAAATCCAAATGACAAATAAAATCTAAAATCCAAATGTCAAAAAAGAATTATTTAGTCATTAAGTCATTTGTTATTGATTTGACATTTGATATTTGAACTTTGACATTTTAAAGAACTTATCTAGTTCTTTGTTTTATTTCTTTCTGTATTTCTCGTTCGGTTTCGCGTCTTTTAATTAACTCGCGTTTATCATATTTTTTTCGGCCTCGGCCTAATCCTAATTCTACCTTAACGAGTCCATGTTTCAAGTAGACTTTTAACGGAATTAAGCTTAAACCTTTCATTTCTAATTTTCCGATTAGACCTTTTATTTCTTTTTTGTGTAAAAGCAACTTTCTGCTTCTCTCGGGGTCGTAGCCTTCTCCTGGTGCAAATCGGTAAGGAGAAATGTAGGTGTTTAGAAGCCAGATTTCGCCGTCTTTTACCACGGCATAACTATCTTTTAAGTTAATATGACCAGCCCGGATTGATTTTACTTCCGGCCCGGTTAAACTCAGTCCCGCCTCGAATTTTTCGGTAATTTCATAGTCAAACAGGCCTCTTCTATTTTGGGTGATTACTTTTATACCAACCATGATTTGGTAATTATACAACATTTTGCCTATAAATACAATATTGTCGTTCGTAGCCACTCTCACCTTCCTTCGTCATTCCCGCGCAGGTGGGAATCCAGGAAGTTTCAGAAATAGTATAGTCTCTAGATTCCCGTCTCCGCGGGAATGACAACTGGAGTTCATCTCTTTTTAATTTTGAAAGTGAGGGTGTTTCAGAACAAAGAGTGATATTTTTGATTTTTTTTCAGTATAATCTACAATAAAGGTAGACGTGATTTAAGAGAAAAACTATCATGGTTCAGAAAAAATCTAAGCTAAAGAAAATAATTATACCAATAATTGCAGCAGTATTTATCGGTTTTTTTGCTGTTATCGGTCTTAAAACAGCCGGTCAGTTTAAAAATGTGAGTCTAAATAGAGGCGTCGATACCAATATTGCGCCCACTCCAAAACCGGAAATTAAGATAAAGAGGGCTTATGTGGTGGCAGCATATCTTGCAAACGAGAAGGATGATATCACCAAAGAAGAACTTTCGGCCCTAGCAAAAGATGGAAAGCTTATTGCAACGGATAACGATAAAGAGGATGTGGCGAGAATTTTAAAAAGCGAATTTCAAACTACTTCACCTTCGGTTTCTCAAATTAAGCTTACCAAAGATCAGCTGGCAATTTTGAGGTTAGAATCCTTAAACCCGGCTTTTAAAGTGTTAACCGTTGATAAAAAATCGGTTTGGGAAGATGATGGATATTCTTTGGTGGCGGAAGTTACTAAGAAAGGCCAGGAACAAAGCTTTGATAAATCTAAGTTGATAAAAATGACTTCGGTGGGGGACGTTATTCTGGGAAGAACCGTATATAAAAAGATGGTTGATAAAGGCTTTTTAAGCCCATTTGAAAACGTGGCTAATAGATTGGCTGACGCGGACCTTACTTTTGGGAATTTAGAAACGCCACTTTCGGATGCAATTAAACCTCCAACCGAAGGGATGTCATTCCTCGTACCAAAAAAAGCTATTGAAGGCATTCTTGCTTCCGGATTTGATGTCTTGGCCCTAGCAAACAATCATAGCACTAATTTTGGCGAGAAAACCTTTAAGGATACTTTGGATTTACTTGAAGAGAACAAGATTGAATATGTTGGAGGGGGGAGAAGTGAGGTAGATGCCAAGAGCTATAAAACGATAAATGTTAAGGGTAAAAAGTTTGCCTTCTTGAATACAAATAGTATTGTGGGCGATTTAGCGGCTAAGGGCGATTCGGCCGGAGTTTGGCATATTAATCTCGAGCCTTGGGGCAAGATAGATCAAAAACAAGTGGATGAATTACTAGAGAAGCTTAGAGAAGCCAAAAAGGAAGCAGATTTTGCGGTGGTGATGGTGCATTGGAGCAAAGAATACACGCATGATCCAAACAACGAAATGAAAAATCTAGCCCATCAACTTATTGATAACGGGGCGGATCTAATTGTTGGTACCCACCCTCATTGGACACAAGGGATAGAAGTCTACAAGGATAAGTTCATTGCTTATTCCTTGGGCAACTTCGTTTTTGATCAGGATTGGTCTAAAGAAACCAAGCAAGGCCTAATAATGGACACCATTTTTTACAAAGACAAGCTTTTAAATGTTAGTTTGGCGCCAGTTTTAATCGAGGACTTTCATAAACCGCGAATCTTAGACAAGAAAGAAGGCAAGGTAATAATGGACGCGGTTTGGGAAAGCTCAAAAAAGATTAGCAAAGAGTTTTGATTGGCTAAGCAGTAAGGCATTGAAATTAGGATAATTATGGTTGCCGGGCCAACCCTTTTTTGAAGAAATAGATAATTTGTTGTATAATTTTCTACTAATCAGTTCTTTTACAATTGGATAGGAAAGTTTTTATCTGTTTTAAAATAGATGTCGGGCCACAGCAATATTAGTAGTAATCAACGTATTAGAGGGGGAGTATCAGTGATTTTTGAACAAATTGAGTTAAAGGACGAGATACCATATAAGGCATCACGAGATTTAATTTATGTTATTAACATCAAGGAAAAAAAGCATTGCCTTGTGTTTAGGAGCTCATTAACTGCCCGCAGGATTCAGCGTCAAAAATATGAGGCACATGGTCTCTACGAGTTTCGGACTATAGGCAGCCTACTAAGGACAGTTTATGAACTTAACTATCAGAAATTAACGATTTTCTACGCCGGGCCGAAAGATAAGTTTCCTCATCTTGTTCAAAACCTCTATATAAAAATGGACCAGCGGATGAGACGAAGAAAAAATAAGGCGCGATAGGCAAAAGATTAGGGAGACCTGTTTTATATTCTAAGACGGTCTCCTTCTCTTTTTACACTACATTTTTCACTTAAAATCTGCTAAAATGGGGAAAATGATTAAAGACGATATTTTTTTATTAGTCGAAAAAAGCCTTAGAAGGCTTGCCGATGAGAATTTAATTTCGGTAATTCATCCGGAACTCATTGTTGTTGGTCATGCCAAAGATTCCCGTTTTGGTGATTTTTCGACCAATATCGCCATGCGAATGGCTAAGGATTACGGTCAGCCCCTGGAGCTTGCCAGCCTAATAATTAAAAACCTACCCGAAGATCCAAGATTCGAAAAGATAGAAGCGTTGCCGCCCGGATTCATCAACTTTTATCTCTCCGTAAATGCCAGATCCGAAGCCCTAATAGAGATAATGGAAAAAGGCTCGGATTATGGGAATTTAGACCTTGGTAAGGGAAAGAAAGTGAATATCGATTATCTCTCTGCCAATCCCACGGGCCCGGTTCATATTGGAAACGCAAGGGGAATAATCGGCTATACGATTGCCAATGTTCTTACTAAGGCCGGATATGAAGTTGAAAAAGAGTTCTATGTAAATGACATTGGGGGTCAGGCTAACAAATTTGCCAGAACCTTAGTGTATTGGTTTAAGACAGAGTTGGGGGAGACGGTAGAATTTCCGGAAGGCGGTTATCCGGGAGAATTTTACAGAGAATTGAGTAATAAAGTTGTTCAGCTTCTTGGAAAAGACAAATTATTGGCGCAAAAACCGGAAGAAATTGAGGGAACCTTCAGAAGAGTAGGAATGGAGCTTTCCGTGGCTTTAATAAAGGAAACTGTGTGCAATTTAAAGGTTGATTTTGACCGCTGGGTGAGCGAGGAAGATGTTCAGAAGAGCTTTACCGAAAAGGTCTTTAAGGTTTTGGAGCAAAATGGTTATACAAAAGAGAGCGAAGGTGCCGTCTGGTTTACCTCGCCCGATTTTGAGGATTTGGCTGAAAAAGAATCGGTTCTTAAAAAGAGCGACGGGACCTATACCTATTTTATGGATGATATCGCTTATCATTGGAACCGCTTTATAAATAAAAAATTTGATCTTATCATCGATGTTCAGGGCTCAAACCACCACGGCCATATCGCAAGGATGAAAGCGGCTATGAAGGCGATCGGGGTTGATCCCGAAAAGCTGCAATTTGTCCTTTACCAATTCGTCCGGTTAAAGCAAGGCGCCGAAGTGCTGCGGATGGCTAAGCGCGAGGGGACTTTTGTAACTGCCGACCAAGTTGTTTCGGAAGTGCCGTCTGACGTCTTAAAGTTTTTCTTCCTTTTGAGGGCCCCGGACTCTCATTTGGATTTCGACTTAGAGCTTGCCAAGAACACGACAGCCCAGAATCCTCTTTATTATGTTCAGTATGCCTTGGCAAGACTGCATGGAATTTTAAGGCAAGCCGAATCAGTATCTGATAATCAAATGAACATCAATTTTAAAGATGCTGACCTTTCTAAGCTTAAAGAGCCGGAAGAAATTGCAGTCATAACAGATCTAATGCTTTTCCCGGAAATAATTGAGGAAATATCATTTAATTTTCAAGTGCAAAAACTACCTTATTATGCTATAGAGCTAGCTAATAAATTACATTCTTTTTATGATAAGCATCGGGTTTTAAGCGAGGACGCGGAACTTACAAAAGCGCGTCTTTATCTTGTTAAGGCGGCTTCGATTGTTCTTGCCGAAACATTAATGGTTATTGGAGTCGAGGCGCCGGAACGAATGTAGGGCGATACGCTTAAATTTCAAGTTACAAATTACAAAACCCAAATCACAAACAAGCTCCCCAAAATTCAATAATTATGCTCTAAACGAGTTTGTTTGTTAATTAGTATTTTGTACGACGATTAATTTGCACTTATTTGTTATAACCTTTATACTAGATTTAGGAGGGAGTAATAATGGCTCAAAATAGGCCTTACAGGCCAAAAAGCAAGTCTTCTTATAAGCCTAAGAGAAGTTCGAATTATAGGCCCAAAAAGAGCGGTTCTTACAAAAAAAGCAGTAACTACAAGGGTGGCTATAAAGGTGGTAGAAGACAGCCTAGCGGCGGATGTGTGGTATTTGCTTTTGTCATTGTTTTGCCTGCAATTGCATACTTTATCTCTTAATATTAAAAAATTTCGTAGCAAGAGCATTAAATTTTATCTTTTGCTCTTGCTTTATTTTATTATTGTGTTATAGTTGTTAGGTCTCTCGAAAAACCAAATAATAGTATGTTTTCTCGAGTGGCCTTGTATTAATAAAGCCGTAAATCCTAAAAAAGGGTAAGCCGGCAGTCCGATGTTATTCGGACAAAGAAAGGAGCCAAATGGCCACTAAATTGTATGTAGGTAATCTACCCTACAGCGCAAATGATCAAAGCTTAGCTGAGTTCTTCAGTGAAGCCGGAGAAGTAACACAAGCAAACGTTGTTACTGATAAATTCTCTGGTCGAAGCCGAGGATTCGGTTTTGTAGAGTATGCCAATGATGCCGAGGGCGATCAGGCAGTCAAGGATCTTAATGGTAAAGACATGGACGGTAGAAAGCTCGTTGTAAACGAAGCTAGACCTCAACAACCAAGAGGATAAGAAATACTTGAGAATAAATTTAAAAAGGGAAGCCTTGCTTCCCTTTTTATGTTAATGTTTATGAATAAATGAAAAAAAATATAACAGATATTTATCGGTATAGAAAAGATTTTTACTCTCTCTTGGGGCTTAGTTTGTTTTGGAGCGGACTATTTATTGCCTCTAAGCCTAAGTTTCTGGCCATTTTTGCAGGCATTATTATAGCAGTAATTTTATCGGTTCTAAATGCCCCGTCTCTTATTAAAGACTACAAGAGAAGGGGTTTTATTATCCCGCGTTTCCCGTGGGAAGGGGATTATATGGATGAAGTCCAGGCAGAAAATGAGAAGAAACTTCCTCGGCGTCGTATATTTCTAGGGATTATTGCTATCCTTTTTGTTTCCTTACTAATAATAATCCCGTATTTTTCGGAGAATTTATTTAACGAATCTATAAAAGTACTTGTTTTTATATTGGCTCTTTTGCTTCTTGAGACGGCTACCGTTTGTTTTTATTATAAGAAAGAGATTTATAAGATAAAAAAACAAAAAAAACGAGAAAGATAAATGAAAAAGTAAATTAACATCAAAGCTGCCAATAAAAATCCGATCGAAGTACTAAGATGGGAATAAAAAGCAGCTGGTATCTCGCATTTAGTATCTAGCATTAAAAATGGTATGAATATAAAATATTGAATGTCTAAATACCAAATTTCATATTTCCATACCGTATGCCGGCTGAGTAAGAGATTGAAGTTTGCGCTGTTAAAGGTTATCATTAATACATGAGTAACGCTAAATCTTCCATTCTCGACATTCGCCTCAATAAAGAACTTGATAAAAAAACGGCCGAGCATTTTTTGGGATTTTCTTTTGGAAACCTGAATATTGGCAACTGTATTACTTATGTGCTGCCGAAGCTAGAAGTGGCTCTTGTTATGACACAGCCCAAAAGAACCAGGCTCATTTCTAAAGAAGTGGATGATTTCTACGCTACTTTTAATGAGGAGCTGGAAGAAAAAAAAGAAGAGCTTTATAAGGTTTGGGTAAGATACGAAAAAAGGTTTGAGAAATTTATCTCCAAGATTTCCAATAAGCCTTTTCCTTTGGGAAAAGTAACCGTTTATCTTTCGATTTTTGATTCTGGAAACAATTTTTTGGATAACAAAAGTTTTCAGGTGTGGATCGGCAAAAAGGATGAAGAATTTATTAGTTCGGTGGTTTTTGAGCTCTTGTGTTTTTACTTCGATGCTTATGCCAAAAAATATTTAAAGAAGTTTTCGGATGACGAACGGTGGCATTTAACCGAACAATTTGCAAATACCTTTACTCACACGGTGGCTTTCGAAAAAACTTTTGGTTTTAAGGCCCAGGCTGATGTTCCGGGATTCGGTCTTATGTCTCCTTTTAGCCATATCGATGAATTTATTGATGCCAGCGATTATCCGGATCAGTTTTAGGTTTATAGTTAGATATAATTTTTTTCTTCAAAAACGCTAATATTCTTGTTATAATCTCACTTATGAGCAAGCTATCTAAAGAACAAGTAAAATCAATTGCTAAGCTTTCTAGGCTTGGACTAACAGAAATAGAAATTGAGAAATTTTCTACGGAGCTCTCGAGCATTCTAACTTACGTGGAACAGTTAAATGAGTTAGGTGTAATTAGTGCTGAACCCGTAACTCAGATTACCGGACTCGAAAACGTCTCTTCGAATGATGAAATTTTAGAGCCGGAAGTTTCCAGAGAAGATCTTTTAAGGAATACCCCGGAAACTTTAGATGGCTTTATAAAAGTAAAGCCGGTTTTCGAAGAGAGGGAGTCTATTTGATGCTTTCTAAACTAACCCTCGAAGAAGCAATTATAAAGCTAGATAGCAAAGAAATCTCTTCCGAAGATCTAACGAGATCGGTTTTAAGTTCCATCGAAAATAAAGAAAAAGATCTAAATGCCTATATTACAGTAGATGCTGAAAATGCTTTAAATAAAGCTAAGTTGATCGACACTAAAAGAGCTAAGGGCGAAAAAGTGGGGAAATTAGCGGGGGTGCCGGTGGCCATAAAAGATATTATTTCGACCAAGGATTTACTGACAACAGCCGGTTCGAAGATTTTGTCAAATTACATACCGCCTTTTGATGCAACAGTTACAAAAAAGTTAAAAGAGGCCGATACGGTCATTGTAGGTAAAACCAATATGGATGAGTTTGCAATGGGATCTAGTACCGAAACTTCTTACTACGGTCCGACTAAAAACCCGCGAGATTTAACCAGGGTTCCGGGTGGGTCTTCCGGCGGTTCGGCAGCGGCTGTGGCAGCGGATGAAACCATCTTTGCTTTGGGCACTGATACCGGCGGTTCGATAAGGCAACCGGCTTCTTTTTGCGGCGTAGTGGGCTTAAAGCCGACCTACGGCCGGGTTTCCAGGAGAGGAGTTTTTGCAATGGGGAGTTCCTTAGATCAGGTTGGTCCCATCACCAAAACTGTAAAAGATGCAGCAATTGCTTTGGAAGTAATTGCAGGAAAAGACAAATTAGACTCTACTTCTGTTGATATGGAGGTTCCGGAGTATTCCAAAAATTTAGGTAAATCTATTAAGGGCATGCGAATTGGTTTGCCTCAAGAATATTTTGAAGGCTTGGATTCTCGAATTGCCGAAAACATCCATAAGGCTGTCGAAAGGTTGGCGTCCGAAGGTGCCCAAGTGGTTGATGTCTCTCTTCCTTACACAAAATATGCTTTGGCGGTTTATTATATCATTATGCCATCTGAGGTTAGCGCTAATTTGGCTAAATATGACGGAATTAAATATGGTTACTCTGCAAAAGACGCCGAAAATCTTATGGAAACCTATCTTAAAAGCAGGGCCAAGGGTTTTGGCCCGGAACCCAAAAGGCGAATAATGATTGGGGCTTACGCCTTGTCTTCTGGTTATTACGAGGCTTATTACTTAAAAGCTCAAAAGGTTAGAGCCTTAGTAAAGCAGGATTATGAAGAGGTCTTTAAAAAAGTTGATGTTTTAGTGACGCCAACAAGCCCCGTTTTGCCGTTTAAAATTGGCGAAAAAATGACCGATCCGCTTCAAATGTATTTAGCAGACGTTTATACTGTGCCGGTAAATATTGCAGGCATTCCGGCTATTTCTGTTCCGGCCAACGAGGTAATGGATCTTCCCGTGGGAATGCAAATCATTGGCCCGCAGTGGGAAGAAGAGAAGATACTGAATATGGCGTATGTATATGAGCAGAATAAGGAGGTAAGCTAATGGGAAAAGCAAAAAAGTACAAAGAACAACGAAAAAAAGAAAGAACTGAAGCCGAAGCCAGAAGAAAAAAAAGAAATGATCGGTTAATTAGGTATGGAGGCACGGTTGTTTTGTCCACTTTTTTAACAACGGCGCTAGTTATGTCATATAATATATGGTATCCGGCAAAATATTGGCCAAAAACTTTAAAAAAAGAAACTAAAGTTGCGGGAGTTTATAAAACTGGGGATAAAAAATATTCAAAGGAGGCAGATATGACAATAGATGCAAGCAAAAAGTATTATGCTAATTTCGAAACAAATAAGGGAAATTTTAAGATCGAGCTTTTAGTCATGAACGCTCCAAAAACGGTTAATAATTTCGTTTCATTAGCAAAAGACAAATATTACGATGGTCTTACTTTCCATCGGGTTATAAAAGATTTTATGATTCAGGGTGGTTGCCCGAAGGGTGATGGTACCGGAGATCCCGGCTACAAGTTTGAAGACGAAATCAATGCCAAGGCCATTGGCCTTTCCGAAGACAAGATAAAGATGAATGAGGGGTCCGGTTACAAATATAATGATAGTTTAGAGACAATAAAACTCGAAAAAGGCGTTCTGGCGATGGCTAACTCCGGCGCTAACACTAACGGCTCCCAATTCTTTATTATTACAAAAGACAAAACGGATTGGTTGGATGGAAAACATACGCCGTTCGGAAGAGTCATTGAAGGCATGGATGTTGTAACGGGAATTGAGGGGGTTCAGATTGGCGAAAACGATAGGCCGATCGAGCCGGTTACTGTAAAGAGCATTAATATTGAGGAAAAATAATGCCAAATTTGGAAATATTACCAGTAATTTTACTTGCCATACTCGGAGGCGTAGTCTTGCTTCTTATTTCTCGGACCGGGGGACAGAAAGGTTTTAACGCTCCAGGATACGTTTCGCCTCAGTCGGCCAGGCTAAAGTGGAAAGAAATAGAAGAGCAATTCCGGCTTGGTAAGACTAGCAATCTTTCCAAAGCTTTAATAGATGCCGATAAACTTTTTGACCAAGCTTTAAAAGATGCTAGGGTGCCAGGACAGACGATGGGCGATAGGCTCAAAAATGCTCGACATCGTTTTGATCAAAAATTGTATTCAGAGCTTTGGGAAGCCCATAAATTAAGGAATTATTACGCGCACGATGTAAATGTAGTCGTCAATTCCTCGCAAGTTAAGGAGTCCTTGGATTGTTTTGGGGAGGGTCTTCGGAAATTAGGTAAATTGTAAGGTGAACTTTTTCAAAAAAAATACTATTCTTGAAGTATGAAAGAAATAGGAATTAAATTATCGCCGATTGTTCGCAAGGTCTTAAATGACTATTTGGATGATGATGAGAAGGTATTTGATGCAATATCCTCGGTTTGGTCAATTTATCGAGGTACAGACATCTTGTTTTATACTGATATAAGGCTAGTTCGGGTTAGAAAGAGGCCATGGCGTCTCGACGTTGATTCGTTCTATTACGATGATGATCCCGTTTTGGAATTAGATGCCGGACCGGTTCTTGATACTCTAAAAATTAATTTTAAAGGAGAGTCAGCCTTTGAAATGCCGATCTTTTCTTCAAGGAGGGATGAGGTTTTGGGTTTTGTTCACAGGGCTGAAAAACATATCCAAAAACACAGACAGCCCGATATAACTGAAGGGTTGATAGGACGAGAAAAAATGTTTAAGGAACAACTTACTGGTCTGGCGGAATTAAAAGAAAAGGGTATAATTACCGAAGAAGAGTTTTTAAAGAAGAAGAAAGAGATATTAAGGAAAATGTAAATCATAATTTAAGCAGAAAAAGCCTTAATAATGTGATAAATATTCGGACAGTAAGGAGCACATCATGATCAAATTCGAAACCGTTATCGGTATGGAATTTCACATTCAATTAAATACCAAGTCCAAGATGTTTTGTCGGTGCGACAATTATTCGGCGGAGGCAAAACCAAACACCAATACTTGTCCTACGTGTATGGGTTTTCCGGGAACGCTGCCTGTTGCCAACGAAAAAGCTATCGAATGGACAATGCTTTTGGGATTGGCGCTTAACGGTAAGGTAGCCGATAGTTTTAATTTTGAAAGAAAAAACTATTTTTATCCGGATCTCCCGAAAGCCTATCAGATTACAAGTTCTACTAATCCGCCGGTAGTTGGGGGCTATTTGGATATCGTGACATCAAAAGGGGAGTCAAAGATTCGTATTAACCACATCCATCTAGAAGAAGATGCGGGTAAGCTAGTACATGCCTCTAACGGCAATTATTCTCTAGTAGATTTAAATCGGGCTAGTACGCCCCTTATGGAGCTAGTAACCGAAGCCGATTTTAGGACGCCCGAAGAGGCTAGAGTGTTTGCCGAAAACTTAAGAAGTATTGTTAGATATCTAGGTATCTCTTCGGGAAATATGGAAGAAGGTAACTTAAGGGCAGATGCTAATATTTCCTTGCGTCCTGTAGGTCAAAAAGAGTTTGGTAAAAAGGTGGAAATTAAGAACATGAATTCCTTCAAATCGATAGAGAGAGCTTTAGAGTATGAAGTAAAAAGACAAACCGAAACCCTAAGCGAGGGCGGCACCCTTTTTCAGGAAACGAGAGGTTGGGACGAAAATAAAGGCAAAACAATGTCTCAGCGAAGTAAGGAAGAAGCTCATGATTACAGATATTTTCCCGAGCCGGATTTGCCGCCATTTAAGCCTAAAAAAGAAGTTATCGACAGGTTAAAAGCAGAGATGCCCGAACTGCCAAGCGAGAAAAGAGAGCGTTTTGAGGGAGAATATGGCTTGACGGCTTATGATGCGATGGTTTTAACGTCCGATGTGGAACTTGCAAGATTCTTTGAGCAAGGCGTAGAAGAGATTATGAAAAAAGAAAGCAAAGATTTTATTCCGAAAGAAAGCGCTAAAAAACTTGCAAACTGGACCTTAACTGAGCTTTTGGGTCGCCTTAATGCCAAAGGAATCTCAGTCAAGAATTCTCCCATCAAATCAAGGCAGCTAGCGGATCTTATCGCTTTAATTGATGAAGGTACGATTAGCGGCAAAATCGCCAAAACCGTTTTTGACGAGATGTTTGAAACCGGCAAAAATCCGGAAGAGATTATTAAAGATAAGGGCTTGGTCCAGATAACTGATACCAAGGCCTTAGAAGAAACAGTAGATGCAGTTTTAGATAATAATCCAAAATCGGTAGAAGATTTTAAAGCCGGAAAAGCACAAGCTTTTGGATTCTTAATTGGTCAGGTGATGAAAGAAACCAAAGGCCAGGCTAATCCGAAAATCGTGAATGAAATATTGAGAAAGAAGCTTTCCTAAAAAAGTTCTATTTACTAATTGCTCTAATCATCCTAGAGAAATTGATATCTCAATAAATTTTCAATTGCCAATTCTCAATTTTCAATCAATTTACAATGATTCAATTTCTAAGTCATTATAACCAGTAAGATGTTTGAAAATTAGAAACTTGAAAATTCAATGAAAATTAAAAAAAACGAAAAGTAGAAATTCCCTTGACTTGGATTTTTGTTAGATCGATTAGTAATTAGGTTAATTAGAAATTTTAGAGCTAGGGGTATTGAATAAATAGTAACTGATATTGATTTTTTAGCATAAACTTATACAATAACCCTATGGACCTATTCACTTTTTCCGAAAAATTTGTTAATCCGATTTTAAATGTTTTTAAGAATTTGCCTGAGGCACTCCTTACTTTGGGCGTTGGTATAATTGCGGTCGAGATCCTCGTCAAAATTTTAGACAAAGTTCTTAGCCGAAAAAAATTGCGACCTTTTAAGGATTTTTTACTCTCAATTTTTAAGTTTGTCTTGAGATCAGCTCTAATCTTATTTTTTCTCAATTCGCTTGGTTTTTCGCGTCTTGCAAGCGTTATAACGGGATCAACAGCAATTTTGGTTTTTGTCTTATCAGCAGGTGCTTCTCAGTTTATTGCTGATATTATTGCCGGGTTGTCTTTGGCGGCAGATAACGATTTTAAGCTTAGCTCCAGGTTAAAGGCAGGGGATAAGGATACGATCGGGATTTTAAAGTCCACCGATATGCGAAAAGTCAGAATTGTTGATGATGAGGGGAATGTCCATGTCATTCCAAATTCTCTGGTCGAAAAAAATGAATGGATAGTCTTTAATGACAAAGATTAAGATCAAAGAAGAATTATGGGATATTGTAGAAGAGGCTTTAAAAAACGAAAAAGCTTCGGCTTACAAAATGGCGGTTATCGAAGCCGATAAAACTCTAGATAATTTAATGACTCTAAAAGGAGTGCCGGGAACAAGCACCAAAGACAGGGCTCTTAAAATAAAAGAGCATTTTTCTGATATTAGAAAGCTTATGGAAGCTTTTGATATTAAAGAGAAAATACTTGAACACCTGAGCTACAATCTTACTTCGGTAGAGGTAAATGATGCCTTGGCGTCTTATCAAAAAGCCATTGTCGATATCGAATCGGGCGGTAAGTCTATTCCTTTAAAAGAAAGAATTAAGCTATATCTCGAATACTATATCCCCAAAAAGCTAAAGAAGCTAAGAAATATTGCCTTTGGCATAATGGCTTTTTTGGGATTGGTTTTGTTTACTGAAGATACCTGGATAGGGGGAGAGATCGTCAAATTTATTCTTGGGATCGCTCGCTTTTTTTATTATAAAGTGATTGTTGTCTTAATTGCCGCAGCCGTTGTCTTGGGATTGGTTTTTGTAAGCTTCATATTCATGGAACACAAAAACAAGGGATAATTCAAAATCCAAAGGTAAAAAGTCAAAATTGCAATTGAAAATTCAAAATGTATTACTTTTTAATTTTGACCTGTAATTTTGAATTTTAACTTTTGCATTAGAATAAGATCTAGTCTAAGATTAATTAACGTTAAGATATTAAAAGGAAATTTTGTGTCAGACTTCGTGCATCTACATGTTCATAGTCATTATTCGCTTTTAGATGGATTGGGGAAAGTTCCTGATATACTCATCAGAGCCGAAGAGTTGGGTATGAAATCCGTGGCTCTTACCGATCACGGCGTTATGTATGGTATTATTGAATTTTATAAAGCGGCCAAAAAGGCTGGTATCAAGCCGATTTTAGGTTGCGAAGTTTATGTGGCACCGAGAACGATGGCCGATAAGACACCAAAGATCGATAGCAGTCCTTACCACTTAGTTCTTCTAGCTAAAAACACGGAAGGTTATTTAAACTTAATTGAGCTGGTGACTCAGGGTCATCTGGAAGGTTACTACTATAAGCCAAGGATTGACAAGAATTTACTTAAAAAGCATTCTAATGGGTTAATAGCCCTAAGCGCTTGCATTGCGGGCGAAGTGCCGCGAAACATCATAAACGGCGAATACGATAAAGCAAAAAAAGCTGCTAAAGAATACACGGAGTTTTTTGGCAAGGAAAATTTTTTTCTAGAACTTCAGGATCACCCGACTTTTAAGGAGCAGGCTATTGCAAATGAGGGTTTAAAGAAACTTGCCAAGGAATTGGGCTTGGGTCTTGTCGCAACAAATGATGCTCACTATATTCGTCCGGAGCAAAAAGAAGCTCACGAGGCTTTGCTTTGTGTTCAAACAGGCAAATTTATATCGGATACCGACAGGATGTCGATGGCTGAATTTGACGTCTCTATGCGGCCAGCCGAGGAATTTAAAAAAGCTTTTAAAGATGTTCCCGAGGCTTTGGAGAACACTTTAAAGATTGCCGATATGTGCAACGTGGAGATTGAGCTTGGCGGGATGATATTGCCTCATTTTAAGGTCCCAAAAGAGCATAGCAGCAATAGTTATCTTTGGGAGCTCGTTAATGATGGACTTAAGGGAATATATAGCGAGATAACGCCCGAAATAAAAGAACGTCTAGATTACGAAATGGATGTGATTAAAAAAATGGGTTACGACGATTACTTTCTGATTGTATCGGATTATGTTAACTGGGCCAAGCGTGAGGGGATAGTGGTTGGGCCGGGAAGAGGTTCGGCAGCCGGAAGCATTGTGGCTTATGCTTTAGGAATTACGGAACTTGATCCGTTAAAGTATGGTCTTCTTTTTGAAAGGTTTTTAAATCCGGATCGAATCTCCATGCCTGATATCGATATGGACTTTGCTGACGACCGCCGGAGTGAGGTCATTAAGTACGTTACCGACAAGTACGGCAAGGATAAGGTGGCTCAAATTGCCACGTTTGGGACGATGGCCGCCCGGAATGCGGTTCGGGACACGGGTCGGGTTTTAGGTGTCCCATACGGCGAAGTTGACAAAATCGCTAAGCTAATCGAGCCGGGCATACCACTCAAAAAATCAGTTGAGGTTGTGCCGGAGCTTCGGGAGTTATACAATTCAGACGTCCAAGTAAAAAAGCTTATTGATCTAGCCTCTAACTTAGAAGGAGTTTGTCGTCACTCTTCGACTCATGCCGCCGGAGTCGTGATCTCAAAAGACCCGCTAACTAAATATTGTCCGCTTCAAAAGGCGACAAAGGGTGATATCTCGGTTAATACTCAGTTTGAGATGCACGCGATAGAGGATCTTGGCCTTCTAAAGATGGACTTTCTGGGACTTTCTAATTTGACGATCCTTAAAAACACCTTAAGGATTATAGGAAAAGTTTATAACAAAGAAATTGAGCTTTGCAAGATTCCCTTAGATGACAAAAGGACCTTTGGGCTTTTATCTAGGGGCGAAACTACCGGAGTATTCCAGCTAGAATCAGGCGGTATGAAACGGTACATCAAGAAATTAAAACCCGACGTTTTTGAGGATGTGATTGCGATGGTAGCGCTTTATCGTCCGGGACCGATGCAGTTTATTGATGATTTTATCGATCGTAAACATGGTAAAAAGGAAATTATTTTTGACCATCCGTTAATGGAAAATGCTCTTAAAAACACTTACGGCGTTATCGTCTATCAAGAGCAAGTGATGCAGATTTCCAAAGATATGGCTAAATTTACGGGCGGCCAAGCAGATACTCTAAGAAAAGCAATGGGTAAAAAAATTGCCGAGCTCATGAAAAAGATGCGAAAGGACTTTATAGAAGGTTGCGTGAGCAACGGGGTCAGTAAAAAAATTGCTTCTAAAATATTTGATGATTTCGAGAAGTTTTCTCAATACGGTTTTGTAAAGGCTCATGCTTCTTGCTATGCTATCATTGCTTATCAAACGGCCTACCTAAAGGCTCATTTTCCAGCAGCGTTTATGGCGGCTCTCATGACTTCCAACTATGACGATCAAGATAAAATCGCCTTAGAAATTGAGGAATGCCGAAAGATGGGGATCGAGGTTTTGCCTCCGGATATAAACGAATCTTTTTCGGAATTCGCAGTTGTAAAAGAGACGGGAAACATCCGTTTTGGTCTTAAAGCGGTAAAAAATATTGGCGAAGGTGTTATCGAGGCTATTATTAAAGCGCGGAAAGAAAATGGTAAATTTAAAGGGATTGAGGACTTTGCAAAGCGAGTTGATGCTTCTCAGATTAATAAAAAAATGCTTGAGTCTTTAGCAAAATCAGGGGCTTTTGACAGTCTTGGTTTAGATCGGGCTCAAATTTTAGAGAATTATGAACGGATATCTAATTTTGCCCAGAAAATTCAGAACCATGCCGCTAACGGTCAGATGGATTTGTTTGGCGGCAGTGGCATTGAGACTGCCAGTTTAGAATTGCCGGCGGCCAAAATCCAGATTACGGGTAAGCAAATCTTATCTTGGGAAAAAGAACTGCTCTCGGTTTACTTATCCAATCATCCTATGGATGAATATCAAAAGTATATCGACGACACTTTTACCTCGATAAAAGAACTTGGCGAAAAAGTGGGGGAGCAAGTTAAAGTGGCCGGGGTAATAACGTCGGTTCAAAGGATTCTTACAAGATCTGGTCAGTCGATGCTTTTTGCAAAGCTGGAAGACAAGGGGGGGTCGGTAGAGGTTTTGGTATTTCCAAAGATTCTTTCAAACACCGCCAATGCTTGGCAGGAGGATCGGGCTGTCATTGTAAAAGGTAAGACTAATACTAAAGATTCCGAGCTAAAACTATTGGCAGATGGCGTCAGTCAGATAGAAGAAAGTCTTCTTCAAACGGATTTTATGCCTTCTGAGGGTGAGGTAGTAGAAATTAGAATTCCAGATTCGGTAAACGGTATGATTCTTCAGAAAACTAAAGAGGTATTAATGGAGAACAGGGGAGCGATACCGGTAATCATCTACTTAAATAAAGAAGGCGAGCTTACTAAAATAAAATTACCTTTTGGAATAGACTTTTCGGATAATTTAAAGGCTAAGATCGAAGGTCTCTTAGGGTATGGAACTATTAAAGTGGCCACTGTCACAAAATAAAAGTTGTACGACACGGTAATTAAGAACTTTTTTTAATCACGTCATTACAAGCGAAGTATGGCAATCTTGTTTAATGAACGAAAAGACTGCTTTGTGTCACTCTCTGTGATCCTTGGCAGTGTTCTTAATTTGTTTAGTAACTCTGTGAGTTCTTCAAAAGTTCGAATCCGATCCGGGGAGCCAATATGGAAGAATATGGTAATTAAGGCTCTGCAAACGCTAAAATAACGGTTTGAATAATTCATAGAACCGGATAAGACATAATTCCAACCACAAGATAATGGCCTTAAAGAGCCATTTTTTGTTATCTAAAAAGTTTGAATCCAACCCCCTGGTTAAATGCCAAAATGCCTTTCTATTGCCTAATAATTACCTTAGCTGTTATGATAAATAGGATTATAAATGTAGGAGCATTATGGAAGAACAAAACAAAATTAAAAAAGGAATGCCTCTTTGGATGTCAATCGTTCTAGTTATTGTGATTGCCGGTCTTGCTACCGGTGGTACCTGGTATGTCATGGATCAAAAGGTAAAGAAGAATGATGACAAGATTACAGCCCTGCAAGGGCAGGTTGATAAGCTAAATGATGATAAAGAAGAGGCTGTGGAAGTTACGCCGACGCCAATACCTACCGTTACAAATAAAGATTCTGAAGATATTAAGGCACTTGATATTAGTACAGTTGTAAATAAGCAGCAATCAATGGGTGAGTGGCAAAAACCTATTTATGCGGATGTTAACGGTGACGGGAAACAGGAAGGGGTGTATTGGTTTGTGAATTTGGGAACAGGAAAGATCGTTGACTTGTATATATATGGATACTCAAATGGTCAGCCAAAGAATCTTTATAAAAATGAAGGACATCTTTACAAGGGAAAAGTCACCATCGAAAGTGTCTCGGGCAAAGATTATGTGAAAATAGATTGGGCTAATTTAACCTCCGTAGTTAATTCGGGAAAGTCTAACTCAGATTTTACTGTTGATATGCATCAGTATTTAGTATGGCATACCAATTCATTCTATGAGCAAGAAAGTCTTTAGTAAAAAGAGCATACTTAAAAGGGCCGAAAGGCTCTTTTTTCTAGGCAGAAACACATTGGCACCACTGCTCCAAAAGTTCGAAGATAGTCCGATCTGGGGAGCCATTGTTTTTCCATTGTCAAACAACCCATAAATTATGACTTTAAACAGGCATTTTTTAATATCTGCCTACAGTTATGGAGTACGGTAATGGCTTGGATGAGGAAACAAAAACCCTTGACCCTGCCTTATGTTCTAATATATTAGACATAAGTCCAATATATTAGAATCCTTTGCTATCTGGAAATAGGGTTTTGAAAATAGTATTGACCAACATCTACAATTCAATATAATGAACATATGTATCAAAATAATGAATTTAAGGCTGTCATGCTTAAAGATATTCTTTTAAACACTGCCGCAAATAAAGTCCTTAGCTTCCTGACATTACACCAAGACGCTTCTTTTTATGATAAAGAAGTTTCTGAGAAGACGGGCGTTAGCCGCGGTATGACCAACATGATTCTTCGCCAGTTTTTTGATGCCGGTCTGCTTGTGAGAGAAAAGCGGGGCCGGATGTGGTTTTACACTCTATCTACTAAGCCACTTTTTAAGTATTACCGGGTCTATGAAAATCTTGTTAATTTAGAGAACCTTGTTAAGGCTCTAAAACCAATCTCCCAAAGAGTAATTCTGTTCGGAAGTACCGTCAAAGGAGAAGATACCGCCGAGAGCGATATCGATCTTTTTATTCTTACAAACAATAAAGATGAAGTGCTTCGTGTTATTCGTAACTATCAAACAGACCGTGAAATCAAACCAGTAATTCAAACG
>LBWX01000004.1 GCA_000995065.1 candidate division CPR2 bacterium GW2011_GWC2_39_35 | reverse complement strand
GATATCGATCTTTTTATTCTTACAAACAATAAAGATGAAGTGCTTCGTGTTATTCGTAACTATCAAACAGACCGTGAAATCAAACCAGTAATTCAAACGCCATCAGAATACGCGGTATCCAGAAAAAAAGACAAAGCTTTTTACGAGGAAGTAGCTAAAGGAATAGTTTTATTTAATAAGGAACCAGATGAACAAAGACTTTGAGAAATGCTTAAAAAAGAAAAGCATCGTCAAACAGCCACACGCCGAAGCTCTAATTGGCGACGAACTTAATGCGGCAATTAGGGATTTAAAAAGAGCCAGAAGAACCTATGACGAGTTTCTGGATGATTTGGATTACAAATGGGCAACTATTCAAGCCTATTATTCCATGTTTCATGCGGCAAGAGCTTTGCTGTTTGCAAAAGGCTACCGCGAGAAAAGCCATTACTGCTTAAAGATAGCTATGCAGGCGCTTTATGCTGATGAAAAAATAATCGACCAGAGTATTGTGGACGATTTTGACACAACCATGCTTCTTCGAGAAACAGCAGATTATAAATCCGATTTCTCAAAAGAAGGAGCCGAAGCCGCACTCGAAAATGCCGAGGAGTTTTTAAGAATTACTGAGGGGCTCTTAAAATAAAGCTTTAAAGCTTAGTTAAACAATCAAACGGATAGTTTTACGATGCACACAAGCACATTAGCTCCAAAAGTTCGAAGATAGTCCGATCCAGGGAGCCAATGTGTGGTGTTCCTGGCGACCGACCCCCGTCAGTCGTCAGATATAAGAAGAAGAAAGAACGTTTGTGCGTTCTTTTTTGATGCCTTTTGGGAGAGTGTGTTTCAAGTCTTATCTTTTAAAACTCAAAAATCTCTTTAGGGTTTACATTTAAAGCCTTAGCTATTTCAAATAAAGTCTCTAATTTTGGTGATCGTATTCCTTGCTCTATGTACCCTAATAGTATGGAAAAAAGGTTGACATATTTGTAAAAGTATGGTAAAGTTTCCTGTGCTCTCTAAGCATGAGTACTTTAAAAAACCCTCTTATTATTGTCAACACTTTTTGCATTAAGCTTAATGCTTTGGGTGTTGGCAATAAACTAAAAGAGAAGAGGGGAAATAAGATGAGTTACGTTGTAATTGCTTTACTGTCACTGCTTTCGGAGTACTTTCTCGGGGTTTGGTTGTTCCACATCCCAATGTACTGGCCGGCCATTATCTGGCATGGCGTAATCACGGCTGTATCGTTCTGCGCCTTCTCAGCAATATGGGAAGGAATAAAGAACAATGGGTATGGCTACGATTGGAAGTCGACATACATCGGCGCCGCTGTTATAGCAGCTCTGCTGATAGTCGGGTTCTTTGTAGACGCTTCTAACTGGCCAATCGTTAACGCTTCAGCCTACCGTAATTTGGGCGATGTCACAGTATCAAATAAGTCCATCGATGCCGTCAGCCAAAAGAATATTCGCTTACTTCCGAAAGCTTCTGCCGCTCAAATTGGAAAACAAGCTATTGGTAAGGGCAACATAGGCTCCCGCTATGAATTGGACGAAGACCACTATGATGTGCAGATGGTAAACGGTACAATCTATTGGGTCGCGCCACTTGAATTCCGGGGCTTTTTAACCTGGAACAGTACTGGAGGAATATCCCCCGGTTATGTCATGGTTAATGCAGAAGACAAGTTCGCTGCACCAAAACTGGTTGAAGGCAAGAAAATGCGGTATACCTGGGGCGCATGGTTTTCCAGTAACTACCTGCGTTATATGTATCTCGCAAAAGGCTACAGAAATGTAGGGCTCACAGAGCCGACCTTCGAGGTTGATGACAACGGAAAGCCTTATTATGTGATTAGTCTGACGCGTCCGACCCTCGGTTTCAATGGGCCAAAGCTGCTTGGCGCAGCTATTTTGGATCCGGAAACTGGAGAGGTAAAAAGGTATTCCGTAGACAAGCTTCCCAAATGGGTAGATAGAGCTTTTCCTGAGGAAATGGCAAAGATCTATACCAACAATTGGGGTAAGTATGTAAGTGGCTGGTGGAACTCTATAGTAGGTATTGACGTCCAAGAAATCTCGTCAGTCGAAGTAGACGATGGCGAAGAGGAACACAGAGAGTTTCAAGACGTTTTCCTGGTTCATAACAAAGAAAACGATGACCCAGTTTGGGTAACAGGAATGACGTCACCATCCAAAAAGGATACCTCTCTAACCGGATATATGGCCATCAATTCCAGAAATGGAAAGATGACATACTATCCAGCTAAAACGGGTAGTCTTGGAAACGAAAGTGCAGTGATCAAATCGGTTGATTCTGACAAAGTGGTATCTATACAGAAGACTTACCGGGCTAGTCAGCCCATATTTTACAATATCTACGGAGTAGAAAGCTGGGTTGTTCCAGTACTATCAAAGAACAATATTGTGGAAATGGTTGCCATCGTTTATGCAAACGATACCAGACAAGTAGCGGTCGGGGAGACAAAGCAAGAGGCTTTAGAAAACTATAAAGACCTCTTATCCGAAATCAAAGCCACCGGCATTGTGCCAACCGATGCCAAGGATACAAAAAAGATTGCCGGTAAGATCATCAGAATCACTGATGCTACCATCAACGGTTCGACACGTTTTTATCTGCTGATCGACTCCGACCAAACCAAACTCTTCGAGGTATCATCGCGAAACACCGAAATTCTCGGTTCGCAAGTAGGTGATAGAGTACAAATCACTTATGACGACACTTCCGAAGACCGCGTAGCGGTAAAGAGCTTCGATGATCTCGAGCTCAACCTGACCAAGAGCCAGCCACAACGCGAGTATGAGCAACAAGTACAACAGCAAAAAACAAAGTCTATGGATGAACTAAAGAAGCAACAAGAAGAGCTTCAAAAGCAAATCAACGATACTAAGAAGCAGATGGATGAGCTACAATAGCTTAAAGCTTACCATCATCGGTTAAATAAGAATAAGCGGACTGTCGGGCCTAACCAGCCTAATCAATCTCATGTGATTGATTCCAGACAGTCTGCTTTTCCTTTCTATATGAATATTAATTTTAATGAGACACGAGACACCTCTTTTTTATGGTGTCTCATTTGTCTTGTCTTATTTTGGGTCAAAAACCCTCAAAGGGGTACTCAACCGTGCCGGGGAGCCAATGGAAATTTATGGAAAAATGCTTGTACAAAGGCATTTTTTTGTTGGGGAAAACTCGACCCCGGTTTGGACAAAATTCGAACTAGCCAATTATCCTTTATCGAAGCCGAGGAGATTGATCAAATTCTGGTTAACCAGATTAAGGAAATCGTTGAATTAGGATTTGGAGGGAGACAGTCGCTATCGTTTAGTATGGATTAGTTTAAAAAGCGCTCACGCAGGAAAAAGGGGCCGACTTCGGTATTATTGAAGATCGGCCCCTTTCTATTTACGGGTGACAAGTTTTAAGGTAAAATACGGCTTATGAATGCTAGGGAACTAAGAGAAAAATTTATAATTTTTTTTGAGTCTAAGGGGCATAAGATACTGCCATCGTCTTCGCTTATTCCAAAAGATGACCCTTCGGTTCTTTTAACTACGGCCGGAATGCAGCAGTTTAAAAACTGGTTTGCAGGAAATGAGGAGCCAAAGTATCACCGGGTGGCGACAGTCCAAAAAAGTTTTCGGACTTCGGATATTGAAGAGGTGGGTGACGCAACTCATAATACATTTTTTGAAATGCTCGGAAATTTTTCTTTTGGCGATTATTTTAAGGAAGACGCCATAAAGTTTGCTTACGAATTCGTAACTAAAGAATTAGGCTTTAAAAAAGAGCGGATTTGGGTTTCTATTTTTGAGGGAGATGACGAAGTTCCTCGAGACGACGAATCCGAAGCTATTTGGCGGTCATTAGGTGTAATTGATATTAGGGAATTCGGACGGGAGGATAATTTCTGGGGTCCAACCGGGCTTGAGGGTCCTTGCGGCCCGACTTCGGAAATCTATGCTGACGATGTGGAAATTTGGAACTTGGTGTTTAATCAATATTATATGACTCAGGACAAGTCGCTTATCCCTCTAAAGCTTTTAGGGGTAGATACCGGAGCTGGTTTTGAGAGAACTCTAGCAAGGATTCAGAACAAAGAGTCTATCTATGATACTGATTTATTTAACCCGATAATTTTAGCGGTTGAAAAATTATCGGGTCTGAAATACAAAGAAGACGAGGAAAAGGATAGAATAATAAGAATAATTTCTGATCATACAAGAAGCGCTACCTTTCTTATTTCTGACGGCGTTAGGCCGTCTAACGTGGGGCGGGGATACGTGCTGCGTCGGGTTATAAGAAGAGCTGTTAGATATGGCCGGTTAATTAATATAAATGATTTCAGTTCTATTATTAGGTCTGTAGTTGGGGTGTATGAGGGTGTTTATGATTTAAATATTCAAATGGTTTACGCGGTTTTTAATGAAGAAAAAGATAAATTCCTAAAGACTTTAGATAATGGTCTAAAAGTTTTTTCGCGTGAACTTCACGTACAAAGAGACGGCAATATTTTCTCTGGAAAAGTTGCTTTCGATTTATTTCAAACTTATGGTTTTCCTAAAGAGATGGTGGAAGAAGAGTTAGAGAAAGTGGGGATAAAACTGAACGAAGCTGAATTTGAAGATGCTTTAGTTAAGCATCAGGAAATTTCAAAAGCAGGTATGAGTGATAAATTTAAAGGCGGTCTCGCTGGGACCGGAGAGATGGAGACTAAATATCATACTGCTACTCATCTTTTACACCAGGCTTTAAGGCAAGTTTTAGGTCCGGAAGTAAAGCAGGCCGGATCTAATATAACTGCCGAAAGATTGAGATTCGACTTTACTTATCCACAGAAAATGACCCCAGAAGAGGTAAAAACTGTGGAAAACTTGGCAAACGAAAAGATAAAGGAAAATATTCCGGTGCTTTGCGCCACAACAACCGTAGAGTGGGCCAAAAAAACCGGTGCTTTAGGTCTCTTTGACTCTAAGTATGGGGATAAAGTAACAGTTTATACGATTGGAGAATTTTCTAAAGAAATCTGCGGTGGTCCTCACGTTACAAATACCGGCGAGCTTGGGACTTTTAAGATAAAAAAAGAAGAGAGCTCCTCGGCTGGGGTGAGAAGAATCAAAGCGGTTTTAGAGTAAATTAAAAACCCGGGTTTGGGGTAGCCCGGGTTTTTACAGTTATTATAGCCTTTAGCGGTTTCTCTTGTTTTGGATTTTTAGGAATAAGAGGTTTTGGATTGCCATTTGGGAAAAATCCTTGATGGATTCTTAAGATATGAGGATAGGTATGGATTATCTGTATACCAAATACCACAAAAACTAATTCTTCGCCTACAATACTAATCTCGATGATGTCTCCATTGTTGATCTGTTTCTTGAGTGATTCCCCGTTTATTTGAAAGGGTATATTTGATATTAAATACTTATTACCACTTTCATACGGGTGTTGATTTGTTCCTATCAGATAGCCATGGCCCATACCTGGAGAGTAGCCGGTATAAGTGATACTTTCAACTTTGACGGTTATCACGCGTCTGCTATTGCTCATTTGAATGCTTGCACAAACAGCCATAAGGATGCTAAGTAGCAGAATTATTACTATTATTCGTCTTATTGGCTCGGTCTTGCTTGTCTTATTTGTAATCTTATACGTATAAAGCGTTCCTTTTCTCATTAAAAGTTCCTTTCAATAGTATAAATTCCTCATTGTGAATGTGCCTTTTTGTGAACAACGTATTTTACACAATTAGAGCCTTCTTGTCAATCGTTTGTTCTTAATATCGTTTGTTATTAGTTATCGACAAATAACCCTAAAACAAGTAAAATATTTCTAGATGGGAATTATTCCTAAGAGAAAAAAAGATAGATATTATTTGTCTTTAGACATTGGAACCGAGTTTGTAAAATGTCTGATTTTTCGTGTTGACGAAAAAGAGGGCAAGGGGATAATTATTGGTGCCGGAAAGCAGCGCCAAAAGTTGGGCGATATGCAAGGAGGCGCGGTAACAGACATTGGCGGGGTGGTAGAAAACTGTGACAAGGCTATCTCTAGGGCCGAAAAGATGGCCGGAGTGTCGCCAACGGAATGCGTTATTGGGATTGCCGGTGAGCTTGTAAAAGGCACGACAACCACTATCCACTATGAGAGACTAAATCCTAAGGAAAAAATCGATTATACCGAGCTAAATAATATTTTAAACAAAGTCCAGTATCAAGCTTTCGAGCAGACCAGAAAGCAGCTTGCTTGGGAGACGGGGTATAAAGAAATCGAAGTTAAGCTGGTTAATGCGGCAGTGGTTGACGTCCACATAGACGGTTATCACGTAACTAATCCCATCGGCTTTCAGGGGAGGGATGTTTCTATCGGCATCTACAACGCGTTTGCGCCCCTCGTGCATTTAGGGGCCCTTCAGACCATCTCGTCGGAGTTAGGGCTTGATCTTATCTCTGTAGCTGCCGAGCCCTATGCTGTGGCGAGGTGCATGGGCGGAGAGGAATCCACCGAATTTAGCGCTATTTTTATAGATATTGGCGGCGGCACTTCGGATATCGCGGTGGTGAGAAACGGCGGCGTGGAAGGCACTAAAATGTTTGCAATCGGCGGCCGGACCTTTACTAAGCGTCTTGCTCAAGTTTTAAACACCACTTTTGCCAAGGCTGAAGAAGCCAAGATCATGCATTCAAGCGGCGAATTAGATAAAGATAAGAAAGAAATTATAAGAGAAGCTATTTTAAATGATGCGGAGGTTTGGCTTTCTGGAGTCGAGCTTTCTTTGGGCGAATTTGATAAAATAGACATGCTGCCCTCTAGGATTTTACTGTGCGGGGGCGGCAGCGAACTGCCGGAAATAAAAGAAGTGTTAGAAAAAGGTGATTGGTGGAAGAATTTGCCGTTTGCTAAAAAACCAAAAATCAAATTTATGGAGCCGGAAGATGTTGCTAATATGCTTGATAACACCAATATGATGAAATCGGTTCAAGATATTACTCCGATGGCACTTGGCAATTTACTCCTAGATTACGAAGAAGACGAAAGTATTTCGGGGATATTAAAGAAAGTGGTAAAGGTAATGCAGGTATAATGTTAATAGGAAAAAATTGTGAAGAAAGTAATTTATTTAGAAATTGATGAAGAGATAACGTCGGCTATCGACAAGATAAAAAAAACGGAAGCAGATAGCCTGGCTTTGGTTATGCCAAAAGGGGCGACTTTGCTTCAGAGCGTCATCAATTTAAAGCTTTTAAAAAAGCAAGCCGAAAATCATAAAAAAGATATTTCGATAGTGACTAACGACAGGGTTGGTAAGACAATTGCGCTTCAGGTAGGACTTTCGGTTTTCGGGTCTATCGATAAAAACGGCGTTCCTCAGGGAATAAGCGAGCCGGAAGAATTAACGATCAAGGAAGAAAAAGAAGAACCTGCTCTAGAAGAAACGCAAATTGTAAGAGACAACGAAGATAATCCGCTTGTCTCTTCTAAGGTTAGAGACAGTAAAGCCAAAGAAGCCATTAAACAAGCTTATTACGCTGGCGAAGCAGTTAATGAGGAAGAATCTGACGAAGCGGGGCAAGATGGGAATGATGGTGCAGAAGAAATCCCTCATCTAGAGAGACATGTCATCAATCTTGAATCAGAAGAGGAAGCCGAGGAAGAAAATAAAGACGAAGCTCTAAAAGCCCAAAAGGGCAAAAAAAGGAAAAAAGAAGAGGTTAATAAATCTGAAATTATGTCTAAGAAAAAGCTTTGGCTTATTCTGCTTGGTATCCCGCTTCTTCTGGTTGTGCTTGGTTTTATTTTTATTCCAAAGGCAGAGATAACAATTGGAGTATCATCAGAGAAGTTGCCTATGGATACTCAATTTAAAGTTGATAGGGAGGCGCTAAAGGTTGATCCGCAAACTAAAATAATTCCGGGCAAATTCTTTACAGAAGACAAAGAAGAGTCAAAAGAGTTTGATGCTACCGGAAAAAGAGACGTGGGAGATAAAGCAATCGGAAATGTTACTTTGTATAACGAATATGATTCCGACCCCTTTAAATTGGTTCAGGGGACTGCGTTGCATACTTTAGACGGCAAAGTTTTTAAGCTAAAAAACGATATTACGATTCCTGGTGCTACCTTAAAAAGCGGAAATAAAGTTGCCGGCACTATAGCGTCTGCTGTTGAAGCTGAAGGTCCCGGAGAGGCTTACAATATTGGTCCGTCAAATTTTTCGATCCCAAAGCTTGATACCGATCAAGTTTATGCTAGAAGCAGCGGATCGATGAGCGGCGGATTTACAAAACAACTGACCGTTGTTTCAAAAGAAGATTTTGACAAAGCCAAGGATAGTTTTACAAAAGAAGTGACCGAAAATTTTCAGAAAAACGTGGCAGATGAAAATAAAGAATACCGAGTTCTAAAAGAAGCCGTTAAAGTTGAGGCTACAGAGGCTATTGCTGAGCCTCAAATCAGCCAGGAGGCTCAAAAGTTTAAGCTAAAGCTAAAAGTTAGCTACAAGGCGGTTATGTTTAAGGATGGCGACTTAAAAAGTCTTCTTTCTAAGCTCTTAGAAAAAGAAGTCCCGGTGGGCAAAGAAGTGTATACTTCGGAAATTGATTCCAGTAAAATTGCTCTTATTTCGGAGTTTGACAAAGAGTTCTCGGAAGCTGATTTTAAATTTGGCGCCGTTGTCGATTTGATACCAAAATTAGATATGCTAAAAATTAGACAATCTCTAATATTTAAAAACACAAAAGAAGTTGATGCTAAGCTTAAAGAATATGACAGCGTTAAAGAAATTAAGTTTAATTTCTGGCCGTTTGCTATGTCAAAATTGCCATTGCTTCCTAGCCATATAAACGTTAAGTTGGATGTTAAGAAATGAAAACTCTTGGAATTGATGTGGGGGAGAAGAGAATCGGTCTTGCTGTGTCTGATGAAATGCAAATGATTGCAAGAGAACTAGGCGTCTTAAGTGTCGAGGACTTTGGGCTTAAAATAAAAGAGATAATAAGCGATGAGGGAATCGAAAAAATTGTTGTCGGCAGACCGCGAAATTTATCCGGGGATTTGGGGCCTCAGGCAGAGAGGGTAGGGGAATTCGTGGATAAGGAGATAAGGCTGCTTGGAAAAGTAATTATCTGGGAAGACGAAACCTTAACCTCGAAAAAAGCCGAAGAGGAGTTAAAAAATGCGGGCGCGTCTCTTGTGGAGATTAAAAAACGAATAGACGCCGTAGCTGCTAGAATTATCTTGGAAAGTTACTTAAGGAGCTTATGAAGAAAAAAATTATTGCAGGTATTATCATCTTATTTTTTATGCTCGCGCTTTTAGCGGGGTCTTTATTTGCCTGGTATGACTTAAGTTTGAATAAAAAATCGGGTAGTCATGAACTTGTTAAATTCTCAATTTCTGAAGGCGAGAAAACGACTCAAATAGGTAAAAGATTAAAAGACCAAGGCATTATAAGTGATTATTTGGTTTTTATAGCTTACATTAAGTTAGAGCATTTAACTCTTAAGGCCGGAGATTATGAGTTTTCAAAGTCCAACCCGATGAAAGATATCGTTGATAAAATAGCGAAAGGCGATGTTAAAACTCATCGAATTACTGTTAAAGAAGGCTGGTCGCTTGAGGGAATTGCAAAGTACTTAGAGGAGGAAAAAAAGTTATTTAAAACGGGTGAATTTAACAAAGCTCTGGGTTATGAATATAATTATTCTTTCCTTAGAGGTAAAAACGGCAAAGAAAATCTCGAAGGGTTTCTATTTCCGGATACATATGAGCTTAATGCCAAATCTACAGCTTACGATCTTATTGATATGATGCTCAAAAACATGGAAAGCCGCTTAACTTCGGAGGTAAAAGAAGGTTTTACAAAACAAGGATTGTCTGTTAAGGAAGGCGTGATTCTTGCCTCTGTCGTTGAATTAGAGGGTCAGAAGGAAGAAGATCGGAAATTGATCGCCGGAATTCTTTTAGAGAGGTTAAAATCCGGTATGCGATTAGAGGCTGATGCCACAGTTCGGTATGTGATAAATGACTGGAACAAAAAACTGACAATTGACGATTTAAGCATTGACTCGCCATATAATACTCGTTTAAATGAAGGTCTGCCACCGGGCGCTATTTGCAATCCGGGAGAGGTATCTCTAAAAGCAGTAGCCAATCCCACTGAGTCAGATTATTTGTATTATTTATCCGAAAAGAACGGGACTATGCATTATGCTTCGACTTCCGAAGAGCATAATGTTAATGTCGGCCAGTATCTTAATTATTAGCTAATGATGTCTTAAAGTGGCTTTAATTTTTTGCTTATTTGCGAATAGAAAAGCAAAAAATGTCCTTTCTTGACTTCTCTCTTAATTTCCGATATACTTTTTGCTAGTTCATTGAGGGTTTAATACTTATTGCTTGTCGGGAGGTTTAGCTGGTCGAAACTTCTTTTATCCTGAGCTTGTCGAAGGATAAAAATTGGCGGGCAATAAAACTGCTATTTTAAAAATAGCTGGAGGCTTTATTAGGAAAACCTCTCAAGTGGCTCTTCGAGACAAGCCCATTAGGGTGAGCCAATTGAAACAATTTTCCAGATTACGTTCGAGCTTCAAGCGCAAGCTAAAAAATAATATCGGATATATCGCTTGGAAAACCAAGCGTTTTACTAAAAGATTTTCTCATATTTTAATAAAACCAACGCGGCAAGTTGCGCATGCTACGGTAGTTTTGATTATCCTTACGGTTTTTTCGACCTCTGTTTTTGCGAATGCAGCGGGTATTAGCAAGGAATTTATTGTTGACCCTTTCGGAATTAAAACAGAGCGTCAAACTTCCGAAGTAAGCGATATGCAGGTGGCAGCAACGGTTGCTGAGGTCTTTGGCGCTAAAGTATCAGAAGATGCAGCCTCAATTGTGAGCCAGAAACTGATAGTCTCTTTGCCTGTTTCTGGAAGCAGCAATTTTTTGGCAAAACCCGCTTTAGCCAGCACAAGTATCCCGGAAAATAGGAAAAGCACGATTCCAATTAGTTATGTTGTTGAAGATGGGGATACTCTATGGTCAATTGCTGTTAAGTTTGATATCACAACTGATACTATAATTTGGGCTAATAACTTAGAAGACGAGGATCTGGTAAAACCCGGCCAGAGCCTGACGATTTTACCGGTTCCGGGTGTTCTGCATACTGTTAAGTCTGGAGATTCGATAGCGAAAATTGCTAACAAGTATGGTGCGTCTGAGAGTAGGATAATGGCTTTTAATGATCTGGAGAGTGAGGTATTATCAGCCGGAGTAAGATTAATTGTGCCTGACGGAAAGATGCCAGAAACGCCGAAACCGGCACCTCAGCCAACCACAAACAGAAACAGCAACAGGCAAAATGAACCTGCTGCTCCAAGAGTGAGGATAACGCCAAGTTATGGCGGTCCAAATAATTTTCCTTGGGGTTATTGCACCTGGTGGGTTGCTTCCAGAAGAAGTGTGCCTTGGAGCGGTAATGCTTGGCAATGGTACTACAATGCTCAAGGAATGGGTTATTCAACCGGAAAAGTTCCGGCTCCAGGATCGATTATGGTTAGTTGGGAGAGTCCGATTGGCCATGTGGCTTATGTCGAATCTGTAAATGGAGATTCCTTTACTATTTCAGAAATGAATTATCAAGGATATGGAATAGTAAACAGAAGAACTGTTAGTCCGGGTGGTGTACCACTTATTGGATTTATTTACTAAGTCAAAGAACAATAAACAAAGAACAATCTAGAATTGCTCTTAAAATTTGTCTTTTGTTTATTGCTCATTTTTTTTTAGCCTGTTTTGGCTTAGATTATGTTATAATCAAACGGGTTTATAAGGAGAACTAATGTTTGCAGACGAGGCTGTAATTAAAGTAAAGGCCGGTGATGGCGGAAATGGCGTTGTTTCTTGGGAGCGCCAGAAATACGTTGCCAAAGGTGGTCCGGCTGGCGGAGACGGCGGCAAAGGCGGCGATGTCATTTTTATTGCCGATGAGAATTTAAATACATTAGTTTATTTTACGACAAACCGAAAAATAGCGGCCGAAAATGGCGAAGATGGACGTTCTCATAAAAAGCGCGGTAAAAGCGGTGAAGATCTTGTTGTTAAAGTCCCAAGCGGAACTCTCCTTTGGGATATAGAAGCCGGAGGACTAATTGCCGATCTTTCGAATGATGGAGACGAAGTTGCAGTGGCTTTCGGCGGAGATGGAGGCTATGGAAATGCTCATTTTACTTCATCGATAAGGCAAGCACCAGAGATTGCGGAATTAGGAGAGCCGGGAGAAGAAAAACAAATCAAGTTAGAGCTTAAGCTTATAGCTGATGTTGGTTTGGTAGGTCATCCTAATGTGGGTAAATCTACTTTACTCTCTGTAGTTACCAAGGCAAAACCCAAGATCGCTAATTATCCTTTTACAACTTTAATTCCAAATTTGGGTGTGGTGGAGACGCTGCCTGACGGATCAAGGCCGGAAGAATTCGGTTTTGTGGTGGCTGATATCCCAGGTCTAATTGAGGGAGCTGCCGAAGGAAAAGGGCTTGGAGATGAATTTTTGCGGCACATCGAAAGAACCAGGCTCTTAGTTCACATAATCGATGCTACTAGCGATGACTTCTTAAGGGATTTTAATAAAATTAATGACGAGCTAAAGCGCTATAATTTAGATCTCTTTAAAAAACCTATGATCGTAGCTATCTCTAAGATCGATCTTGTACCCAGAGAAGAATTCGAAAAAAAACTAAAAATATTTAAAAAAGAAAGTTTAAAAAGCGATGCAAATTTGGTAAACAAGATGCCAATTATGTTTTCCGGCGTCACTCATGAGGGGCTTCGGGAATTACTTTTTGAAATGAATAATGATCTAAGAAAGATTCCTAAAAAAGAGACGCCAAAGGTGGAGGATTACAGGGAATACACCCTCGAAGAAAGAAAAACGGGCTTCGACGTTGTAGAAGAAGAGAAAGGTTTTCGGATTATGGGGCCCAAAGTCGAGAAATTTGCCATTAGGACGGATTTTAATAATGGTCCGGCAATGTATCGTTTCAGGCATATTTTAAAAAGAATCGGAATTGAAACCACTCTTAGAAAAATGGGCGCTAAAGAAGGGGATATTATTCGGATTGGAGACAAGACTTTTGAATTTAAAGAATTCTAGAAAATATCTAATTGATCTAATTGCTCTAATTCCTAATAAATGACTAATGACAAAATGTCCAATGCCTAAAGAAACCATATGATAATTGATTATTAGAAATTAGGTTAATTAGTGATTCATGAGCCTAGTGCATTTTCCACTTCGTTTCTTGAGTGATTTATAGTATACTTACGAAGTCCTTAATTAAGGAGGAATTATGTGCGGTATTGTCGGATATATTGGCTCGAAAGAAGCTAAAGACATCTTAATAGAAGGATTAAAAAGGCTTGAGTATCGTGGTTATGATTCGGCGGGCATTGCTATGGTTATTAAAGACTTAGAAATAAAAAAATCGGTTGGTAAAATAAAAAATCTTCAGGAAAAATGTTGCAACTGGGAATCTAAAAGTTCAACCGGTATTGCTCATACGAGATGGGCAACTCACGGTGCGCCAACTGAAAATAATGCCCATCCTCATACTAGCTGTGATGGAAAAATTGCCCTTGTTCACAATGGGATTATCGAAAATTACAGCGCTCTCCGCAGCCAGCTTATAAAGAAGGGCCATCAGTTTAAATCGGAGACAGATACGGAAGTCTTAGTTCATTTGATTGAGGATTATTTTACAGGGGATTTAAAAGAAGCTGTTATTAAGGCTTTGGCGAGCGTTGAGGGTACGTACGGTATTGCGGTAGTTTCGAGCGAATGCCCTGATAAAATTGTGGCTGCTAGAAATGGCAGTCCATTAGTCCTTGGGGTTGGAAAAGGTGAAAATTTTATTGCCTCCGATGTAGCGGCAATTCTTTCTTATACAGATAAAGTTATATATTTGGATGATAAAGAAGTGGCGGAAATTACTATAAACGGCATTACTACTTGTGACATCGAAAGCAATCCAACCAAGAAAGAAATTTCCAAAATTGACTGGGATTTAGAGGCAATCGAGAAGGGTGGCTTCGATCATTTTATGTTAAAAGAAATCCACGATCAGCCTCAAGCTTTAAGGAATGGTTTGGCGGGTAGAATAGATGTGAAGACAGGCACAATACACTTGGGCGGACTTAATTTTGGTGTCAAGGAACTTAAAAATATAGACAGAATTGTCATTGCGGCATGCGGGACTTCTTGGCATGCGGGTCTTCTAGCAGAATTCCTATTTGAAAATTTAGTTGCAATACCAACAGAAGTGGAATATGCTTCGGAATTTAGGTATAGAAATCCGGTAGTAAATGATAAGACTTTGTTAATTGTAATTTCTCAGTCCGGTGAAACGGCTGATACTTTGGCAGCATTAAGGGAGGCAAAAGGTAAGGGCGCTAAAACACTTGGAATAATTAATGTAGTTGGTTCGACAATCGCAAGAGAAGTCGATGGGGGTATGTATATTCACGCTGGTCCGGAGATTGGTGTGGCTTCTACCAAGGCCTTTAGTGCTCAAGTTTCAGCACTCTTGATGCTGGCTTTGCACTTTGGTCGAATGAGGAATTTATCTATTCCTAAGACAATCGAAATATCAGAGGCACTTCTTAAGATCCCAGATCAGATCGAAACTATCCTGAAACAGTCAGAAGAAATAAAAAAAATTGCTCTAAAGTATGCCAAATTTCGGGATTTCTTGTATCTGGGGCGCAATATAAGTTATCCGGTAGCCTTGGAAGGCGCTTTAAAACTAAAGGAAATCTCTTATATTCATGCCGAGGGTTATCCTTCTGCCGAAATGAAACACGGCCCAATTGCATTAATTGACCCGGATTTTCCAAGTGTTTTCGTGGTTCCAAAAGATAGTTTATACGAAAAAGTTTTAAGTAATATGGAAGAAATAAAGGCTAGAAGCGGAAAGATGATTGCTGTGGCGACCGAAGGGGATAAAGAAATTGCAAAGATAGCTGACGATACGATATATGTTCCCAAGACTCATGATCTTTTAACTCCTCTTCTCACGGTTATCCCGTTGCAATTATTTTCTTATCACGTTGCGGTGGCAAGAGAAACAGACGTTGATAAGCCTCGAAACCTGGCCAAAAGCGTGACGGTGGAGTAGATACAGTATCCGGTATCTTGTATTTCGTATCTAGTATAAAAATTCAGTATAAAGTACTTAGTTTGCTTTACCCCTATATACCCCTACTAGATACTTTTGTCTTTTAAGATATACTAAAACCATGGAAGATTATCAAAATTTTAATAATTCCGAACCGGAGTCTTTAAATAAGCCTCCAAGAAAAAAGCGGATTGGTTTAAAATTAATAGTCTTAATGTTGCCAATTCTATCGGTTATCTTAGGTTTTTATATATTAAAGCCGAGCATAGATACGGCGCAAATTGTTTCTAAGATCCCAGTTTTAGAAATATTTAATTTAAGAAAATTTCCGGCCCTTACGGAGCCGAAGCAGATTACTTTAAACTGCGATTATCATGGACAAAAGCTTATTTTAAATAAAACTCTATATCAAAGCGTTGATGACTATTATGGAAGCGAGCCAAAGAAATCAAGGGCTAATTCTAAAGATGATTATGCTTCCCTTGTGTTTTCATATCCCGAAGACGATTCGTTAAAGCAGATTGTTGCTGATATTAAAGCCAAAGGAGTTGAGTTGGGCTTAACGGCTGATCAAACGGCTGACCTAGCAACTTGTTTTATTCAGACCATCCCATATGATCAGGAAAAAGCTAAAAAGGTTTTGTCTCATAATCCAGGCGATCTGATATCTTCTAAAGAAAGTAAAGAAATAAGCGGACGCTATCCTTACGAAACTCTTTTTGACAATATGGGCATATGCACTGATAAATCTTATCTTGCGGCAGCAGTTTTAAAAGAACTTGGCTACGGAACGGTTTTGTTTGAGTTTGATAAAGATCGCCATATGGCAATAGGTATAAAAACGCCTTTAAGTTATTCATCCTTTAATTCTGGCTATAGTTATATCGAAACAACAAACGTTGGTTACAAAGTAGGGCAGTTACCGATTATAGATGAAAAGGGTTTTGCTCAGAGTCAGGAAATTGAGACCCTGGAGACGGGTGTGGAGGGATCCTCTTTTCTCCCGGAAATTAAAGAGGGAAACATCTCTAGCCCCTCTAAAACTGTTAAAGTTTCTGATGGCAACGAATATCAGAGGGTAATTGAATTTGCAAAAACGCATCAAAGAATAAAGGATTTAATTGTTATTTTAAATAAAACTCATGATGAGCTTTTAGCTTCACAGAAAAATATTGAGGCGCTAAAAGCGGAAGTTAATACAGCCGAGAATATCGTCGCTAAAAGTGAAAGCGCTGTCAAAGAATCTGAACAAATGTATAAGTCCACGAGGACTACAGAAAGTTATAGCAGCTATTTATCGGCATATAATAATTACAAAAATGATTATAACGATTTTAATGTTTTGGCAGGTCAATACAACCAAGCGGTTAACAATTATAACGGAAATGTGGAAAAGTTTAATGGTTTAATAAATGAATATAATGCACTTATAAATCAAGGCTAACCCAATGACTAATAAAGAAGCTTTAAAATACGCTTATGATAAACTAAAAGAAACCGACGAGCCAAAAGAAGCAGCTCGGTTTTTATTAAAACAAATCGTTAAAAAAGACTTGAGTTTTATTTTGGCTTATCCCGAAACTAAACTTAGTTTAGGGGAGGAGCGGAAATTTAAGCGTTGGGTCAAAAAAAGATCGAAGCATCTGCCGGTCTGGTATATCACCGGCTATGAGCATTTTTGCGGGCTTGATTTTAAGGTAAACCAAGATGTATTAATTCCGCGGCCTGAGACGGAGATTTTGGTGGAGAAAGTGTTGTCTCACACCTGTCATCCTGAACTTGTTTCAGGATCTCCCCAATTGCAAGACAGGATCCTGAAACAAGTTCAGGATGACGGTAAAAGGGGATCTGTAGCATCTGGTAAAGGACTAACAATTGCCGATATTGGCACAGGATCCGGGGCAATCGGTATCTCTCTAGCCAAAAATTTACCTAAGGCTAAAGTTTATCTAACGGATGTTTCTAAGGACGCTCTAAAAGTTGCAAGGAAAAACGCCAAGTTAAATAAGGTTAAAAACGTAAAAATCTTGCAAGGTAATTTATTAGAACCGTTACCCCAAAAAGTAGATTTAATCGTGGCAAATTTACCTTACGTACCATCAGAAGATATGTCCTCACTTTCTTTGGATATTCTTCATCATGAACCTCGGATTGCTTTAGAAGGAGGGGGGGATGGTTTAGATTTGTATCGGGAATTTTTTGGTAAGGCGCCGGAAAAGATAAAAAAAGGCGGCAAAATGTTTGTGGAAATAGGCGAGAGGCAGGGCGAAAAAATGGTAAAAATAGTAAAAAACGTTTTTCCAGATGCAAAAGTAACTTGGGAAAAAGATTGGGCCGGACTGGATAGGTTTGTGATAGTGGAACTGGGCGAATAGGATTTGTCATTGCGAGTAGGTTTTTACGACGAAGCAATCTCGTGTATAGTAACTTTAAGCTGCAATTTTGTATTTTACATTTTGATTTTTGAATTTGCTTGGCGTTGCAGTGAGATATATGTAAGAGAAATAAATAGGTTTAAAAATCAAGACATCATGGTAAAATACGTCCATGGCAAAGCAAACAACAATATTTTCTTGTTCAAATTGTGGGGCGCAGTCTCCTCGGTGGCAGGGCAGGTGTTCAGAATGTGGGTCATGGAATTCGTTAGTCGAAGAGACTCAGGTTACTGTCTTCGCAAAGTCAAAAGGTGTTGTTTATGAACCCTTAAGCTTAAAAGAGATAAAGCAGGATAACTTTTTGAGGATTAAAACCGGGGCTGTGGAAACAGATCGGGTTTTAGGTGGGGGGATTGTGCCGGGATCTTTAGTTCTTTTAGGCGGCGATCCGGGAATCGGAAAGTCAACCTTGGTATTACAGATTGCTTCCAGTTTAAGCAAATCAAATAAAAAAGTGTTGTATGTTTCGGGCGAGGAATCGCCTAATCAAATCAAAATCCGTTCAGACCGTCTTGGAACCGATGTAAACAACATCTTTGTTCTTGGCGAGACCGAGATAAATAGTATTATTCAGTCTACCGCTAGTTTTAAGCCCGATGTCCTTATTGTAGATTCGATTCAAACCGTCTATGCCGCCGAACTTTCTTCGGCACCCGGTAATGTTTCTCAAATCAGCTACATTACCAATAAGCTTTTGGAGTTTGCCAAAAAGAATAATGTGGCGACGTTTATTATAGGCCATGTAACAAAAGAAGGTAATATTGCGGGGCCAAGAGTCTTAGAGCATTTGGTAGACGTGGTTTTGTATCTGGAAGGGGATAGATACGGTCATTTTCGGGTTTTAAGAGGGGTTAAAAATCGGTTTGGTTCCACGAATGAGGCCGGAATTTTTGAGATGGCCGAAAAAGGGCTTAACGAAGTTCAGAATCCTTCTTTGGCTCTTTTGTCTCAAAAATCAAATTCTCCCGGCTCAATTGTTTTTCCAGCGATGGAGGGAACGAGGCCTATTTTGGTAGAAGTGCAGGCCTTAACCTCTACTACGCCTTTTGGGTATCCGGCCCGAAAAACATCCGGCTTTGATACAAATCGCCTACAATTACTGGCGACGGTGCTTCAAAAAAGGGCGGGAGTGGACTTGTCAAATCAGGACATTTATGTCAACATAATAGGTGGAATGACTTTAAAAGAGCCAGCCTTGGATCTGCCAGTCTGCCTAAGCATCGTTTCGGCGTTTAAAAATAAGGAAATACCAAGCGACATAGTAGCTTTTGGGGAAATCGGCTTATCGGGTGAGATCAGGGGTGTAAATAACATCGAAAAACGAGTTTTGGAAGCCGAGAAGTTGGGTTTTAAAAAAGGGATTATTGGGGCCGGCCAGAATGCAGTAAAAAGCAATCTTAAAATCTTTACTCCAAAAACAATTACCGAAGCGTTTAGATACGCCTTTCGGGATTAAATATAATTTTAACAGTACTTTGACAAGACAAAAGGAGCATATATGTCTATGCTTAATGTTCTTATCTTGAGTTTAGTCTCAATTATTATTGGAGGGTTGACTTTTGTTCTTATCAAAAAGCTCTTAAAGACCTCGAGCAAAAGCGTATTTATTGGTTTGTTTGGCGTTTTAATTGGACTTATCATTGGGGCGTTACTATCGCTTCCACTTTCTAGAATTCCCGGATTCTTTGGTTATTGGCTACCGATAATTATATCTCTTGTTGCCGTAGCCTCTTCCGTGTATATCGTTCTCAATCAAAAAGAAGCTATAATTTCCGCTTTCTCGGGGCTTGGCAGCTTACTCTCTTTAGTTAAACCCTCTCAACATCTTCATAACGAAATATTAGTGGATACTTCGGTTTTAATTGACGGAAGGTTTATTGATATTGCTAAGTCGGGGTTTGTTTTCGGGAAGATTTTGGTTCCGCATTTTGTGATACAAGAATTGCAGCTAATTGCGGATAAAGGTGATAAATTGAAGCGCGAAAGGGGACGAAGAGGTTTGGAATCGCTTAACGTCTTAAAAAATAAACTCAAATTAAAAGTAGAAATTATCGAAGATGATACCACAAAAGCTAAAGATGTGGACTCGAAATTAGTAGAAATTGCTAAAAAAAGGGGATCGGACATCATTACTACTGATTATAATTTAAATAGAGTGGCGAAGATTCATGGTGTTAAAGTTTTAAACATAAACGAACTTTCCAACGCCGTAAAAGCAGTTTTTATTCCCGGTGAAGAGATGAAAATTAAAGTCGTTCAGTTGGGGAAGGAGAAGGGTCAGGGAGTCGGATATTTGCCGGACGGCACTATGATTGTAGTAGAAGGCGGCGATAAAATGGTGGGCCAGGAAGTAACGGCCGAGGTCAGTCGGATTTTTCAGACCATTGCCGGGAAAATGATATTTGCAATACCGATAGGAAGCAATAAACAAAGAACAAAAAACAAAAATACAAATGAAAGATTTAAAAATAATTCCTAATTAACCTACTTTCTAATAACTAATCAAATCCCAATTAAAAAATATCTAATGTCTAAAATATTTATTTAGGCATTAGTACCATTAGACATTCTTTAGATCAATTAGAGTAAACAGAAATTAGACATTAAATATTTATAATGTAAAGGAAAAGTCCATGTTTAAACCCAGTGATATAAAAACAAATGTTATTCTTGCTCCTTACACTTTCTATAAGATTGGTGGACCGGCGGAAATGTTTTTTGTGGCAAACGACAGGGAGAGTTTGGAAGGTGTTTTAAATTATGTTATCAAAAAAGATATTTCGTATATCATTTTGGGTACTGGATCAAATGTTTTAGTGCCGGACGAAGGTCTAAAGGGCATGGTCATAATAAATAGGGCTTCTAATTTCATATATGACGAAGAAAATAAGATTGTAACGGCGGATTCGGGAGGAGCGCTTAGAAAATTAGTTTGGGATATGGCTTTAAGAGGCTGGGCTGGGCTGGAATACTTTGGAAATATTCCGGGTACGGTTGGCGGAGCTGTAGTTGGTAATGCCGGTGCAAACGAACATAGTATCTCGGAAGAAATTAAGTGGATAAAATTTGTTGACGGTGCGGGAGAAATTATCATCGAACCCCGGGACTTTTTCAATTTTGAATATAGAACAAGTCGATTGAAACAAGGGTATAAGGCGGTAGTTTTGGAAGTCTGCTTTTCCATGTTTTCCAAAAACCCGGAAGAAATCTTAAAAGTGCTTCAAGAAGACGATAACAGGCGAAAATCAAATAACCCAACAGGCTCTTCTTGCGGAAGCTTTTTTAAGAATATTTCTGAGGATTTGCCGGCTGGTAAAATAATTGATGATCTGGGCTTAAAGGGTCTTCAAGTCGGCGGTGCCAAAGTTTCCGAGGAGCATGCCAATTTTATTGTTAATACAGGGTATGCCGCAGCCAAGGACGTGAAAGAATTGGCAGAAATTGTAGCAAAGAAGGTTAAAGAAGAGATGGGATATGAGCTTGAGAGGGAAGTCGTTTATCTATAAAGGGAGAAGGTGATGTTAATTGTTCCACATGTGGTATTCGGAGCTGCAATAGGCTCTAAAATCCACAGTCCCATACTTACAATCTTTTTAGCGGTGGCTAGCCATTATCTATTGGATCGTATTCCACATTGGCAAGAAACGACCGAGCCTTACATCTTAACAGCTAGAACTTACATAAGATGTTCTATCGATCTTATTTTATCTATTGGTTTTCTTTTTTTCTTGAGCCGGCAAGGTAAATTAGATTTGAATGTTTTTTTGGGTGCTATTTTTGCAATTATTCCGGATGTTGAAGGAATATTTCAAGTTCGTAAAGATTTGCTTAAAAATAGTATTCTTAGCATGACTTTTCCGTTTCATATGAGATTACAACGACATGCTGGATTTTTGTTGGGAGTTTTTACTCAGCTTGTAGTGATTTTTATTTCTTTACTTATAATCTTCGAGATTTAGTTGATGCTTTCATGAAATTAAAACGCAATTTTTATTCCAGAGATACATTAACCGTAGCAAAGGAGCTGCTTGGCAAATATTTAATTCATATTGTGTATGATCAAAAATTCGTTGGTAAGATCGTGGAAGTAGAAGCTTATATTGGCGAAGACGACATGGCGGCGCATTCTAGGTTTGGGAGAACCAAAAGAAACGAGATTATGTACGGTGAACCCGGGCACGCTTACGTTTATATTATTTACGGCATGTACGACATGCTAAATATCGTGACGGAAAAGAAAGATTCTCCGGGTGCTGTTCTTATAAGAGCGGTGGAACTGATAGGGGAAAAGGGGACACTAAAAGATTTAAGAAAATTAGGAAGCGGCCCCGGGGTTTTAACTCGGTGGATGAAAATTACCAGAGATCAAAATAGTGTCGATCTTTTAAGCGAGACACTATATATAGAGGATAGAGGCGAAAAGCCGGAAGAAATTGTAGAAACTACAAGGATTGGAGTAGAATATGCCGGTGATCACGCTAATCTTCCTTGGCGGTTTTATATAAAAGATAATCCGTTTGTAAGCCGTAAATAGTATCTGGTATAAAACTAAATACTAATACCTATACACGACTTACGTAGTTGAACTTACCCACCTTGTCATTGCGAGAAGGCTCTGCGACGAAGCAATCTCACCGGTTCCAAGATAAGATTGCCGCGTTCCCTCTGGTCGCTCGCAATGACACAACTGCGTAAGTCGTGTATATACCCATACTAAATACCAGATACTTATTTTAGAGTTCTATCTCATTACTCTTAATCTCATCAGTGCTTCCGGGGTTTCCGATGGCGTAGATTTTAACGTAAGCGCCGTTATTGGTGAAATTAATTTTCGCTTCTCGGTTTACTACATCTTTTGTTGCGCTTAAGGATTTTTCTTCGCCATTTTCTTTTACGCCAATAAAGTCGATTTTCGTTATTTTATCACTATTAGTGGTGGCAACTAGCTGATTTAAGGAGCTAACAAACTCTAATTCCAATGTTGTTTCGATTTGAGTAACGCTTATTTTGACTGTTTCGGAAGTGGCGGTATAGTAATGGGCATCTCGAACCTTCGCTTTTATTTGATGTTCGCCTTTAGTAGCAGCGATTTGGGCTGAGTAAGTGCCGCCGCCGACATTTTGGGTGTTATATGCCTTTTCGTCAACGTAAATAGTTACTGTCCCTACACCTCGAGGTGCGACGACAGAAGCCTTAACCTCGAAGTTTTCGGGTACGGATTTACCGTCAAACATATTGGATAGAGTGATTCCTGGCAAATTTGTGCCATCATGGATATCGCAAGGCTCAGTAGGGATAAAGTTAGCGCCGCCAGCACTTAATCCATGCGATGATGCCCAGGCAGCAATCGGACCGTTCCATCTAGCGTAAGATGGATCTTGCGCCGGAATTTCAGCAGTTACATTAGAAATCTTTACTTCCTCGACAGCTTCTTCGGGACAATTCGGGGTAGCTAATTTGCGGCTAATTTTATCAATTTTAAAAGTAGAAGTTGTGCCGCCAGCTTCTTCAAGTTTGTACCAGGAAGGGAAGATATCTTTTACAGTTGTGGCTCCGGCTACCGGTTTTTTACCCGTTCTGGCGTCTAATTCAACATATTTTATTCCTTTGGGTTTTTCTTTTTCCCAACCGTCATTATCGGCATATTTCTTCATAAAGGCGTTCCAGATAGGGCCGGCTACCACCGATCCATCAGCATGTTTTTTCATTGCCGTATTGTTATTATTTCCAACCCAAACTACTGTTGCGATGTTTCTTGAATAACCGGCTGTCCAAGCGTCGTGATTGGCTTCGGTAGTACCACTTTTGGCACCGACTTTTTTGCCTGGAATGTTTAGATAATTATTGGCGCCAAAAACCCAGGCTCTGGAGCCGTTATCTGATAAAACATCATTCATGGAGTATGCAATTTCCGGGTTTAGGACTTGTTTTCCTTTGACTGGTTTATTTTCATCAATGATTTTTCCTTTAGAATCGGTAACTTTTGTAAACCAATTTATGTCTTGTTTCTCACCCATATTTGCAAAGGTGGCGTAGGCGGAAGCGAGCTCGATTGGTCTCACTTCGGCAGATCCTAATGCCATTGGAAGACTATAATAATCTGTCATTGATATGGCTTTGCCATTTGCATCTGCAAAGGTTCGGTTTTTATCGTAAGAAGAGATGCCCATTGAGTTCGCAGTATCAAGCATTTCGGTGATGCCGCCTAGATATAATGTTTTTACGGCCGGAATATTAAGAGATCCGTCCAAAGCTTTTCGCATTGGAACGGGACCATTAAAATTTCCGTTATAATTATTAGGTTTGTATCCGCCTCCAAAATCGGTTGATAAATCATAAATAATAGAGCCGGGGCCCCAGTTTTTCTTCCAGGCATTTGCGTAAACTACCGGCTTTATAGAAGATCCGGGTTGTCTTCTGGAAGTTGTGATGTTGACGTAGCCATCAATTGCTTCGTCTCTAAAATCAAGTGAGCCAACCATAGCTAAGATATTTCCTGTTTTTGGATCTAGAGAGACGAGGCCGGCGTTCGAAGCCCCACCGTTCTTTATAGTTTTTACTAAACCAAATTTATCTTCTTTGGGATCCAAAAGGCTTAAGGCATAGTTTTGTTTATCCCAATCTAATGTGGTGTAGACCCTAAGGCCTCCTTGGGTCGCCATTTTTTCACCATACTTTTCAACTAATTTCTCTTTTGCATATAGAGAGAAATGAGGGAATTTAATGTCGCCATAACCATCGATGGCCGATCTGTTGATAAGAATTTTTTTAAGATCAACATTTTTGGCGGCTTTTACTTCTTCTTGAGTTACTTTTTTTTGTTCTACCATAAGGTCAAGAATCCAATTCTTTCTCTCTAACAAATCATTATAATTCTGGCCGTAAGGCGAATAGTATGTCGGGGCATTAGGAAGAGCAGCGAGCATAGCACATCTGGCTAGATTTTCAGGATTCTTTTCTTTTAATTCTGTTGCTTTCTTATCAAAATAGGTCTTTGATCCGGCTTCGGCTCCATAAGCATTCGAGCCATAGGGAATTTCATTTAGATACATTTTTAAGATATCATCTTTGGAATACATCTGCTCGATTTCGATGGCAAGGATTAGCTCTTTCATCTTTCGGGTATAGGTTTTTTCGTTGGTTAAAACCGTGTTTTTTATAAGCTGTTGGGTGATTGTGCTTCCGCCTTGTTCCTTCTTCTTAGTTAAAGTGTTAACAATCAGGGCTTTTACGGTTCTTTTTACGTTAAAACCGCCATGATGATAAAAGTCTTTATCTTCGATGGCGACAGTAGCGTCCTTTAAGTATTGAGGCATATCATTAAAGTCGACGAGGGTTCGATTCTTTTCGCCGTGAATTTCCCAAATCGGCTCGTTGTTTGCTGCGTAAATAATGGTAGATTGAGCTGCCAAACGGTCGTTTACTTTATCCGGAGAGGGCAGGTCTTTGGCGACCCAGCCAAAAATTCCTAGAATAATCGTAAGAAAGGCCCCGGCAATTACTAAGTAAACTTTAAGGGCTTCTTTTGAGAATAACGTTTTTTTGATATTTTTAAGAGTAAATCTTTTTCTAAACTTATTAACTTTACGTTTGTTAACTTTTTTGCTAACTTTCTTTTTCTTTGGAGACATCTTAAATAACTCCTTTGGTTACGGTTGAATTATAGCAGATTTTGGGTATAATATGAACAATAAAGTTAAAATTCAAAAGGCAAAGGTTAAAATTTAAGGTCAAAAGTAAAAAGTTTTATTCCCTCTCCCTGAGGGAGAGGGTTAGGGTGAGGGGGAACAAACAAGGAAAAAATATGAATAATGAATTGCTTATCCGAGGTATCGAAGAAATCTATACCAAAAAAGAACTAGAAACCTGGCTTAAAGAGGGGAAAAGCTTAAGGATTTACTTAGGAGTTGATCCATCAGGCGATATTTTGCATTTAGGACACTCCGTACCTTTAAGAAAATTAAGAGATTTTCAGCGCCTTGGGGCTAAAATCATTTTTCTTATTGGTGACTTTACGGGAATGATCGGCGACCCAACAGATAAGCTGGCCGTTCGAAAACCGCTAACTAGAGAACAGGTTATTGAAAACGCTAAGAACTACAAGAGACAGGCTTCTAAGTTTATTAATTTTGACGGCAAGAACCCTGCTGAGATTAGATACAACAGCGAATGGTTAGACAAGCTCTCTTTTAAAGATATTATCGAACTGGCTGCCAATTTTACAGTACAGCAGCTTTTAGTTCGGGATATGTTTGAAAAGAGGATAGCCGAGGAAAAACCAATCCATCTTCATGAATTTTTGTATCCTTTAATGCAGGGTTACGATGCTGTGGCCTTAGACGCCGATGTTCAGATTGGTGGGACGGATCAGACGTTTAACATGTTAGCCGGTCGTCAGCTCATGAGACAATTAAAAGATAGAACTCACGTTGTTATTACAGTTCCGCTTTTGGAAGGAAACGATGGCCGAAAGGCAGGAAAAAGCTTAAACAATTATATTGGACTCGAAGAAGAATCCTTTGAAATGTATGGCAAGGTAATGTCTTTAAAAGATGAACTTATAATTAAGTATTTTGTTTTGGCGACAGATGTATCGTCTGCGGACATCAAAAAATACGAAGCTGATCTAGAACTTGGTGTAAATCCGCGTGACATAAAAGCCAAATTGGCTTTTGAAGTTGTAAAAGAAATGCATAATGAAAAGGCGGCTCAAGATGCAGCGGAAGAATTCGACAAGGTTTTTAAAGAAAAAGGAAAGCCAACCGATATTCCGGAATTTAAGATTGAAGGCCAGATAAAGCTCGTAGATGTCTTGGTTGATGCAGTAGTTGTGCCTTCTAAATCTGAAGTCAGAAGATTAATAAGTCAGGGCGGCGTAAAAGTAAATGATATTGTAGTGAAAGACACTGAAGCTTTAGTGGATGCGCCTTCAATTATTCAGGTGGGAAAACGAAGGTTTTTAAAGGTAGTTTAATCGGCTAATTGGCGAATAGGCTAATGGGTTTTGATCCCCTCTCCCTTAGGGAGAGGGTTAGGGTGAGGGGAAATTGAGATGTTGATGACTATGATTACTGCGGAGGCCGAGCCGATATGAATACTAAATACATTAAATCCCGACTTTCTTATAAATCTTACACTAATATCAATCTAAAAAAGCGTTCAATCTTTTGCCTAAGGGCAACAAACGCTTTTTTAGAAAACTAATATTAATATAGTTTAGTAAGACTATTCTGTTGCTTCGTCTTCTTCTGGAGCTTCTTCAGTAGTATCCTCTTCTTCGGCTACTTCCTCTTCTGTCTCTGGAGTCTCAACTTCGGTTTCTTCAACCTCTGTATTAACTTCTTCTTCGTTTTGCATGATGCCCTCCTTTATTTATATATTAATCATACCATGTGCTTATTCTTGGAGCAAACTCAAATTTGAAAACCGAAGTTAGCAATGTGCTACAATATACCCATGAATTTAAATACATCAGTAGAAACGTTAAGTGGTGTTGGGGCGAATTATGCCAAGAAACTTCATAAACTTGGTCTTAATACAGTTGAGGATTTACTTTTGTATTACCCAAGAAGATATGAGGATTTTTCAACTATCGTGCCAATTTCCAAAACACGTCCCGGGGAAAGTATAACTATTAAAGGAAATATCTGGCAAATTGCCAATAAAAAGTCCAGAAATCGGCGGATGACTATTACCGAGGCTGTTGTGGCTGACGATACCGGTACCATGAAAGTTACCTGGTTCAACCAGCCATTTCTAACAAAAAGCTTAAAAATGGGAGACGAAATTGTGCTGGCGGGTAAACCGGAGTTTAACTACGGCCAAATTGTGATGATAAGCCCGGCTTGGGAAAAATTGTCAGTTGATCTAAAGCATGTTGGACGGATTGTGCCGGTGTATCCGGAAACTGAAGGCTTAACGTCTAAGTGGCTTCGTTACCAAATAAAACCTCTTTTAAAGCTTGTCTTTAATATAAAAGACCCTTTGCCGGAAACTCTAAAAAAAAGAGAAGGCCTAACCGATCTGCCATCGGCTGTAAGGGCGATTCATTTTCCAAATAACAAATTAGAGCTTGCGGAAGCTAGAAAAAGGCTGGCTTTTGACGAGCTATTTATCATTTTACTCTCCGGTTTAAAACAAAAAATGGGAATGGCTAAAGAAAAAGCGGTTTCAGTTCCATTTGAAGAAAATAAGGCCAAAGAGTTTGTAGATAGTCTTTCGTTTTCTTTAACTAATGCTCAAAAACGGGTTTGCTGGGAGATTATAAAAGACCTTAAAAAAGATCATCCAATGAACCGCTTGGTTCAGGGAGATGTCGGCTCCGGAAAAACTATCGTGGCGGCGTTTGCCATGTACCTAGTCGCAAAAGCTAAATATCAAGCCGTTCTAATGGCGCCGACGGAAATTTTGGCCAAACAGCATTTTGACGGACTAAGTAAGGTTTTAGTGCCATTCGGTCTAAATATCGGGCTCATTACTGGGAAAGAAGCGCAAATAAAAAGGCAAAATTCAAAAGGCAAAATTCAAAATTGCAATTTAAAAATTAAAAGGGGAGAACTAATAAAATTAATTAAAGAAGGTGATATTGATGTTGCTATTGGTACACACGCCTTAGTTTCGGATAAGTTGGAATTTAAGAGTCTGGCTCTGGCAATAGTAGACGAGCAGCATCGGTTTGGTGTGGATCAGCGCCAGGCTTTAAGAAAAAGAAGTGGTTTGGGGGAGGGTTCGACCCTCCAAGAGAGGGTCGAACCCTCTGATGGAAATTTTCCTCATTTTCTTTCCATGACGGCAACTCCGATCCCCAGATCGCTGCAGCTTACTATTTTTGGCGATCTTGATGTTTCTGTTATTGATGAATTACCGCCGGGTCGGCAGGAAATTACTACTAAGTTAGTGTCACATGATAAGAGGGAAGCGGCATATGAGTTTATAAAAAAACATGTAAGTGACGGCCGGCAATGCTTTGTAATCTGTCCGCTTGTTAAAGAATCGGAAAAAATGGATCTAAAAGCGGCTACAGATGAGCATAAGAATCTATCGGAAAATATTTTTCCGAATCTAAAGGTAGGGCTCTTACATGGCAAAATGAAATCCAAAGAAAAAGAAGAAATAATGAACGACTTTAAGATGGGCAAGTGCGACATCTTAGTTTCTACTTCCGTTATTGAAGTGGGAGTAGATGTGCCTAATGCCAGCATTATGGTTATTGAGGGGGCGGAGCGATTTGGTCTGGCCCAACTTCATCAGTTTAGGGGACGAGTTGGGAGAGGAGAGCATAAAAGCTATTGTCTCTTGTTTACCAATACCAATACTAATTTCGATACGACAACTACAAAACGTCTCAATACTCTAGTTACAAATCAGGATGGATTTAAATTAGCCGAATCGGATTTGGAAATCCGGGGGCCGGGGGAATTTATGGGGACCCGTCAGTCCGGCTGGTCAGACTTAAAAATTGCCAAATTTACGGACATCAAATTAATTTCCAAGGTAAGGGATGCGGCCCAATGGTTTTTAGGCAAAGATCCAGAATTAAAAACCGTGCCAGTTTTAAAAGAAAAAGTAGAAAGCATTGAATATGCCAGAGAATGATGAGGGTTTAAACCACATTATTGCAGCACTATTAATAATTATGATGTTTCTAGTTGGTCTTTTATTTATGAGAGAAAACAAAAAAACGGAGATAAAGATAATAAATGCTGGTGAGATGGAAAGTAACGAAACTAATTCTAGGTGATATTGTAGTAGTTTATTGATTTCATGATCTTCTCTGGCGTTCGAATCCGATCTGGGATCTCGGGGGCCCGGGGGTTCTTGTTTGTATTGATTTTTCTGGATTTTTGGGGTAAAATGTTAGGGTTATTTAATGTATGTGCCGGAGTGGTGGAATGGCAGACACGCGTGCCTTAGGAGCACGTGCCGCAAGGCGTGGAGGTTCGAGTCCTCTCTCCGGTACCAGATGAGACACCCAATTTAATACTATTTAAAAAATCCCCTAAATAAGGGATTTTTTAGTGGTTCGAAATATTTACAAAAATCCAAAAATTTCTTTCGCGAAAAAGCCTTTAGGCAGAAAGGACTCGAACCATCCTATAGTTTCATTGAATTGATTTGGGTTGTTGACAATCGTCTATGAATCGTCTATTATTTGTCTATAAACTAAAGAGAATTTTATGTTTAATCCAAAATTTATCATTACCCCAAAACTACTAGAAAACATCAAAAGAATTGGTATCCTTGTTGCTGATCTAAATAACCGGCGTTTTCCTTTAGTGACTTTAGAAGGGCTTGAAAGAGACGCAAGGGAAATTTCAGCCTATTCCTCAACAAGTATTGAGGGAAACCCGCTACCTTTAACCGAGGTTAAAAGAATCATAAAAAACAAACCTCTAAATCTAAGGGATAGTGAAAAAGAGGTTCTAAATTACAATAAGGCTTTGGGATTATTAAATAGAGAAATTGAGGATCATTCAGTTAATTTTAACCTCGCCTTAATCTTAAGAATCCAAAGGATTATCACTAATGGTCTTATTAGTAAAAACAATGCTGGTAAAATAAGGCAAGAACCTGTTTTTGTGAACGATCCAAGAACCGGGAGACCAATTTATTTGCCGCCAGATCATCAGGATGTGCCAAAATTTCTTGAAAATTTAATTGGCTATGTCAAAGAAAACGAAGGCAAACTTGATCCCCTTATCATTGCTGGTTTATTTCATAAACAATTTGTGATTATTCATCCTTTTACTGATGGTAACGGCCGGACTGCAAGATTGGCTACTAAAGTTCTTCTTGCCAATATGGGTCTTAATACCTTTAATCTTTTTAGCTTTGAAAATTATTACAACCAAAATGTGACCAGGTATTTTCAAAACGTTGGTTTGCGAGGTAATTATTATGAGCTTGAAGATAGTGTTGATTTTACCCAGTGGCTTGAATACTTTACCGATGGTATTATTGACGAGGTATTAAGAGTCGGCAAGGCTCTTGAAACCAAAATTCTGTCACCCGAAAAATCTCTTAAACCATACCATCAAAAAATCCTACAGTTTATTGAAGAAAACGGCTATATAACCGACAAAGATTATGCCAAGCTTACAACTCGAGCCAAACCTACCAGAAATCAGGACTTTAATAAGCTGATCGGATTAGGACTTATAGAACGACATGGTAAGGGCAAAGCTACTTATTATAAGATAAAGGTCAAATAATTGGAGAGTAAAATGGAAATCAAGCTAACTAAAAAACAGTACCGTGATCTTTTAGAGGTTGTTTTATTGGGTAACTGGATTCGAGGCAGCCTATTTGACCAAGGGCTCTATAAAGGCAAAGATTATGACCAAATCGAAGACTATTTAATCACAAAGGCTGATTATTTCGAAAGTGGAGATTTGGTTGAAGATTTTGAAGGACATCCTCTTCCTTCTGAAGAATTAAGTAATCGCATTGAAGAGACTATGGAGAGTTACGATGATTTTGTATTTTGGGAGTTTTTGGAACGTGAGCTTGGGAAGCGGGACTTTTACGAAACAATAACAGATAAGGAGAAAAAAGAATTAGCCAGAGATAGCTGGTTTCCTGAAAGAATTCATGAGATATATGCCAAATATAGAGAAGAGTTCGAGGAACATGGTGTTGATAGATTAAGAATTGTGGATGAAGATACTAAGAATCGCTAATCCACTTGATCATGAACACTCATCAACTTCTCCAACCACTCAACAAGCGGTTCGATATAAAGTGCATCAGGGGTACCAAAAGGGACACCCCTTTTTCTAATATCTAAAAATGCCTTTACAAAGGCATTTTTTAGTGGTTCGAAGTATTTAATGAAAGCCAAAAAATCTCTTCATAAAGCAAACAGGACTCGAACCATACCTTTCAATTTTTGGTTTAAAATAGTATAATTAGGCAGAATTTTCATTGGAGAACACATTGCAAAAACCACCATCACTTAGAATAGCCGTTACTGAAAAATGTAATTTAAAATGCCTCTATTGTCCAAAGTCAGGCGATAGTTATTCTTTGGTCGGAAAGACTCTTGGGTTAGAAGACTTTAAAAAAATAGTTAAGGCTGCCTATGAAGAAGGAATAAAGTTTTTTAGCATTACAGGTGGCGAACCATTAATAGTTCCAGAAATTACTTTTCCCTTGGTGAAATATATCAAATCTCTTGGCAATGATGATGGTTACTTAAGACTAAATACCAATGGGGTTTTAATTGAAAAATATATAGAAGAGATAGGAAGAGCGGATTTTGATAAAGTAAAAGTAAGCATTGATACCTTTGATATAGAAAATTATTGTTTTATTTCAGGTAACCCTTTAAGGGATAATCTTGAAAAAGCGATTCGGGGAATAAGCGAGATCAAGAAATTTACAGAGGTTAGAGTTCACTCTGTAATTGGAAAATACAATATCAAGGAAATTAATGAAATCATTAACCTCTGTATCAAAAACGGATTAGATCTAAAACTTTTTGATATCATGAATTTCCCTAATAAAAATGTTCAAGATAGGGAATTTTGGCAAAAAAATTACGTTGCTTTAGGAGAAATTGCTCAGTATTTAGAAAAAACTTTTGGTAAACCCAAAATTATTAATTCTCCCGGTGGTTATGGCCAACCCAAAAAAGTTTTTACAACGCCCGGGGGCACAAAAATTAGAGTTCAAGATACTGAGGCCGATGCACATTATTCGGATATATGTAGGAAATGTTCTGAATACATGTGCCAACAAGGTTTATGTAATTTAACTTTATCAGCCGATGGAAGGCTAAAAATTTGTCATCCAATAGATCAGGATCTTGGTCTCAGTCTTGTAAAAGGTGAAAAATTAAAATCGGAAGTAGAAATGAAAGTGGCATTAAAAAAGCCATTAATATTTTTGCTAATTCAAAGACAATTCATCGTAGTTTTTCTGAACTTAGTTGTCACAAAATGATAAACAACTAACAAATTATGCAAGCAATTAGACCTTTGGCACAAATAAAATATGTAAATGAAATTGGAAAATATGAACCACCAGCAAAGATCAAAGCTTATCGAGATAGCTAAAAAAGGCATCATTAAGAATGACCCTGCACATGATTTTATTCATGCTTTGCAAGTGATGAAAAATGCAGAAAAGATTGCAAGGGAGGAAGGTGGTGATTTAGACATCGTTATCCCAGCAGCACTCTTTCATAATTTTATTGATAAGCCCAAAAATGATCATAATTGGTCAAATTTTAAATCTAAAACCGAAAGTGCTAAAAAAGCGGGGGAAATATTAAGTAATATTCCAGAATTTTCTAAAGGAAAAATTGAAGCTGTTAAGTCGGCAATTATGGCGTGCACAGGATCGCGAAACGATTCAATATCTTTGGAAGGAAAAATTGCGCGTGATGCTGATGACTTAGAAGCCACTGGAGCCATGATTATTGCAAGGGCATTTATTTCGGCCGGAGTGATGAAGAGACCGATTTGCAAATTAGATGACGACCCTTTTTGCAAAAACCGTAAAGAAGGGTTTTATACTCTGGATTACCTAGCAACAAGATTAGGTTTTGAAGATAAAATGTATACCAAAACAGCAAGCGAAATGGCAAAGAAAAGAAACATCTTCTTGAGAAAGTTTTTTGAGGAATTAGAAACGGAAATGCACTAGTTTTATTCATCGAAAGAGCACGATGGGCTCTATCTAGTTTTTACGCTGTAAACATGCAATAATATGCATAATAAGACAAACAATTGCAAAGGTTTTAAAAATAAAATCTTTGAATTTTGTTTAATCAAAGGCATCATAAGCCTGAATAATTTGATCGAGCCAAGCTACAAGCGGTTCGATATAAGGTGCATCAGGAGTACCAAGAAAACAAAGAAGTCCAAAGGGACTCTTTTTGTTTGCGCATTGTAGCCAAGAATCCCTAAAATCGATAGTAAAAAGAGCAGCGTGGCTTTACTTCATTAGCATAATACATTATTTTGAATAGGTAAGATAAGGGAGAATCTATGAATCAACTATCTGCGCTATTAGAATCAAGTAAGCAGGTTATTAGGGATTGCTCTTTAGAGAATGGAGCCATTGTTGCTGCCAATTCTTTTATGCCTTATTATCCTAAAGAAGCCAAAAATTATTTGTATGTCTGGCCTAGAGACGCTGCTTTTACTTGTCTTGCCGCTGAAAAATTAGGAATAGATAATATCGAGCAGCCCTTTTTTGATTGGTTGGCAAACAGGGCAGAAGGCTGGGATAAGACCGGCTTATTTTATGAAAAGTATTATGTAAATGGGCTTCAGGCTCTATCTCGTTTTCAGCCGGATCAAAATGGTTTAATTCTTTTTATTGTCAGTCGTTACTTACAAACCCATCCGGAACTAAAAGAAAAATACCAAAAACTAGTTGAAGATACGGCTTTCGGTCTGACTAAAACTTGGCGCAATAGTTCTTTTAGCATTCCTACAAACGATCTTTGGGAGGAAAGAATGACCTATCCGGACATAGAAGAGAACTTTAGCTATTCGCTGGCTTCTTGTATTACCGGATTGAGGTCGGCTAACGAGGCTTTCCCAAACAAAATCTTTGAAGAAACATCTGTAGAAATGGAAAAAACTCTTTTGGGATCAGCTAAAAGTCTAGGCTTTTTTTCAAGATCTTTTGGCAAACTTAATGATGAACGTATTGATGCCAGTCTTTTAGGATTAATTTGGCCTTTCCAGATAATTGAGTCATCTAGTGAAATTGCTAGAAAAACGGTAGACTTAATTATGGAACGGCTTGTAAAAAACGATGGGGTATATAGGTACGAACATGATGAGTACGATGGTTGGATGTTAAATACCGGTCATCGTAAAAAGGGTGCCGGCTACTGGCCGCTTTTAAATTTCTGGTTATCGATTGTTTTGTCCCAAATGAACAGGAAAGATGAGTCCATGCGATATTTCCAGAAGGTCCTGGCAGATTTGAATGGTAAGCAGTATATTCCCGAGCAAATCTTTGATAACAATATTCAAGTTTCCGTTTTGCCGCTTTGTTGGAGTCATTCCATGTTTGTAATGGCAGCAGAGGAGCTCGAGGTTATTTAGGATTTGGCGTTTAAGCGCTAGCTAGTGTTATAAGCTTTCACTAATTCTTCCAACCACTCAACAAGCGGTTCGATATGAAGTGCATCAGGGGTACCAGAAGGAAAATCTTGAGATTTTCACTGATGGCTTATTGCTTTTAGATAATAGCTTTAGAAACTGCTTTATAAGCAGTTTTTTATATCTAAGCCTATTTTTTGACATCTGTGTTCTAGTTATTTAAAATATCTAGAGGAGGGCTTGTGGCTCGTGTAGTAAATATTCGAAAATTCCAAAAAGGTTTCACTCTCATTGAGCTAATCGTGGTGGTTGTTATCATTGCGGCCACTGCAGGGATTATTATGATCAGGGTTGGAAATAGCGGCAAGGATGCCAGAAATACAAGAAGAGCTGCAGACATGGCCCAAATTGCCAAAGCATTTGAGATGTATATAAACAGTGGCGGTGGACTAGCAACCAGTGTTACAACACCGATTAGCTGTATTTGGGATGATGATTCTTCTACAGCACTACGCTGCGATCAGAACATTTTTAATGTTGATTCAACCGGTAATTATACGAAAGCTTATTTAACAGGAAGTGTATATCCAAGCGACCCAACTGGAACAGATAATTATTATATGGCCTATATTGACAGTATTAACAATCAATTAACAGCCAAAGTTCTTCCTTCTAATGGATCCGGTATAAGCTCCGAATTTCTGGCTAATAGTACTGCTATAGAAAGAGATGCTAAAAGAATAGCTGACTTGGCTTTAATTAATGTAGCATTGAAGAAATATAGGGCTGATAACGGTTATTATCCACAGTCATCGTGCGGTTGGGATTGTAATGGATATAAGAGAAGCCGTGATAGCTCATGGAATACTTTGGCGTCGGATTTAGCGTCTTATATCTCAAGTCTGCCTAAGGACCCTATAAATTCATCATGTGATCCATGGAATAATAATTGCTATTCTTATACCTATGGTAATGTTGGTAAAACTAGTTATAGTCCAAATGAATACGATTTAACTGCTCAGCTTGAAGATACTAACCATCCACAAAGATGCGGTGTAAATAATTGGAAATGGTATTTTGCTAACGCTCGTACATGGTGCACTGCTTTTGGCGGTGTTTACTCTAATCAGTTATATGAAGCGTCGTCTCTTTAAATTGGCTATCTCGAAACAACAATTAGCCAAATCAGTGGCAATTGGCTAATAGCTTTAAAAACTGCTTTAGAGGCAGTTTTTTGATTTTTTTAAGGTTTAATTGGGTTTTTATTCGAAATTAAAAATTAGAAATAGAAAATTGTCTTATACTGTGCCCCTTGAAAATTTGTCGATTTTAAGTAATAATACGTAGGATTATTGTTTAACAGAGAGGTTTACATGTCAAAAGTTGTCGAAGTGTCTGACGCAGACTTTGAAAAAGAGGTTTTAAAGGCCGACACGCCGGTAATAGTTGATTTCTGGGCGCCATGGTGCGGGCCATGCCGGGCCATGAGTCCTGTTATCGAAGAAGCGGCCGAAGAAATAAAAGAAGTTAAATTCGTTAAGCTAAACGTTGATGATAATCCTAAAACCGCTTCTGCCTTTGGTATAATGAGCATCCCGACTCTAATTATTTTTAAAGACGGAAAACCGATTGATCAGATGGTGGGTTTGCAGGATAAGGAATCTTTAAAGAGCAAGTTATCGGCAATTTAAAAATAGCATGAAAAGCATATTAAGGTTTTATAAAAGTGAGCATAATGTCAAAATCCAAATTACAAATGCCAAATGAATATCAAATGCTTAAATTTTCAATTTTTGACATTATGATTTTGGATTTGATTTGATATTTGGGCTTTGACATTTGAATTTCTCTGTCTAAAGAGGAATGTGATATTAGAATTATTAAATATATACTAAGGAGTGAGATAAATTGAAAACTAAAGTCGAAAAATTGCCCGAGAGTCGGGTCAAGCTAACCATTACGGTTGAAAAACCAGAAATAGAGACTTACGAAAAGCATGCTTATAAGCATTTGGTTGGTGAAGTTAAAATAGCCGGTTTTAGGCCGGGTAAAGCGCCTATGGCAATCTTAAAAAAAGAAGTGGGAGATGCCAGATTCCAAAACGAAGTTATGGATGTTGCGATTCCTCAGAGCTATTACAAGGCTATTGTAGAGGAAAAAATTCAGGCCATATCTCAGCCGGAAGTAAAAGTTACAAAATTTATACCCGGCGAACTTTTAGAATACGAAGCGGAGGTGTCGGTGCTTCCGGAAGTTAATTTGCCGGATTATAAGTCGCTCAAAGTAAAAATCGAAGAACCTAAATTAAAAAAAGAAGAAGTCAGCGAAGTTTTAGAGAATCTAAGGAAAGAAAAAGCAATTCTTAGAGATGTGGATAGAGAAGCAAAGATTGATGACAGGGTAGAGATTGATTTTGATGGTTTTATCGGCGGCAAGCCGCTTGAAGGCGGCTCTTCTAAAAATCATCCTTTAGTCATTGGAAGCAAATCTTTTATCCCGGGTTTCGAAGAAGAGCTTGTTGGTCTTAAAAAAGGCGATACAAAGGAGTTTGATATCAAGTTTCCAGAGGAGTATCATGCTAAGGAGCTCGCCGGAAAAGGCGCTCATTTTATAGTTAAAATGCAGCAGGTTCAAGAGGTAGAGCTTCCGGAATTAAATAACGATTTTGCAAAGCAGGTGGGGCCATTTGACACCATCGCAAAACTTAATAAGGACATTGAAGATAATTTGTCGGCTGCTAAAAAAGAAGAAAACAAAAGAAAAGCAGAGCAGGAACTCTTAGAAAAGATAATTGCCAAAGCCAAAATGGAGATTCCAAAAGATTTGGTGGCCCAGGAAACAGAAGGGATGATTAAGGATATGGAATCAAACTTTTCTTATCGTGGGACCTCTTTGGACGATTATTTAGAAAGTGTTAAAAAAACCAGAGACGATCTTAAAAAAGAGCTAAAGGGTGAAGCCGAAAAAAGAGTAAAAATTGGCTTAGTTCTTTCTCAGATTTCAAAAGAAGAAGGTATCATGGTGACAGATGCTGAAATAGAGGCCGAAGTTGATAAAAGAATTACTGGACTTCCAAATGCGAGTGAGTTTAGAGAAAAATATATGACTCCGGAAAATAAGAGAGATATTGAACTCCAGCTCTTTACCAGAAAGACGATTGACCGATTGTTTAAATATGCGATGAAGTAATAAATTCTAAAGCGATGATATGTTCAATCTAAAAAGTAGTTCTTTAAATGTCAAATTACAAAATCCAAATGACAAATGAATGCCAAATGCGTAAAGGTCAAATTCATAAATTTTGGCATTTGATATTAGGATTTGGTTTGACATTTGGGCTTTGACATTTGACATTATGGTTGTTAAGTTAATGATAGTTGATTGGTTAATCGATTTCTATATATCAAATAATGGGGGTATAATTTATGGATCAAATAAGAAATCAAATCCTAGTTCCTACTGTCGTAGAAAAGACTAGTATCGGCGAGAGGGCTTACGACATTTATTCCAGGCTTTTAAAGGACCGGATTGTTTTTCTGGGTACACCGATAGATGACAATGTGGCAAACTTAATAATTGCCCAGTTGTTATTTTTAGAAAGCGAAGATCCGGAAAAGGACATTTTTCTTTATATAAACAGTCCGGGCGGATCAGTTTACTCCGGAATGGCGATCTATGACACGATTAACTACCTTAAATGCGACGTAAATACTATTTGCGTTGGTCTTGCGGCATCTATGGGGGCTTTCCTTTTAGCTGCCGGAACCAAAGGCAAGAGATATTCGCTGCCGAATTCGAAAATGCTAATTCATCAGGTTCATATCCCTGGCGGCATCGGCGGCCAGGCTACCGATATCGAAATCCACGCCAAAGAGATACTAAAAGTTAAAGAGCAGATGAATAGGATTCTTTCCGAACACACCGGCCAATCCATAGATAAGGTTTCTAAAGATACGGAACGCGATTTCTATATGAATGCCGAGGAAGCCAAAAAATACGGTTTAATTGATGAAGTAATAACAAAGAGAAAGTAACAATAGAAATTTCTAATTAGAAATTAGAAATTTAGTTAAATATTTCAACGAAATGAGGTGAAAATGTTATCAAAAGAGTCTCTAGAATTTTTTAAACAACTAGTCGAAGCCCCTAGTCCTTCCGGTTTCGAACAGCCGGCAGCCCGGGTTTTTAGAGAGTATGTTTCTGAGTTTGCAAGTGAAGTAAAAACTGATGTTATGGGCAACTCTATTGCGGTCTTAAACAAGGATGCGGAAGTTAGAGTGATGCTCGATGCCCATATAGACCAGATCGGCATGATTGCAAGATTCGTGAATGATCAAGGCCTTATATATGTAAATGCTATCGGTGGTCTAAATATTCTTACTCTTCCGGGAACTAGGATGTATATTCATTCCGAAAAGGGTAGAGTTTTGGGTGTTGTCGGTCGGAAAGCAATCCATCAGATGGAAGAGGAAGAAAAGAAAGCTGTGCCAAAACTCGAGGATATTTGGATAGATATCGGAGCTAAGGATAAAAAAGATGCTTTAGATAAGATCTCTATCGGTGATCCCATCACTTTTGAAGCGTCGTTTGAGCATCTCGAAAATAACCGAGTGGTTTCAGCTGGTTTTGATGATAAAATGGGCGTGCTCATCGTTGCTGAAACCCTTAAAGCTTTAAGTAAAGAAAAATTAGAAGTTGCTGTTTATGGCGTGGCTGCGGTTCAGGAGGAAGTTGGTCTTCGAGGTACTAAGACGGCGGCTTATGGTATAAACCCGCAAGTTGGAATTGCTGTGGAGGTAAACTTTGCCAATGATTATCCGGGCGTAAACAAACAAAAGTGGGGCGAGACTGATCTCGGAAAAGGGCCTACCGTTACCAGTGGTCCGAATATCAATCCTAAACTTCGTGAGATTATTACTAAGGCAGCCCAAGATAAAAAAATTCCTTACCAAGACGATGCTCAGGGAGCTTCAACTTCAACGGATGCTAATCTGATGCAGGTAAATAAAGTTGGAATGGCCACGGCTTTGGTTTCGGTTCCACTTCGATATATGCACACTCAAAATGAAATTATTTCTCTTGATGATATTGAAAATTGTATTAAATTGTTAGTAGAATCCATAAAGAACATAAAAGCGGACACTTCTTTTATACCGGAATAAGAGTTAACCCTGATGTCAAATCTCAAAATCACAATTTTAAATCTTAAAACCTACTGTAGTCTAATATATGAATAAATTAGTCTTATTTGACATAGATAAAACCTTAATTGAAAGCTCTAAAATTAAAGATGAGATTGTTTTTCCGGAAGCATTTCGGAGAGTTTTTGATGTTGAGGCTAGTATTTTTGAAATCAACCCACATGGAATGACCGATCAGCAAATTATAATTGAGATTCTAAAAAGAAAAGGGATTGATGAGGCAACAATACTATCAAAAATGGATCTTTTTATTACGGTCATGAAAAAATTGTACGAAAAACATAAGCCAGAAGACCATGTGGCTCTTTTAGCTGGTGTTAAAGAATTGCTCGAGGCATTAGAAAGAAGTGACATTTTAATTGGGTTGGTTACCGGCAATTTAGAAACAATAGCAAGAGGAAAGCTAGAAGCCGTTGGGATAAACCAATATTTCAAAATTGGTGGTTTCGGAGAAGACAGCATAAATAGAATTGATTTAGTAGAATATGCCATAAGAAGGGCAAAAGAAAGCTTTGGATTTAAACAAAGCGATAATGTTTATTTGATTGGTGATGCGCCACAAGATATAGCTGCGGGTAAAGAATCTGGAATAAAGACTATCGGAGTGACAACAGGAATTTATTCTAAAGAAGACCTAGAAAAAGTGGGTGCGGATTTTATAGTTGGTAATCTAACACACTTGGCGCAGATACTAGAGATAATTCAACAATAACAATAAAAGCTGTTAACTGTTTACTGTTATCTGTTAATTGTCTTATAATAAACTAATGGAACGACTTATAATCTTTGGTCTTGCAACTGGTATTGCCAACTTTGCTTATGTAATCTTAGGCTTTGGAAGCACTTTTTTGGCCTTGCCTGTACTTACTTATTCTTGGGATCTAAAAATCATTGTGCCGGTTTTAATTATGCTTTCTATGACCGTTACTATTCCGTTGCTTATCTCAGAACGAGAACATGTTGATGCGGCGGAGCTAGGACACATCCTGATGCCTATTTTACCTGGAATCCCTATTGGTCTTTTGATTTTCAATTATGGCTCGTCTGACCTTTTAAAAAAAGTTTTTGGTGCTCTAATACTGTTATGGGTCTTAAAGACATTTTTTATTGATAAAAAAAATCATGTCATAAGTAGTAGGATGGCGCTTATTTTTTCCTTTATCGGTGGGATTGCTTATGGGGCCTTATCTTCCGGAGGGCCATTTTTCGCGGCGGCCACAAAATCTCTGGTTACTAACAAAAAAAGTTTTAGATCGCTTCTTCTTACGGCCTGGCTTTTTACGGATAGTATTTGGCTTATAAACTATTTTTTTATAGCTGGTAATTCGTTAAAGCCACTGCTCCAGCCTTTTCTATTTAGTTTGCCATTTGCCCTAGTTGCGCTGTATTTAGGAAATTATTTTCATAACCGAATCAATCAAAAGGTATTTTTTAAGATAGTAAATGTGATGATACTTATTGCTGGAATTTCATTGATTTTGTAATTGATAGCCTTCACACATCATGCTCTAATCTTTAAATTTTGGCCCCTAACCTAGACATTACGCTTTTTGTGCGGTCGCACAAAAAGCGTAATGTTGTTCAAGAGCCGAAGGGGGCAAGTTGCGTGTATTATTTGTGTGTAATTTAAGATTGGAATACAAAGGTTTAAAAAGAAAAACCATGCAGGTGGGCGGGAAATGTGTATGATGAGCCTGCATGGCAAAAAGAGAAGGCGAGGGACTGGATGGCTGACCGGTGGCGGGGACCCTTAAACGGATGTTTAATTTTAACAGAGTTGTTTGTGCAGCATATAATTCACAACCGAGTGGTGGTGAATAAGGTCGGATGTTCAAGCAAAAACTTGATTCGACACAAAGGAACTCTGCAAATAACCGGTTAACCTATCTTCTGATCTGGACGGCGAAGGTGCGTCTAGGTATAATAACCTAGCTCCGATGACAAAAGTCATACGCGGGTATTGCTAACTGCCGAGTGATCTTTTGATAATGTCCAGCCCCTGCCTCTTCTCGGCAAGAATATCATAAAAGTAGGAATAATTCAAAAAAGAATTCTGGGTGAGTTCTGGATTCCCGATCAACGGATTATATTTTTTAATGGTATAGTCGGGAATGACTTTTTTGAAATTCAATATTTCCTATTAACCCATCAGCCAATTAGTTTACTTTTTTCCTAAATTTCCTGTTGTTTTTTCTTATTCGTTTGTTAAAATAGTGCTAGGACTCACATACAATTAAAAGGCTTTATATTTAAAGCCCTAGAAGAAAAGATTAACTTTGGTGCATGTTACAAATAAATTATTTTTAGTGTTAAAAAATATTGACAAAGGTATCAATTTTTGATACTCTTTTTTTAAGTTTTGTAAAGTTCTATCCAAATCAACTTTGAAAAACAAGCGAATAAACAATTAGTTTTAATATAAATTAAGCCTTTTAAGAAGGAGTCCATTTTTTATGTCAAAAAAGACCTCTCTTTCTCTTCTTGGGGCGAGCTCACAACGGAAGTATCTAGGAAAGTCTCAAGAAGTTTTAGCATTGCCGAATTTAATCGAGATTCAGAGAAACTCTTATGATTGGTTTCTAAAGAAGGGTTTAAGAGAACTCTTAGACGAAATTAATCCAATCGAGGATTTTACTGGAAAAGCGTTGGAGCTTAGTTTTGGTGATTATTACTTAGAAGAGCCTAAGTACACCGAAAGACAAGCCAAAGAAAAGAATGCAACTTACGAAGCTTCTTTAAAAGTAAAAGCAGAACTTAAAAACAAAATCACCGGACGTGTTAGAGAACAAGAAATCTATCTTGGTGATTTTCCAATCATGACTACCCGAGGTTCCTTTGTTATTAATGGTGTCGAAAGAGTCGTGGTAACCCAGTTGGTAAGGTCAGCTGGAGCTTTCTTTAATTCTGAATCCATCGGCGGCGAAGAATACTTCGGCGCTAAAATAATTCCAAATCGCGGTGCTTGGCTAGAAATAGAAACCAGCCCGCAAAACATCATTTCGGTAAAAATCGACCGAAAAAGAAAAATTCCTATTACTACATTACTCAGAGCTTTTGGTTTTTCTTCGAATGAAGAAATCAAAAAAGCTTTTGCTGATGTAAATACGAACAAAGACAGAGACTACATTACATCTACTTTAGATAAAGATCCGGCTGCCAATCAGTCCGAAGCTTACGTAGAAGTATATAAAAGAATTAGGCCGGGTGATTTAGCGACAGTGGAAAACGCCAGAAGCCTTATTGACGCCATGTTTAAAGACTTTAAGCGATATGATCTATCCCGAGTTGGTAGATACAAGCTAAATAAAAGACTTGGACTCGACGTTTCTAACGATAAAGAAAATTGGGTTCTAAGACCGGAAGATTTAGTAGAAATCATAAGAGAAGTCATAAGACTAAATAATGGTATTGGTAAAGCTGATGATATCGATCACTTAGGGAATAGAAGACTTCGAGCAGTTGGCGAGCTTATTCAACAACGATTCAGAGTTGGTCTGCTTCGAATGGAAAGAATTATAAAAGACAGAATGTCGATTATCGATCCAAACGCTGTAACTCCAGCTCAGCTAATTAATAATCGTCCGGTAATGGCATCCCTTAGAGAATTCTTTGCTTCGTCTCAGCTTTCTCAGTTTGCTGATCAAACAAACCCGCTTGCCGAATTGGTACACAAAAGAAGATTATCGGCTATGGGTCCTGGCGGACTTTCTAGAGAAAGAGCCGGATTCGAGGTCAGGGACGTTCACCGAACTCACTATTCTAGAATTTGCCCGATTGAAACTCCGGAAGGTCCAAACATTGGTTTGGTAAACTCCCTCGCTTCTTATACTAAGATTAACGAATACGGTTTTATGGTAGCTCCTTACAGAAAGGTTTTAACCACCGTTCAAAATAATCCAGCTGAACTTGCCGGTAAAATCATCGCAGAAGACATCGAAGACGCTAAGGGCAAGGTAATGGCCAAAGCCGGCGAAGAAGTTTCTAAAGAAACAGCCGAAAAAATTGGAAAGCTCGATAAAAAGACTGTTAAGATTAAGCCTTTAGTTAAAAAAGAAGTTGTTTATCTTGATGCTTATGATGATGAAAGATACATCAATGCGCAAGCAACAACAAAGCTTGATGAAAAAGGTTATATTATTGAAGACAGAGTTTCGGCTCGGGTTCACGGTCAGGCCGGTGAAGAATTTGCTTACAATATCGACTATATGGACGTTTCCTCAAAACAGATCGTTTCTGTTGCTGCATCTTTGATTCCATTTTTGGAGCATGATGATGCTGCCAGAGCTTTGATGGGTGCTAACATGCAACGTCAGGCTGTCGCTTTAATTAAGCCCGATTCTCCAATTGTTGGAACTGGTGTAGAGCAAAAAGTAGCTGAGGATTCTGGCCACTGTATCTATGCCGAAAGAGACGGTGTGGTTACATCAGTTTCTGCCTCTCAGATCGGTGTTACTTATAATGACGGTGAAGAAAAGACTTATCTATTAAATAAGTTTGTCGGTTCGAACCAAGATACTTCTATAAACCAGAGAGCTGTCGCCGAAAATGGTGATGAGGTTAAAAAAGGCGATCTTTTGGTAGATGGTCCTTCGATTCAAGCAGGCGAGCTTGCTCTTGGTCAGAACGTTCTAGTGGCTTATATGTCATGGGGCGGAGCCAACTATGAAGACGCGATCATTATTTCCGAAAGACTTGTAAAAGATGATGTTTATACTTCGGTTCATATCGAAAAATTTACGATGGATATCCGAGACACTAAACTCGGTCCAGAAGTAATTACAAGAGATATCCCAAATGTCGGCGAGGAAGCCTTAAGAGACTTGGACGAAGACGGAATTGTTAGAATCGGGGCTCAAGTAACTTCCGGAGACATCTTGGTTGGTAAAATTACACCGAAAGGCGAGACTGAGCTAACCGCAGAAGAGAGACTCCTAAGAGCTATCTTTGGAGAGAAGGCTAGAGACGTAAAAGATACGTCCTTAAGGCTTCCGACTGGTGAGCACGGTAAGATTATTGGCATCACAATATTCGCTAGAGATAAAGGAGACGAGCTTCCCGCTGGCGTTATTAAGAGAATAGAAGTTTCTGTTGCTCAAATGCGAAAAATTTCAGTAGGCGATAAGATGGCTGGACGACACGGTAACAAAGGTGTTATTTCTAAAGTTCTTCCGGTTGCCGATATGCCATACCTAGAAGATGGTACGCCAATCGACATCATTCTCTCGCCATTAGGCATCGTTTCCAGAATGAACTTGGGTCAGATTTTAGAGACCCATCTTGGTTGGGCCGCTTCCAGGCTTGGCGAGAAAATTGCCACGCCGGTATTTGAAGGTGCCACTATAGAAATCGTTCAAGAATATCTAAAAAAGGCTGGTCTTCCGGTAGAAGGAAAAGTTACTCTATATAACGGCCGAACCGGTGAACCATTCAAAGAGAAAATCACTGTTGGTAAAAAATACATGCTAAAGCTTAGCCACTTAGTTGAAGATAAAATGCACGCTAGATCAACCGGGCCATACGCAATGGTTACACAGCAGCCTCTTGGTGGTAAAGCTCAGATGGGCGGACAGAGATTTGGAGAGATGGAAGTTTGGGCGCTTGAGGCTTACGGTGCTGCTCATACTCTTCAGGAAATTCTAACTATAAAATCAGATGATGTTATAGGTAGGTCTAAGGCTTACGAAGCAATTATTAAAGGTGAAGAAATCAAAGAGCCTAGAGTTCCAGAATCTTTTAACGTTTTGGTTAAAGAATTGCAAGCTCTTGGGCTTTCGGTAGAATTACTTGATACCGAAAAACCAAAAGCGAAGGTAATGGATGCTGATGATGTAATCGAAAAAGGTTATGAGGACGAGGCAAAATCGATAGAGAGTCCAAAACTTTTGGAGGCAGAATCAGAATCAGCTGCCGCCGAAGGCCTGCCGATTGTTGATACATCGAATTTAAGCGAAATTGATGACTTCGAAGCTTTAGATGAGGCTGCGGAATCCGAAGCTTCCTATGATAATGAAGTATCCGCCATAGGCGGATCGTCCTCTGGACGAGAAGAGGAGGTTGAATAATGACTGATAGAACTATTTTCGACGCAGTTAGGCTATCGATTGCTTCTCCAGAAAACATTTTGGATTGGTCTCATGGAGAAGTAACGAAGCCGGAAACTATAAACTATAGAACTCAGAAACCGGAAAAAGACGGTTTGTTCTGTGAAAGAATTTTTGGTCCCACTAAGGACTGGGAATGTTATTGTGGAAAGTACAAGAGAATTCGATATAAAGGTGTGATTTGCGATAAGTGTGGTGTGGAAGTAACCAGATCGATTGTAAGAAGAGAAAGAATGGGCCACATTAAACTGGCGGTTCCGGTAACTCATATTTGGTTTTTAAGAGGAGTGCCATCATCTATTGGAACTGCGCTAGACATGGGCGTTAAAGACATCGAAAAAATCGTCTATTTTGCAAGTTATGTTGTAATCCGAGTAGATGAAGAAGCAAAACACAGAGTTCTTGCATCTTTAGAAGAAGAATTTAAAACGAAAAAAGAAGAAATTACTAAAAATGCCGGTGAAAAGTCTGAAGAAGAATTAGGAGCTCAGGCCACTAATCTCGAATCAATCCGAGATACCGCCAAAGAGGAAATAGAATCTTTGGAACCAGGCCAACTTCTAAACGAAATTAAGTATCGAGAATTATCCATGAAGTATGGTGAAGTTTTTAGGGCCGGAATGGGCGCCGAAGCCATTTTAGAACTTCTTAAAGGTATTAATTTTAAAAAGATTATCGATGAACTTATAGAAGAAGTTGATGCCACCCAGGGCCAAAGAAAGAAAAAGGCTTTAAGAAGATTAAAACTTTTAGAGGGAATGGTTGGTGCTGAAATTAAGCCGGAATGGATGGTGTTATCTGTTTTACCAGTTATTCCGCCAGATCTAAGGCCAATGGTTCAGCTTGATGGCGGCCGATATGCAACATCAGACCTTAACGATCTATACAGAAGAGTTATTAACAGAAATAATCGACTTCGAAAATTAATCGACATAGATGCGCCGGAAATCATATGTCGAAACGAAAAAAGAATGCTTCAGGAAGCAGTGGACGCCTTAATTGATAACTCGGCTAGAAGAGAAAAAGCGGTAGCTTCAACTGGCGCTAGAAGAAAATTAAGGTCTTTAGCCGACATGCTTAAAGGTAAACAGGGCCGATTCAGACAAAATTTACTTGGTAAGCGTGTTGATTATTCCGGACGTTCCGTTATCGTTGTAGGTCCGGATCTAAGGCTTCACCAGTGCGGTCTTCCAAAAATGATGGCCTTGGAACTCTTTAAACCATTTGTGATCTCCAGACTTATTGCTGAGGGATATGCCCATAACGTAAAAAGCGCGTCAAGGATGATAGAAAAAAAACGAAATGAAGTTTGGGACGCTTTAGAAGAAGTAATTAAAGAAAAATATGTTCTTCTAAATCGAGCTCCAACCCTTCACCGTCTTGGTATTCAGGCTTTTCAACCGGTTCTTATCGAAGGTAAGGCCATTAGAATTCATCCATTGGTAACAACCGCTTTTAACGCAGACTTCGACGGTGACCAAATGGCGGTTCACGTTCCTTTATCCAGAGCTGCTCAAGAAGAAGCCAGAAACATCATGTTATCTGCTAACAACCTTTTAAAGCCGGCTGCTGGTGAACCGGTAGTAAAACCAACCCAAGACATGGTTATGGGTTGCTACTACTTAACGATGGATAGAGAAAGCGGCAAGGGTGATGGCAAGGTGTTTATGGATGCAGACGAAGTTATGATGGCATATCAGCTTTCCGTAGTCGATCTAAACGCCAAAATTAAGGTAAGAAATGATGGTAAGCTAATAGACACCACTGTTGGCCGTGTCATATTTAACCAGATCGTGCCAAAAGAACTTGGCTATATAAATGATGTTCTAGATAGTAAAACTCTAGGTAAATTGGTAGCCAAATCTTACAAAGAAATCGGAAAAGAAGTTACAGCCAAATTTGTAGACAAAATTAAGGACCTTGGATTTGAGTATTCTATGGCTTCCGGACTTTCGATGGCTGTATCCGATGTCGTAACACCTCCAGCCAAGAAAAAAATCATAGACGAGGCAGAACTTAAAGTAACCGAAATTCAAAAGCAGTTTCAAAGAGGTCTTATTACCGAACAAGAAAGATACGAAAAAACTGTTGAGCTTTGGGAAAAGGTAAAAAATGAAGTTCAGGGTGCGATGAGAGATAATCTTGATCCTTATACAAGCATTGCGATTATGGTGAACTCCGGTGCTCGCGGTAAAGTCGACCAGTTAACCCAGATGGCTGGTATGAAAGGTGCGGTGGTTTCTCCGACTGGCGAGATTATCGAACTTCCGGTTAGATCAAACTACAAAGAAGGTCTTACCGTGCTCGAGTACTTTATCTCTACCCATGGTGCTAGAAAAGGTCTTTCCGACGTGGCTCTTAGAACTTCGGACTCAGGTTATCTAACCAGAAGATTAGTTGATGTTTCTCAGGACGTAATTATTACCGAACTTGATTGTAAAGACAAAGACGGCATTACGATTTACAAAAAGAGTGCCAAGGCAATTGGCGAATCATTTGCAGATAGAGTCAGAGGAAGAGTTATCTTAAAGAAAGTTATTGATCCGGAAACCGGCGAGGTTATTGCAAAAGAAGGCGAAGTAGTGAGCGAAGAAAAAGCCGCAGAAATCGAAGCTTCTAATGTTCAATCAGTGGGTATCAGAGCAGTTCTTACTTGCCGAACCAGATGGGGAATTTGTCAGCAGTGTTACGGCACAAACTTGGCTACCGGCGAACCGGTAAAGCTAGGTGAGGCAGTTGGTATTATGGCCGCTCAGTCTATTGGTGAGCCCGGTACACAGCTTACTATGAGAACCTTCCACACTGGTGGCGTAGCTGGTCTTGACATCACTCAGGGTCTCCCTCGAGTAGAAGAATTGTTCGAAGCCAGAAATCCAAAAGGTGAAGCTGTGTTATCCGAAATCGAAGGTAAAGTACAAATTAAAGACACCGAACATAAACGAACCATCAGAATCATTTCTGATATTACCGAAGAAGATGAATACGAGATTAAAGGTCTTGATGTTGAGATCAAAAATGGCGAACAGGTTCAGGCCGGGCAAGTCCTTATTACAAAAGGTGGCAAGAAGCCGGTTAAGGCTAAAAATGCCGGAAAAGCTAAGGTTATTCAAGAGAAAATTATTGTCGAAAGGGAGCCGGAAGCTAAAGAATACGAAATTCCTCTTCAGACTGGTATGCGAGTAGAAGACGGCGAGAAAGTCGAAAAAGGCCAGCAGCTTACTGAGGGTTCCTGGAATCTTCAGAATGCCTTAAAGCTTCTTGGAGAAAGAGCTGTTGAAGAATACATTATTGCCGAAGTAAAACAGATTTATGCTTCTCAAGGCCAGTCTATTAACGACCGTCACATTGAGATCATCGTAAGACAGATGTTTTCTAGATATCAGATTGAAGATGCTGGGGATACCGATTTTACTTCCGGTCAGATTGTATCAAAGTTTGCTTTCGAAAAAGAAAACGCAGGGGCTACTCAAAAGAAAGGCAACAAGCCGGCAACAGCCGAAAAACTGCTCCTTTCTATTACCAAGGTTTCTCTTTCCACAGACTCATTCCTATCGGCGGCATCATTTCAGGAAACCTCCAGGGTACTTATCGAAGCCGCTACCAGAGGTAAAATAGACGAGCTACGAGGCTTAAAAGAAAACGTGATCATTGGAAAACTAATTCCGGTTGGAACAGGGTTTAGACATAGGAAATATTAAATAAATGTCTAATTTCTAATCTACCTAATTGATCTAATAAATTCCCAAGCACCAATGACAAAATGACTAAATTTTTCCCTCTCCCTTAATGGGAGAGGGTTGGGGCGAGGGTGGTAAATTAGAGATTTAGAAATTGAGATTTGATTAGAAATTAGTAATTAGAGCAATTAGAAATTTATCCAATAGTCAAAATCTTTGACTGTCAACAAAAATCATGGTATACTTATTCAGTAAAATTTCATTCTAGAGGAGATATTTAATGCCAACAATTTCACAGTTAATCAGAAAACCAAGAAAAAGGGTTATAAAGAAGTCAAAGACTCCTGCTTTGGCGAAGTCTACAAATGCGCTAAAAAATAGGTCAAAAGAAGTGCATTCTCCCTTTAAGAGAGGTGTTGCGCTTAAAGTTTCAACAACCACTCCTAAAAAACCAAACTCAGCCTTAAGAAAAATCGCAAGAGTGAGACTAACTAATGGTATGGAAGTGACTGCTTATATTCCAGGAATCGGCCACAATTTACAGGAACACTCTGTGGTCTTAATTCGAGGTGGAAGAGTAAAAGATCTTCCGGGTGTGAGATATCACATTGTCAGAGGCGCCTTGGACACTGCTGGTGTTTCAAAGCGAGGACAAGGTCGGTCTAAATACGGTGCTAAGAAAGCTTAAAAGAGAACAGGGATCAAGGATCATAGAACAAAAAGTTTCCTTGTTCATTGATCACTAACGACGAAGGAGTTATATATGCCAAGAGATCCAAGAAAAGTAGAAAAAAGAGAAATTTTGCCAGACCTAAAATACAATAGTATTTTAGTTACTAAATTTGCCCAAAAAATGATGTGGGATGGCAAAAAGAATTTAGCTTATAATCTTTTATACAAGGCTTTAGATATTGTTGGTGAAAAGACGAAGAAAAGTCCTTTAGAAGTTTTTGAGGCTGCAATAAAAAATGCTTCCCCGGTTTTAGAGGTAAAATCCAGAAGAATCGGCGGGGCCACATATCAAGTTCCAATAGAAGTTAGAAATCCAAGAAGATTATCTCTTGCAATTAGATGGATTTTAGCTGCTGCCAGGGCTAGAAAAGGCATGTCTTTTGACAAGGCTTTAGCTGGAGAACTTCTAGATACTTATAACGGCGTCGGCACAACCATCAAGAAGAAGGAAGATACTCACAAGATGGCTGAAGCAAACAGGGCGTTTGCGCATTTGGCTAGATATTAATAGAATGTCTAATTTCTAATTAACCTAATTGACCTAATAAAATCCCAATGACAAAATGACCAATGTCAAAGGAAAAATTTTAGACATTATACATTTAGAAATTGGGGTTTTATTATAAATTAGAAATTAGATCAATTAGGAATTTATTATTTAAATTTACGAATTTAGGGAGATTTATGGCTAGAGAATACAGTTTAGAGAATACTAGAAACATTGGCATTATTGCCCACATTGACGCCGGTAAAACGACGGTTACTGAGGGTATTTTGTATATTACCGGAAGAACTCACAAAATTGGTGAAGTTCATCAGGGCGAAGCTACCATGGACTGGATGGAGCAGGAACGAGAAAGAGGTATTACTATTACCTCGGCTGCTACCACCTGTTTTTGGAAAGGCAAAAGAATTAATATCATCGACACCCCGGGTCACGTAGACTTTACCGTAGAAGTAGAACGGTCTTTAAGAGTTCTTGACGGTGCGGCGGTTATTTTCGACGGCAAGATGGGTGTTGAGCCTCAATCCGAAACAGTATGGAGACAGGCTGACAAATATCACGTTCCGCGAATTTGTTTTATCAATAAAATCAACCAGACCGGCGGCGATTTTTATAAGTCCCTGGATTCCATAAGAGACAGATTAAGTCCTAACGCTTTTGCTCTTCAGTTGCCAATCGGTTTCGAGCAGGGAATTAACGGCGCCATCGACTTGGTTTCCATGAAGGCCTACGTTTACGACGACTACAAGGATAAAACATTAAAAGAGAGTGATATTCCCGCGGACATGAAGGAGAAAGCCGAAAAATATCGTAACGAACTATTAGAAAAGGCTATTGAGGCCGATGACGCTTTAATGGAAAAATATCTGGGCGGCGAAGAGATCACCAGCGCAGAATTTGCCGAAGCGATTCGAAAATCAGTTCTTAAGGGCGACTTTTTTCCGGTGCTCGGCGGCGATGGGCGAGGTGTGGTTGTCGAGATGCTTCTTGACGCTATCATTAGCTACTTGCCAAATCCGTTAGATGTCCCGGCAGTTAAGGGAACTCATCCGAAAACTGGGGAAGAAATGGAGCGAACAGCTTCTGACTCCGAGCCGTTTTCAGCATTGGCTTTTAAGATTGCGGCCGATCCGTTTGTCGGGAAGCTTGCTTTCTTTAGAGTTTATTCGGGTAATATAAAATCCGGCTCCTATATTCTAAACGCAACAACCGGAGACAAGGAAAGAATCGGCCGGATCATTAGACTTCACGCTAACCAGAGGGAAGAAGTGCCCCAAGTTTTTGCCGGCGAGATTGCTGCGGCAGTGGGGCTTAAGGGCACAACTACGGGCGACACTCTTTGCGATGTGGACAAGCCGATTGTCTTAGAAAAAATCGTATTTCCGGAGCCGGTTATTTCGGTGGCTATCGAGCCTAAGACCAAGGCAGACCAGGAAAAAATGGGAATCGCATTATCTCGTCTTGCAGAAGAAGACCCAACTTTTAGAGTTAAAACTAACGAAGAAACAGCACAGACTATTATCGAAGGTATGGGCGAGCTTCACTTAGAAATCATCGTTGACCGAATGAAGCGGGAATTTAAAGTAGAGGCCAATGTTGGCAAACCCCAGGTGGCTTACAAAGAAACCGTCAAGAAAAGTACCAAGATCGAAGGTAAATTCATCAGGCAGTCCGGCGGTAGAGGCCAGTACGGCCATGTTTGGCTCGAGATCGAACCGAACGAGTCCGGCAAAGGCTATGAATTTATTAATAAAATTGTCGGCGGCACTATTCCCAAGGAATACATTAATCCGGTAGAGCAGGGCATAAGGGAAGCTATGGGGAACGGTGTTATTGCCGGCTATCCGGTAGTAGACGTTAAAGCGACGCTATACGATGGTTCCTTCCACGAAGTTGACTCTTCCGAAATGGCCTTTAAGATTGCCGGTTCCATGGCCCTCCAGGCCGGTGTAAAACAGGCCGATCCTATTATATTAGAGCCTATTATGAAGGTAGAAGTTACCACACCGGAAGAATTCATGGGTGACGTGATGGGCGACTTAAATTCTAAGCGCGGCAGAATCCAGAAGATGGATGAACGGGCGGGGGTAAAGGTAGTTGATGCTCATGTGCCTCTAGCCGAGATGTTCGGCTACGCGACAACCTTAAGATCAATGTCCCAAGGACGTGCCGCTTACACCATGGAATTCGATCATTACGAAGAAGTACCGCGAAACGTAACCGAAGAGATTATCGGCAAGAGAACAGCAGCTAAATAGAATTAATAAGCAATAAACAATCGAACAATAAACAAAAAAGCCTCAGTGATGGGGCTTTTTTTATTCTCTCTCCCTTGAGGCTAGAGGGTTGGGGTGAGGGGTCACTCTAAGGAGGCTTTGCGACAAAGCAATCTCATCCTCTTTCTTCGTCATTCCCGCGAAGGCGGGAATCTAGTATTAAAGGGTCGCTCTCTTCCGAGGGTGCGACCCTTTTTGGGGAAAAATGCCTACAAAAAGCCAAAATTTTTAAATAAACAATCAATTATCTAGAAAACTATTGACAAAAATGAAAAATATGATATACTTTCAAACATAAATTGTTGTTTAATAAACAGTTTTTGGAAAGAGTGCGCTGATTTTAATCAAAGTGCTGAAGGTGGCATGATGAGGTGCTTTGATGGCGGATCGCTTGGCATGGTCGCACAAGACCAGGGAAACTAATGCCTTTGGCCCTTTCCGCCTCGTGCGACCCCACTTTTTGGCGCTAGTGCCAGTATTGAGGGTCGATGAGCAGGGATGTGCTTCAAGAGGAAGACTCTTTCCAAATATTTTCGAGGCCGGTGATCGGTGCTGAGGTTGGCGCAAAGCGCATAAAAAACAATCTTCTACACTACACCGGCTTCACTCGTTTTAGACCAAAACAGAGACCAAGAGGTCTTTTTTTATACTAAATACCAGATACAAAATACTAGATACTGAACCTTTTGTGCATTATTCCAAAACTAACTCTTCAACCGCTTGGTGATTTGTATTAATAGGTGCTGATTCTCGCTCTAAATAGGTAGATAATATAGCCAATCTACCAAATGTATTAAGGGGGGTATTTTTAAAAAGGACAAGCAACTTGTCCTTTTTAAATGTTTATTAAAAAGAATGTGATCCTTTTATTTGGGCGAGTAAATGTTTAAAAAAATAGAATCGGCCTCAGACAAAAGACATCTGAGGCCGAAGCCTTCGAAACTTACGTGCAGAAAGGAGGTTATGAAACCTTGCGCTTGATTTTCTGATTGTGTCTGTAGTCTGCCTCTCGGTAGGCGTATGCGGCATTTCTCACGGCATTATCTTCATGGTCGTACATGAGCTCGTCGATGGACTTAGGGTTGCCTAATCCGTAAGGTAGTCCAAAGATATAAGAAGAGCAAAACGCATCCTCTATACCCTTTTTGACGCTTTTGCAATTTTTAGCAGATAGACTTTTAGTGTCGATATCTTTGGCTTGGCCCAGACTACAGGCAATGGTAGCTGCTCCTTCGACGACATGGTTTTGTCCCATGATTTGCTCCGCTAGAAATTCCTTTGGCCAATTCACTTTTGTTATGTAGAAAAACATGTTTGCCGGAAAGTACTCTCGCGCCGGCCGCGCTATTCTGTAGCTGTGGATGTAATCGATGATCGGGAATAACTCCCATGGCTTGTACTCTTTGCACAGCTTTTTCGAACACCGTCCAATTGCTTTTTGTGCCTCGACAATGACGGTTTCGTGGTCGTTAGGATTCAGACTCTCGATAATGAGCTCGCAGAGCTCAGGTGTTACTTCGATGTCTGAATCAGTTGTGCCAAGCTCTCGGTACAAAGATCGCTTGATTCTCGGTTCTTGGTCGTGATCCGAGAGATCTTTGGCAAGTCTATTATACCTGCCCCATTCCAATGTATTCTTGATCCCCATTTCTACCACTTCCTTTCATCTCTGGGCTGACAACCGGTGCCAGCATGTGAAGGTTCCTGTCTTTTGACAGCCAATAATTATAACATTTCTTATCCCTTGTGTAAAGGGATAAATGCACTTTCTTTACGTTTAGAGGATAGCGAGGGAATAGATTCGTTTGATTGCTAAGAAAAAATACTTGCAAAAAACCCTCAAGTTATGTATACTTTTTCAAGTAGTGGGAGAAGCAATTCGTCCACAGATTATTTTGTAGACTAATTTAAATTTAATTTTCCGCCCAGGGCGGATCGCCCTCCCATGCGGGTCGTATGATCGGGCGAAATAAAAAATCTGCCTGTAGGCAGGCTAATCCAAATAGGAAAGGAAAATATGGCTGAAAAATTTGAAAGAACAAAACCGCACGTCAATGTGGGTACCATTGGCCACGTTGACCACGGTAAAACCACTTTGACTGCTGCTATTACTAACGTGTTGTCTAAAAAAGGCATGGCGCAGGCTCGAGCATTTGCAGACATCGACAATGCTCCGGAAGAAAGAGAGCGAGGAATTACCATCGCTACTTCCCACCAGGAGTATGAAACCGAAAAAAGACACTATGCTCACATCGACTGTCCTGGTCACGCCGACTACGTTAAAAACATGATTACTGGTGCGGCTCAGATGGACGGCGCTATTCTAGTAGTATCCGCTGCTGACGGACCAATGCCACAAACTAGAGAACACATTCTACTTGCAAAGAACGTTGGCGTTCCATACATCGTTGTTTATATGAACAAAGTTGATATGGTTGACGATCCAGAGCTCTTGGATCTTGTTGAAATGGAAATCAGAGAACTTCTTTCTAAATATGAATTTCCTGGCGACGACGTTCCAATCATTAGAGGTTCTGCCCTTAAAGCCTTAGAAGGTGATGCAAATTACACCAAGACTATTGATGAACTGATGGATGCCCTTGACTCATACATCCCAGAACCAAAAAGAGATATCGACAAACCATTCTTAATGGCAGTTGAAGACGTTTTCTCTATTAAGGGAAGAGGCACAGTTGCTACCGGTAGAATTGAAAGAGGAAAAGTTAAGGTTAACGAAGAAGTTGAAATCGTTGGTATTCACCCAACAAGGAAGACTGTTGTAACCGGCGTGGAGATGTTTAGAAAACTGCTTGACGAAGGCGTAGCTGGAGACAATGTTGGTTTACTTCTTAGAGGTATCGAAAAAGACGATATCGAAAGAGGTCAGGTGGCCATTAAGCCGGGTTCAATTACTCCTCATACTGAATTTGAAGGCGAAGTATATATCTTAACCAAAGAGGAAGGTGGACGACACACCCCATTCTTTAAAGGGTATAAACCACAGTTCTATATCCGAACTACCGACGTAACTGGTGAAGTTACACTACCAGACGGCGTAGAAATGGTTATGCCTGGCGATAATATCAAAATGAAAGTTAAACTTATAGCCCCAATTGCTATGGAAGACGGAATGAGATTCGCTATCAGGGAAGGTGGCCGAACCGTTGGCTCTGGAGTAGTAATTAAGGTCATTAAGTAAGAATAGGAAGAAGGAGCAGTACTTTGACAGCCCAAGCAAAACCAACTGAAAAGACAAAACAGAGAATTCGAATTCGTCTTAAGGCTTATGATCATAAGATTATTGATGAATCTGCAAAGCAGATCATCGAAACTGCAGAGCGAACCGGCGCTATTATTGCAGGTCCGGTACCATTGCCAACTCAAAGAAGCGTGGTAACAGTTATCCGCTCTCCACATATCGACAAAAACTCTCGCGAGCAGTTTGAGATGAAAACTCATAAAAGACTAATCGACATTCTAGATCCTGCTCCAAAAACTATCGATTCCTTGATGAATCTAAACCTGCCAGCAGGTGTAGACATCGAAATTAAAATGTAAACTTATAACAAAAACCGCCCAGAGCTAATTAAAGGGCGGTTTTTGAATTTTCAATTATGAATTTCAAATTTTAAATAGATAATCAATCATCAAATTTCAAACGTCTAAACGCTTATTATTAGAGCGAAGACGACAACTATTGGGCTATTAAGTATACCTGAATTTAAGCAGAAAAAGATATCCAATCGGAGTAATTGCAAAGGGAAAGATAAAGGGCAGAAAGAAAAGAAACAATAGAGACAGAATCGCTATCTATTAGCAACATAGATATTGTTGCCAATGGTATTAAGGATGTCAGGTTTAGATTCAGAAGAGCAGTTGAACATTTAGCGAATAGCAAAAAGCTAAAAGATATTCTAGAGAAGATGATGGAGGCAAATCTTGAGTAAGTAAATTTAAAACAAGCTCAACCTTTTGCCTCTATTATTTTAGACAAATAAAAAAGCGGGTCTTTGGGCCCGCTTTTTAGTAAACTATTTATTACTTAGCTGCCGTTTAGCATGCCACCGGTGATCATAGAAACAATTGCAGCGCCCATCATGAAAGCTAGAACAAAGCCAAGAGCAACTACGACAAGTCCGGCAATCATCCATTTTTTCTCTAGAGCTAGGTAAGCCTCTACGTCGGTATATTTTCCGGTCTTCCAAGCAAGTTCATTGCCTTTTACTCCTAGATAGACTGCAAAAGCAATACTTCCCAAAAATCCAATTACAGGAATAAAGATAAGAACTAATCCGGCAAGAGCAAGCCAAACGCTATGGCCAATACCCCAGATCCAGGTTAAGAGGAATGCGCCCCAGTTAAACTTTTTTAATTCTTCCGGCATTGCTTTCGCTTCTGGCTTTGATTCGGTAGCTACTGGAGCTGCTCCGTCATTATTCATTTCTACTGACATTTTCTCTCCTTTTTATTAGTTGGCCATATGCTTGGTTATCAACTAGCAAGCTTCTGGCCAATCATTATTAACTATACTTATATTAAATCATAAGGAGCTGTTTTAGGTCAAATGGTTGCTTTTTTGCGCATTAAAAACTTTCAATTGACTTTTACCCTAAGTTCACATAGAATATGCAGTTGCAAGATTGACAATAAATTGGGGTCCAGATCAGGAAGCGGAGGTAGTAATTGTTATGGAAAGGATTAAGATTATCATTGTAAGACCAGGCGAAGAAGTGTCGAGTGAAGTAAAGGTCAAATCAACTGAAAACTATGATGTTGTAGTGGATTACCTTGATATCGGTAGAAAAGAGTCTTTTATAAATTTCTACATCAAGGACAATAAGACTGCCGATGTTATGAAGAGGTTGCTACAAGGTGCTTATGGTGAGAGTAATAACCCTCGTAGAGATGAGGCTTTAGAAAAGGCGATGCGAAAACAACCAGGTTGGAGTCGTATGATCGTCTTGTTTAAGACGATAGACCGCGAAAAGCTTCTAAGGGATTTAACTCGATCGGAAATCGAGTACGTAGCAATCTAGAATCAGTGTCTTTATGAGGATGGCGGCTTCTTGCCCCGGTTGCTTCCATCCTCATGTTTTTAAGAAGCATGCTATTTCTTTATAATCACAATAACATAACTGGTATCCCAAGATGACGGAATGACTACGATCGTGAGAATTATGTCATTTAATGTATAAATTTCAGGTTTTGATACCCGTTAGTCCATAAGCCAATTAGCCTATTAGCCAATGGCATTTTCTTCTTGACAAATTTAGAGTTTATATATATACTTTTTAAGTCAACATTCATTTAAAAATTGTCCCTGAGATTATTTAGGGAAAAAGGAATTATACAAAAATCGAGTGGAGAGTTGGGATAGTCCCGAATGGGAAACTGCCTAACTGTCCAAATAGTTTTTTTTGTAAAGTAACGGATGTCGCTTTGTTCGAAATCATTCCTCGAACTTCGGGCGAGGGAAGATAAAAGGAAAATATGAAAGCAATATTAGCGAGAAAAATCGGAATGACGAGAGTATTTGATGAGAACGGGAACGTAGTTCCTGTTACTGTTGTTCAGGCAACTCCAAATGTGGTTACGCAAATTAAAACCGCCGAAAAAGACGGTTACAATGCTATCCAGCTAGGTCTAGGCGAAGCTAAAAAGCAGAAAAAACCGCAAGCCGGACATCTAAAACCTTCTAAGTCTAACTCGAGATATTTAAGGGAAGTAACCGAGATAAGCATCGAAGTTGAAGAAGGCGCTGAACCTAAGGAAGTAAAAGTAGGGGACAAAATTTCAGTTGATATCTTTAAGCCCGGTGATAAGATCGTAGTTCAAGGAATTTCCAAAGGTAAAGGCTTTGCCGGTGTAATTAAAAGACACGGATTTAAGAGAGGCCCGATGTCTCACGGTTCACATCATTATAGGGAACCGGGTTCAATCGGCTCGATGTTCCCACAACACGTGTTTAAAGGAACAAAGCTTCCGGGAAGAATGGGAAGCAATCAGGTAACCGTTAAAAATTTAAAAATAGTATCAGTTGATAAAGAAAATAATCTTTTAGCAGTAAGAGGCGCTGTTCCTGGCCCGGCTAAAGGTGTGATTGTAATAAGGGGTTAAGATGAAAGTAGCAGTTTACGATACAAAAGGCACCAAAAAAGAAGATCAGAAATTAAACGATAAAGTTTTTGGATTAGATGTAAATAAGGCACTTCTTTCGGAAGTCGTAATTTTGTTACAATCCAACCTTCGTCAGGGAACTGCCAAAACCAAAGAAAGAGGCGAGATTTCTGGCGGTGGCCGAAAGCCATGGAAACAAAAAGGCACCGGTAGGGCAAGAACAGGCTCTATAAGAAATCCGATTTGGCGTGGCGGTGGTACTGTCTTTGGTCCAACAGGAGAGCAAAATTGGTACAAAAACATTCCGGCCAAAAAAGGCGCTGCAGCCCTCTTAAATGCTTTATCTGCTAAGGCAAAAGACGGTCAAATTGTAGTTTTAAAAGATTTAAACCAAGAGAAGCCAAAGACTAAAGATTTAGCCGAAGTTTTAAATAAGTTAAAGGTAGCTGGCAAAATTTTACTAGTTTTACCAGAAGCCAATGAGATCATTTTTAAAGCTGGAAAAAATATTCCTAATTTAAAAATCGAAGTTGCGAATAATCTTAATACTTTAGAGGTCATGTTAGCCGATACGATCATCTTGGCTAACGGCGCCGAAGATAAGATGGAAAGGTTAGCTAAATAAGATGGATAAGAATACGATTGTAAAACAACCGGTAATTTCTGAAAAATCAATTATCCAGGCCGAAAATGGAGTCTACACTTTTAAGGTCGCAACAAGCACCAATAAAATCGAGGTAAAAGACGCTATTGAAAAGCTATTTAAAGTTAAAGTTACAGATGTGAATATGATTGTTGTAAAAGGAAAAACGAGAAGATTTGGTCGAAAAGGCAAGATGGGTAAAATGGCGGACTGGAAAAAGGCCATTGTTACCTTAAAAGAAGGCGATAAAATCGAGATTATGAAAGGATAAGTCATGCCAGTAAAGAAAGTAAAGCCAACATCAAATGCAAGAAGAGGAATGACAGTTGATACTTTTACGGATATCACCAAGAAGAGTCCGGAAAAGTCTCTTTTGATGCCTTTAAAAAAGAATGCTGGCCGATCTCTCGGAAAGATTACAATTAGACACAGAGGCGGCGGCGCTAAAAGAATGTATAGGCTTATTGATTTTAAGCAATTTGGATATAAAGAAGCAGAAGTTACAGCTATCGAGTATGATCCAAACCGATCAGCAAGAATTGCCCTAATCAGTTTTGATGGCGGTAAAGGCTATATGGTTGCACCTCAGGGTTTAAAGGTTGGCCAGAAACTAGAATTCGGCGACGAGGCAGAACCAAGAACCGGAAATCGAATGTCCATTAAGAAAATTCCAATTGGCACCCAAGTATTTAATGTCGAAATGTATCCAGGCAGAGGAGCTCAGTTAGTAAGATCCGCCGGTGCTTCAGCCCAGATTGTGGGTAGAGAAGAAGGCTTTGTTCATCTAAGGCTTCCATCTGGCGAAATTCGAAAAATAAACGAAAATTCTTGGGCATCGATTGGCAACGTATCTAATCCAGAACATAACATTATAAAAATTGGTAAAGCAGGAAGAAAACGATGGATGGGAATTCGACCTACCGTTAGAGGTAAAGCGATGAACCCAGTAGATCATCCGCATGGTGGCGGTGAAGGCGGAACCGATATCGGTCTCATTCACCCAAAAACTCCATGGGGAGCTCCTGCATTAGGACATAAGACCAGGAGAAAACCTGCTCCTATGGTTATTAGATCTAGGAAGAAAAAGAGGTAAGTAAATGGCAAGATCGCTTAAAAAAGGTCCATACGTAGACGAAAAATTATTAAAAAAGATTACGGCCCAAGGTCCAACAGACAAAAAAGTTATTAAGACTTGGGCAAGAAGCTCTACTATTTCTCCGGAAATGGTAGGTTACACTATTGCTGTTCACAATGGCAAAGAACATCTACCGGTATATGTTACAGAAAATATGGTTGGTCATAAGTTAGGTGAATTTGCGCCAACTAGAAAATTTAGAAGTCACGGCGGAAAGATGGCTAAAACTCAGGCCAAAGGGAGATAAAACATGAAAGTCGTAGCAACAGCAAAATACATTAGAATATCACCCAGAAAAATGCGTTTAGTCGTCGATTTGGTAAGAGGCAAGAAAGCTGAAGATGCTTTGGCAATCTTAAAATTTACGTCAAAAGGCGCCGCAAAGCCGATAGCAAAAGCAATAAAATCAGCTGTTGCCAATGCGGAGCACAATTTTAATTTAAGGAAAAAAGATTTAGTTATATCAGAAATCAGAGCAGACGAAGGCCCGACTTTAAAGAGATTTCAGCCAAGGGCCAGAGGTATGGCTTATGAGATTAAGAAAAGAACCAGCCATATTACAGTCGCTCTAGAATCAGAAAAACCAAAGTCAGAAGGTAATCTTGCCAAGGCAAAGATAGCCAGAGCAAACCCATCGACTTCGCTCGCTTCCAGTAGCGACCTCAGCGAAGCCGAGGAAAAGGAGAAAAATGGGACAGAAAGTTAATCCAACAAGTTTCAGGTTACAGCTAACTAGGAATTGGCAATCAAGATGGTTTGTGACCAAAGATTATACTAAGTTCTTGCACGAAGACATCAAGATCAGAGGATTTATTATGGATAAATACGGCGTTAGGGGCGGTATAGCAAGAGTTGATATCGAAAGAAGTCCGAGCCTAATTACTGTTGCAATCCATTCCTCAAAGCCAGGCGTTATTATCGGACGAGGCGGAGTTGGAATAGAAGAGCTTAAAAAAGCCGTTTCCAAAATCGTTAAGACTCCTATTAAAGTGAATATCGAAGAAATCAGAAGCCCAGAGCTTTTTGCAAAGCTAGTAGCCGATAATATTGCCGGACAGCTTGAAAGAAGAATTGCTTTTAAGAGAGCAACCAAGCAGGCAATAGACAGAACCATGAAGGCCGGAGCAAAAGGAATTAAGGTTACAGTTGCTGGAAGACTTGGCGGGGTTGATATCGCTAGATCCGATACTAAATCTCAGGGTAAAATTCCTCTACAAACGATTAAAGCTGATGTTGACTATGCTTTATCTAAAGCTAAAACAACATACGGAATTATTGGAGTAAAGGTTTGGATATATAAAGGAGATCTTTAGAGATGTTAATGCCACGGAAAACAAAATTCAGAAAGAGCCATAAAATAGCCGTTTCTGGTGAAGAAACCAGGGGCTTAGAGCTTAACTTTGGCCAATACGGTCTTAAAGCTCTAGAGCCAATTTGGTTAAATTCCAGACAAATCGAAGCTGCCAGACGAGCTATGACCAGATATATAAAAAGAGGCGGAAAGATTTGGATTAGAGTTTTTCCTCAGAAGCCAATCACTAAAAAACCTCAAGAAGTAAGAATGGGAGGCGGAAAAGGAGCACAGGATCATTTTGTAACCATAGTGAGACCAGGAAGAATTCTTTTTGAGATGGATGGTGTTCCAAAAGAAGTAGCCAAAGAGGCACTAAGGCTTGCAGCTCACAAGCTTCCTATTAAGACCAAATTTATTTCAAAAGACGAGGCTTGAATATGAAGTATAAAGAGTTAATTCAAAAAAATGATAAGCAGTTAGATAAAGAGCTAAATGATCTTTACAAGAATTTAAGGGATTTTAGGTTTGGCATGGTAGCAAGAGAAATAAAGAATGTAAAAGCCATAAAAAACGTAAAAAAAGATATCGCCAGAATTCTAACTTTAAAAAAAGAGCGAGATATCGCCAAATCTTTAGAAGAGGAGAAGTAAAATGGCACGCAAGTTTAAAGGTGTAGTCGTTTCAAATAAAATGGATAAAACTGCGGTAGTGAGAGTTGATAGACTTAAAACTCACCCGATTTATAAAAAAAGATTTAAGGTTTCTAAAAACTTTAAGATTCACGATGCTGAAAATATTTTAAAGCCAGGAGATTTAGTAGAGTTTGAGGAAACCAAGCCAATTTCTAAGGATAAGAAATGGGTCTTAACGAATGTTGTCAAAGGGGCTCACTTCGACCAGGTGGCAGTGGAGCCAACCCAAGGAGAATAAGATGATACAAGAAAGAACAATGTTAAAAGTTGCCGACAATACCGGAGCGAAACAGATACAATGCATTCGTGTTCTTGGCGGTACCCGTAAGAGAACAGCTGATATCGGCGAACTTATTGTAGGTGCTGTAAAGAGCGCCATGCCTGGTGGAGCAGTAAAGAAAAAAGAAGTTGTAAGATGCGTAATTGTAAGAACCGTAAAAGAACATAAGCGTGCGGATGGTTCCACAATCAGATTTGATGAGAATGCGTGTGTTGTTATAAATAAAGACGGTAATCCAAAAGGAACCCGTATTTTTGGCCCAGTAGCAAGAGAGCTTAGAGAAAAGGGCTATAATAAAATTATTTCTCTTGCGCCGGAGGTCCTGTAATGAAAGTTAAAAAAAATGATACGGTTTTAATAACAGTTGGAAAAGACCAGGGAAAAACTGGAAAAGTTGTTCAAGTTATATCAAAAACTGAGAAAGTCATGGTTGAAGGCATCAATATTCATAAAAAAGCGGTAAAGCCATCTACTAAGACTCCAGCTGGCGGCATTATTGAGGTAACTGCTCCGGTTTGCGTATCGAATGTTGCGGTTGTTTGCCCAAGATGCAATAAACCGGCCAGAATGGGGTACGAATTAGTAAAAGACGATAAGGTCAGGGTTTGTAAAAGATGCAAGGAAAGGATTTAGTCGAAGACATGAGTAAATTAAAAGATTTGTATAACAAAGAAATAATTTCAAAGCTCAGAAAAGATTTTAGCTACAAGAATATTATGCAAGTACCAAAAATCGAAAAAGTAATCTTAAATATTGGTGCTGGTCAAGCAGTTCAAGATCCAAAAATTCTTGATGACTTAGAAGGAATCGTTGCTAAGATCACAGGCCAGAAGCCAGTTCGAACAGTAGCTAAAAAATCCATTGCGGGTTTTAAGTTGAGAGAAGGTTTTCCGATAGGCGTCTCTGTAATCTTAAGAGGTGAGAGAATGTATGAATTTTTAGACCGATTGGTAAACGTTACTTTACCTCGAGTTAGAGATTTTAGAGGCATTAAGGCTGGTGCATTTGACGGGCAAGGAAATTATAGTTTAGGAATTAAAGAACATACCGTTTTTCCGGAAGTTTCGTATGAGGATGTTTCTGGAGTTCATAGTTTGCAGTTAAATATCGTAACAACAGCCCAAAACGATGAAGAAGCCAAGAGACTTTTAGAATATTTTGGATTTCCATTTAAAAAGGAAAGTGTCTAAGTACACCCCCCCCCTCATCCCCTGCCCTCTCCCTTGAGAGAGAGGGAGAAAGAGGAAGGTTAATTTATAGGGAGAGTTATGGCAAGAAAAGCATTAATAGTAAAAGCCCAAAGAAAACCTAAGTTTTCGACAAGAAAAGTCACGAGATGCCAAATTTGCGGCAGACCTAAGGCTTACATTCGAAAATATGGTATGTGTCGAATTTGCTTCAGAGAGTACGCTTCTCGAGGCGAAATTCCGGGCGTAACAAAAAGTTCCTGGTAAGGAGGCACAATGGCAGTATCAGATCCAATCGCAGATATGCTAACACGAATTAAAAATGCCTTAGCCGTGAGAAAAGAAATCGTAATTATTCCATCTTCACGGATTAAGCTTGAAATCCTTTCTATCTTAAAAAAGAGAGGCTACATCGAAGATTTTAAAGAACTTAAAGTCAATGAATTTAAGGAGATTGAAGTTCGGTTAAAATATGGTTTAGATGGTCGAAAACCGGCAATTAACGAAGTTATGAGAGTTTCTAAGCCGGGCCGAAGAGTCTACTCTAAAAAGGACGAAATTCCACGAGTGCTTCAAGGCAAGGGGATTACAGTGATCTCTACTTCTAAAGGAATAATGTCCGGAGATGACGCTAAAAAACAAGGTCTTGGCGGAGAAATCCTGCTAAAGGCTTGGTAGGAGAAATATATGTCCAGAATCGGAAAATTACCAATTATCATACCACAAGGCGTAACCGTTAACTTAAACGATAGGGTAGTAAAAGTCGTTGGTCCCAAGGGAACTTTAGAATACGAACATTCCCCTCTAATTAAAGTTACTACAAATGATGCTGATATTCGAATTGAATTAGCTGAGGATAATCAGAAAGCAAGAGAGCTTTGGGGCTTGGTTAGAACGCTTTTAAGTAACATGATCGAAGGCGTGTCTAAAGGTTTTGAAAAACAGTTGGAGATTGTGGGTATTGGTTATAGGGCTCAGATGCAGGGTAGTAAATTAGTTTTAAATGTCGGCTATTCTCATCCTGTTGATGTAGTTCCACCGGAAGGTATCAATCTTAAGGTAGAAAAGAACACCATTACAGTTTCCGGATTTGACAAACAGCTAGTGGGCGAAGTTGCTGCCAAAATTAGAAGCGTGAGAAAACCTGAACCTTATAAAGGCAAAGGCATTAAGTATTCGAACGAATATATAAGAAGAAAAGCTGGTAAAGCAGCTAAGGCGAGGTAATTATGGATAAAAAACAAGCTTTTGAGAAAAGAAGAAGAAGGGTAAGAGCCAAGGTTTGCGGAACTCCTCAGAGACCAAGACTATCAGTTTTTGCTTCAAACAAGCATATTGTTGCTCAGGTCATTGATGATACTATAGGAAAAACCCTTGCTTTTGCAACTGATCTTAATATAAAAAGTGCAAAAGGCACTAAAACTGAGAAGGCAAAATTAGTTGGTGCGGAAGTTGCGAAACAAGCAAAGTCAGCAAAGATAGAAGAAGTGGTTTTTGATAGAGCCGGAAAGCTATATCATGGTCGAGTTGAAGCTTTAGCAGACGCTGCTAGAGAAGCAGGACTTAAATTTTAGTAACCCCCCCTCACCCCAACCCTCTCCCTTAAGGAAGAGGGAGAAAGAGGAAGTTGAATTTATAGGAAGGAAATTATGAGAGAACCGTATGCACAAGAAGAGAAACAGTTTGAAGAAAAAGTTGTTCAGATTGATAGAATTACCAGAGTAGTTGCCGGTGGTAGAAGGCTTAGATTTAGAGCAACCGTTGTAGTGGGAGACAAGGCCGGTCAGGTTGGTGTTGGTGTTGCTAAAGGATTAGAAGTCGTTACTTCAATTCAAAAGGCAATTCAAAAAGCCAAGAAGAATATGATTAAGGTAAATTTAAAGGGAACGACCATTCCTCATGAAGTTATGATGAAATATGGCGGGGCTAAAGTTTTTATAAAACCTGCTTCAAAAGGTACCGGAGTTATTGCTGGTGGCGCTGTGAGGGCCGTTGTGGAGGCTGCCGGTATTCATGATATTTTAAGTAAAATGATTGGTTCTTCCAATAAAATCAATAATGTATATGCTACTTTTGAGGCCTTAAAGTCTTTAGAATTAATTGAAAAGCCAAAGGAGCAAAAAATAAAAAGCAAAGGACAAGAAACAAAGGAAAAAAAATCAGTGAAAACTGAAAAACCAGATATTACAGAAGATCAAGCAGAGAAAATAGAAATCGAAGCTAAGGCTGAGGAAAAACAAGAAGAAAAGAATCCTCAAAAAGATAGTAAGAAAAAGGTAGAGGTAAAAGAATAATGAAATTGCACGAAATTACCACAACGCTCGGAAAAAAGTCAAAAAGAGTAGGGCGCGGCATTGGTTCCGGAAAAGGCAAAACTGCTGGTAGGGGAACTAAAGGTCAAAATTCTCGAACTGGCGGCGGTGTTCGCCCTGGTTTTGAGGGCGGTCAGACCCCTCTTATTCGAAGAATCCCAAAATTAAAGGGATTTAAATCACGTAATGTTAAGCCAACGGTTATTACTCTAAATGATTTGAATAAATTAGCGCCTGGATCTAAAGTCAATTCAGAAACCCTTATTGCAGCAGGAATCATTGAGAAAGGCGAAGCTTATAAGATAGTTTTAACCGGCACTCTAAATAAAAAATTAGTACTTGATACTGAATCCGTTTCCAAAGGCGCCAAAGAAGCGATTGAAAAATCTGAGGAAGTTAAAGCAAGCAAGTAATTTGTATCTTGATAAGTAAAAATTCAAAGGTCAAAAGTCAAAATTGCAATTTAAAATTCAAAATGTATTTAACTTTTTAATTTTGCCCTGGACTTTTGCCTTTTAAATTTTAACTTTTGAATTATTTAGCAAGAGATTGTAAACTAAATAAACCGTAATAAACAGACCTTATTAACTTGATAAAAATAGAGGATTGCAATCATGGACTACGTCAAGCAAATACTTAAGAATCGAGAGCTTCGAAATAAAATCTTATTCGTGATGGCGATGTTTTTGGTTTTTAGGTTAATTTCTCATGTTCCAATTCCGGGGCCGGATCCGATTAAGATAAGAGAGTTTTTAAGCGGCTATTTTAGCCAAAACGCTTTTCTCGGCTTCTTAGATATATTTTCCGGCGGCGGTTTAAGCAATTTTTCTGTTGCATTGATGGGTGTTGGTCCATATATCACGGCATCTATTATTATGCAGCTTTTAACAATGGTTGTTCCAACTCTTCACGCTATTTCCAAGGAAGGTGAACAGGGCCATAATAAAATAAATCAATATTCAAGATATCTGACCGTGCCAATTGCTATGATTCAGGGATATAGCATGCTTATTTTAATTAAGAGGTCTTCAGCTCAGTTAGGCACTGACATTATTGGGGATCCAACTGTTAGTACCTGGCTCTTAATGCTTTTGTCAATTACGGTGGGGACTATCTTTGTAATGTGGATTGGTGAGCTTATTACAGAAAAAGGTATTGGAAACGGTGTTTCCATGATAATCTTTGCCGGTATCGTGGCGAGAGTACCATCATCGGCTGGAAACATGATAAACAAATTTACTGTCGAAGGTTTTAATCCGGCAGAATTTTGGAAGATGGTAGGTTTTTTGGTGTTTGCGGTGCTAGTGATTATTGGTGTTGTTCTTTTAACCGAAGGACAAAGGAAAATCCCGGTTTCTTATGCTAAGAAAGTTAGGGGAAACCGAATTTACGGCGGCATGGATACTCACCTTCCTCTTAAGATTAACACTGCCGGCGTTATTCCAATCATTTTTGCGGGGGCATTTATGAATCTACCTCAGATTATTGGTCTGTTATCTAATGCTAGGACATACTGGGTTGCTAACTTTGCTAAGTGGGTTACAACAGCATTTAGTCCGCAGAATTGGCCTTACGCTGTTACTTACTTTTTACTCATAGTTGCTTTTACTTATTTTTCTACTTTCTTATATTTTAATCCGAAAGACGTTTCCGAAAACATCCAAAAGCAAGGTGGTTTTATTCCTGGCATAAGGCCGGGGCGTCAGACAGCGGATTATTTAGTACATGTTTTAAATAGGCTAACGTTAACTGGCTCCATTTTCTTAGGTTTGATCGCTGTTTTACCATTTATATTACAACCGCTTACAAACAATGCTGCTTTAACTATCGGTGGTACGGGAATTTTAATTGTGGTGTCCGTTGTCCTAGAAACCATGAAAAAAGTCCAAGCCCAGCTAATTATGCGAACGTATGAGAAAGTATAAAAATAATAGCACCTTAAATTCCTAAGAGACCCAATAAATGCCCAACGTTTAGGAGGTAAGTTTGATTATTAGTCATTAGAAATTGGGATTTGATTAGAAATTAGAGCAATTAAGAATTAGAAATTTAGGATTTTCATCCTAAAAACCCTTGCAAAAAAGCAATATTTATAGTATATTTAATAGGTCCTGGAGATCAGGAGAGAAAGTAGTACCCATGAGTGATACAAAGGAAGTAATCGAGTTAACGGGAACCGTCCTTGAAACTCTACCAAACGCCATGTTTAGGGTGGAGCTCGAGAACGGACATGTTATTTTAGCGCATATCTCGGGAAAAATGAGGATGCACTATATTAAAATTTTGCCTGGAGATAAAGTTACAGTAGAAATGACACCTTATGACTTAACCAAGGGCCGAATCACTTACAGGCTTAAGTAAATAGTCAAAAAACAATAAAGAATAAGCAAAAAACAAATCTAAGGATAAATCATGAAAGTTAGAGCATCAGTTAAACCAATTTGTCAAAAATGTAAAGTAATCCGCCGAAAGCGGGTTTTAAGGGTTATTTGCGAAAATCCTAAGCATAAGCAAAGACAAGGATAAATAGTAGATCAAAGATTAAAGATCAAAGATCAAAAATAAAGTCAAACGGATCAGAGATCAAAATGCAAAGATAAAGGAGTTTATAAAAATGGCCAGAATTGCCGGTGTAGACATTCCCAAAGAAAAAAGAGTAGAAATAGCTCTTACATATATATATGGTATCGGTCTTAAAACCAGCCAAAAAATACTAGAAGCAGCTAAGGTAAATCCGAACACCAGAGTAAAAGATTTAGCCGAATCAGAAATTAGTAAAATAAGAGAGCTTATCGAGAAAGGTAATTCTGTTGAAGGAGATCTTAGAAGAGAAGTAAGTCTTAATATTAAAAGACTGAAAGAAATAGGAAGTTACCGCGGCATAAGACACAAATTGGGTTTACCGCTTAGGGGTCAAAAGACTAAGACCAATGCCCGAACCAAAAGAGGCAGGAAAATGACAATGGGTTCAGGTAAGAAAAAGTCTGCCCAGAAGACATAAAATCTGGGATGAATAGGCTTAAGTAGGTCGAATAGGTAAAGTAGGAAAATTCAAAAACCCATTTAGCCTAATTAGCCCATTTGGCCAATAATTAAGGAGAATCATGGCAAAAGCAAAAGTACAAACTAGAAAGAAAAAAATAAAAAAGGTCGTCGTCGAAGGTAACGCTCATATTTCCTCGACTTTTAATAACACAGTGATTACGCTTACCGATAAGTCTGGCAACGTGCTTGCTTGGGATACAGCTGGAGCCGCTGGTTTTAAAGGTTCCAGAAAGAGTACTCCTTATGCGGCACAGGTAGCAGCTTCAGGAGCTGCCGAAAAGGCTAAGGCGTATGGTCTAAGAAAAGTATCAGTATTTGTAAAAGGAATTGGAAGCGGTCGAGAAACAGCCATCAGAGCCCTTCAAAATAGCGGAATTGATGTTGTTTCTATAAAAGATATTACCCCGATTCCACATAACGGTTGCAGACCAAGAAAACCAAGGAGAGTCTAATGGCAAGAATGAATGAGGCACAATGCAGGCAATGCCGCCGAGCTGGCCAAAAGCTTTTTCTAAAAGGAGACAAATGTTTAGGTGCAAAATGTACCGTAATCAAAAGAAATTACCCTCCAGGACAACACGGTGTGTCCGGATCCAGAAAAGCTTCTGCGTACGCAATAGCTCTTAAAGAAAAACAAAAAGTTAAAAGAATGTATGGTGTTCTAGAGAGACAGTTTAGAAATTACTATCAGTCAGCAGATAGAAAAGAAGGTGTTACTGGTACTATTCTTCTGCAGTTCTTAGAAAAAAGATTAGATAACGTCGTCTATAGATTAGGTTTTGGTTCGTCTAGAAGACTTGCAAGACAGCTTGTAAATCATGGCCATCTTACTGTAAATGGCAAAAAAGTAGACATTCCATCTTATCAGGTTAAAAAAGGTGATGTTATAGAAGTTTCTCCTCATAGCGCAAAACATACTTACTTTACCGATATTGCAAAAGATATGTTAGAGAAAGCAGAGGTTCCGGGTTGGCTTAAGATCGACAAGAAAAAAATGGTCGGCGAAGTTGCTGAGGAGCCACAAAGAGAAGATGTCGATTCTTCTATTCAAGAGTCATTAATAGTCGAGTTATACTCTAAATAATCCTTTAAAGGAGGATATAAGTGATACAAAATATTCATCTCCCAGAAGTAAAAACAATCAAAGAAGAAGGCAACTTAGGTATTTTTTCTATCGAACCTCTATATCCAGGTTATGGTATGACCCTTGGAAATTCTCTAAGAAGAGTCATCCTTTCTTCTTTGCCAGGCGCTGCAGTTACTGCCGTTAAGATTGATGGTGTAACTCACGAATTTACAACAATCCCTAATGTAAAAGAGGACGTAGTCGAGGTTTTATTAAACCTAAAACAGTTAAGAGTTAAGTCTTTTTCTGACGAAGAGCAGTATTTATACCTAAGCGCTTCCGGTCAAGGTAAAGTTAGCGCTAAGAATATTAAAGCTCCTTCTCAGGTAGAAATCATTAATCCCGATCTTCATCTTGCCACTCTAGATGGCGCTAAAGCTAAGCTAGAGATGGAGGTCAAGATCGAAAAAGGTCGTGGTTACGTTCCTGTAGAAAAAAGAGAAGGCGAAAAGCTACAAGTTGGTATGATTGCTGTAGACGCTATCTATACTCCAATTAAGAAAGTAAGATACAATGTCGAGAGCACTCGTGTTGGTCAAATGACAGATTTAGATAAACTAGTTATTGAGATTGAAACTGATGGTACGATTACACCAAAAGACGCTGTAAATCAGGCTGCTGAAATCTTGGTAGACCACTTTTCAGTAGTTGCTGGTAGGGAAGTAGCTGGAGCCGGAATGCCAACTGAAACTCAAAAGCCGGAAAGAACAGCCGAAGATGCTGCTTCCAAGATATTAGTAGAAGAGGTCAATCTTTCTCCAAGAACTACCAATGCGCTTTTAAATAACGACATCAAAACCATCGCTGATATCCTAAAGTTAACTGATGACGAACTTCGAAGCCTAAAAGGTTTTGGTAACAAGGCCTATCAAGAGGTAAGAGAAAAATTAGATGAATTAGGATTTTCTTTTGAGGGTGGTGAGGAGTAAACAATGCACAGACACAAACATGTTGGTCGAAAATTAGGGCGTGAAGCTGGTCATAGAAGAGCAATGCTAAGAAACTTAGCCACTTCTCTTATCTTACACGAAAGAGTAGAGACTACGGTCGCTAAGGCTAAAGAAATCCGACCAATCGTCGAAAGACTAATTACCACCGGCAAAAAAGGCGATTTAGCTGCCAGAAGACGGCTTTTAAGATACATTCCAGAAAACGCTGCCGCTAAAGTGATGGAAAAAATAGCCGTCGATTTTAAAGACAGAGAAGGCGGTTATACTAGAATCTTAAAGACTGGTTTTAGAGAAGGTGACGCTGCGCCAACAGCCATTATTGAATTTGTTGGCTATGTTGAAGAAAAAAAGAACAAGAAGCAAAAATCAGTAAAGACAGAAGAAACAGGGGAGACAATAGAGGGGACGAAGACACCAGAGGCTAAAAAGCCAGTTGTAAAAGCTAAGGCAAAGCCCGTTAAGGAGGCTAAGTAGATGGGTAAAACATATGTAACAAAACCGGCAGAAGTTATTAGAAAATGGTATATTATCGATGCCGAAGATAAGATCTTGGGCCGAGTTGCTACCGAAGTTGCTAATTTACTCAGAGGAAAAAATAAGCCGACTTTTTCTCCCTCAGTTGATACCGGCGATTTCGTAGTTATAATTAATGCCGATAAAATTAAAACTACTGGCAATAAAGAAGAGGCAAAAATATATTACCGACATTCATGGTATCCAGGAGGTCTTAAGGAAACTACCCTCAAGCAACTTCGAGAAAAAGACGCAACCGCTCCAATCAAGATGGCGGTTAAGGGTATGCTTCCAAAGAATAAGCTAGCAGACCAAATGATAAAGAGATTAAAAGTTTATGCTGGCACAGAGCATCCTCATTCCCAGCAGTTAGAAGAATACGAAATTAATTCAAAAGTCAAAATTCAAAAGTCTCAGCCCAAGGCTGATCCGCCTAGGGCGGAAAAATAATAATTCAAAATCAAAAATATGTTCTCTATTCTCTCTCCTTTTTGGAGAGGGCTAGGGTAAAGGAATACATACAGATTAAGGAGCTTTCATGGTAAAAGAACCAATTAAACAAGCAAAAAAAGAATATTATTACGGATTGGGACGAAGAAAAGAGGCAGTTGCCAGAGTAAGATTATATTCTGGTAAAGGCACAATCACTATAAATGATAAGAATGCTGTAGAAGATGCTTTCTTTTCAAAGATTCTTTTAGATAGACTCATTCAACCTCTAAAGCTTACCGGAACCGAAGGAAAGTTCGATATTTCCATTAAGGCTGATGGCGGCGGCAAAACCGGTCAGGCCGAAGCGGTAAGGTTGGGAATTTCCAGAGCTCTTCTTGAATTTAATCCGGAATTTCGACCAACTCTTAAAAAAGCTGGTTTTCTAACCAGAGATCCGAGAGAAAAGGAAAGAAAGAAATACGGTCTTAAAAGAGCTAGAAAAGCGCCACAGTTCGCAAAAAGATAATAAAAACCGCCTTCGGGCGGTTTTTAAGTGAACAGTAAACAAAAAAATACCACTTCGTTGACGAGAGGATGTCATTGAGGAGTGAGTCGACGAAGCAATCCCTTTCTCACTCGTCATCCTGAACCTGCTTCAGGATCTATAAGCTCAATGAACTCTTCACAATATGAGCAATTAGGTCTTAATTTGTCATAATAAGTTCTGGAAAATCTTAACGATGGGTGAATTGCTTTAACAAAAAGTTGGCAAGATGGCTCGCCCAGTTCTTTACAGATTATTCGAGTATCCAATCCGAGTATTTGACAAGCCTCCAAATAAGGACAGAAATTATAGGATTTGATTCCCATTTTATTATCAGAAATTTTTTCTACGACGGAATGTTCAGGAATTATTTTCATATGACCTAGATACAAGGCTCTGTGAGCAATTTCCGGAATCGATAAATCACTATGATGTTTTAAGATCTGTTTGTTTTCTCTTAGCCAATTTAAACGTCTTTGAGTAATTTCGGTAGCAAGTTCTTTAAGTGTATTAGTCCCTGCTATATAACGCTCAATAATTGCAAGCTTTTCTTCAATTGATACTTTTTCTTTAGGAGAGAAATGGCTAGGAATATTATACGTTGTCTTAGTTTTTATTTTACTATTTTAACACAAATACAAACTAATTGACCGGCTTTTATTTATCAAAACGGTGCTTATCTCTTGTAATCGATTTGTTAAAGCTTTTCTTAAAGGCGTCATCGAGGTTAATATTATGAGAATTTGCAAAGCAGATTAGGTTATATAATATGTCGCCGAGCTCTCCTTCTAATTCTTGGGCAGCTTCTTCCGGCTTTTTCTTTTTAGGTCCATAAATATGATTAACCAATCTTGCTAATTCGCCAGTTTCTTCCATAATAGCAGCAAGAATCTCAAAAGGCCGCCAGTATTCCCAGCCATGTTCTTTGAACCAACTATCTAGTTCTTTTTGATGTTTTTGCATATACTATTGTTCCACAAATTGCACTTTATTATTATCCGGGTCGAGGATACTAAAGTTTTTGCCCCAATCCTGAACAACCAATTCTTTTAATATTTTTATATCGCTTTTTTTAATTCTTTCGTAAAGATTTTCGATGTCTTTAACTTCTATAAAAACGGTTTGGGCGCCGGGGATCTCTCGGTCTTCAACTTTTCTTTTAATACCCAGTCTGGCGCCATTTGGGAAAATAAACGAGACAAATTTATCATCTTGCTGGTACTCAAGTTTAAAACCAAGTCGCTCAGCGTAGAAGGGTACAACTTTTGATAGATCATTACTACAAAAAACAGCACTATGTAAATTCATAAGGGGATTATAACAAATTTTGCTATAATAAAGCAAACAAAGGAGAAAAGATGATAACTCACATAGCAATCTTTAAGTGGAAGCCAGAAGTAACAAAAGAAGAAATTGAAGAAGCTTTTAATGAGATAAGATCTTTAAGGGATAAGGTGGAAGGTCTTAGCGATATTTTATGTGGTGAGAATTATAACAAATGGAATGATGGATTTACTCACGCTGTAGTGGTTTTGGCAGATACCCAGGAAGCTCTAGATGCCTATCGCAACCATCCAGATCATAAAAAAATAGCCGCTAAAACTGATGTTTGGGAAGAAAAAGGGATTGGTATTAATTTTAAATGTTAAAAAAGAGGAAGATAAAAACAGGGCTGATTGGAGATCCTGTTTAAGGAATTTATTTTATTCCGGTATCAAATAAGTGGCTGTACTAAAGACTTCTGATGGGTATCTTACAAACGTAAAATCGCTAATCATTATAGTTACAGTTTCTGTTGTATCCTTACTTCCCTTTATTTCGAATCCTTGCTTTAGCTCAGAAGTATTATTAGTAAAACCAAACCAATCAATCCCATCATTCAAAGTAGGTATTTTTTTCTTAGAGGCTGAATCTAGTTTGTCAAATTTAAAGAAATCTCCTCCAAACATTGTATTAGAATCCGGTGCAGTATATTCGTATGTGCCAGTGACAGTTGTTGTTCCGGTAAATTCAATTTTTATGTTGCTATTTGATAATGCTGAATATTCTGACCTGTATGGAGCAATGGATTTAACATTAAATGCACCGACTTTATCGCCAACTTTTAAAGTTTTTAGATTTATTATATTGTCAGCGATTATAGTCTTTGTTGGAGTTGGTGTTGTTTCCTCCTTTTTTGTAGTAGTATTTTCGTTAACTTTCTTTTCTAGCGCCTCAATTCTTTTTAAAGCGTCTTCATTAGCTTTGGTGGACTTTTGATCCATCACAAAATAAGTTCCGCCAACTCCGCTTAGGGTTAGAACGGGTAGAAGGATGGATAAAGTAATAATTGCTCCCTTATGACTTTTCTGATTTTCCATTTATTCTCCTTATATATATTTTAGCAGTAAAATCGATTTATAAGCAATCAAATTCTCAGCTCTCCAAACATTCTCCCAAACCTTTTGTTGCTTATATTGCATTTATTATGCGGTCGCACTAAAATTGTAATGTTGTGCTATAATATAGCTATGGATAAGCAAAATCGAAAATCAGCTTTGGAATATGTCCTTTTTTCTTTCTCTACCCTCCCCTCGCCCAAACCCTTTTTTTATCCATATGGACTCCCTCCAGGAAGAGGGGATTAAAACTTCTTAAGTTATATAACTCATGATTTAACTGTTAGCCTATCTTGCGTTATAATTAAAGTATGATAAATAATCGGTTTACAAAGTTTGTTAGTAAAACCACGATTGTTCTCTTGGCTTCTTTTATTTTGTATCCGGTTTGGTTTTATTTGTTTAAAGCTTCTTATTACTGTGATAATTGCGGTGTCTTTAAAAGCACTTTGTTTTCAATTGGCAACTATTTTTTATTTTTTCAATCGGTAATTTTGGCACCTCTTTTGGTGTCATTTTTAATACCATTTGCAACTTTTAATGAATGGCGAACCGGAAAGCCCAGAGAGTGGCGGCTTACTTTATATATTGTAAGCTGGTTGGGGCTTATGGGGTTATTGTACCTAGTTTTTCACTAGGAATTTATTCAGATCTTAGGATATTCTTTAAGTTAATTCCAAGTTTACAAACAATATTGTCACTATAGCCCTTACCATGCTACAATAACTTAAGCAAAAGGAGGGTAAATGGGTCAAATCGATAAATTTGCTTCCTGGCTTGCCAATTTCTTATATTCTTTATGGGGCCAGATTGGTTGGATATTTACATCCGATACTTTTCGAGTAAAGCCTTTATTTATTTTGGACGTCATAATTGTGGCCTATGTTTTTTACTGGCTTTATTTATTTTTACAGAGGACAACTGCATCCAGATATCTTCCCGGATTCTTAGTTTTTGCTGTTTTTGCCGGGCTTGGACAGCTACTAGACTTAAATGCGGTCAGTTGGCTATTTTCTAAATTATTTTTAGTTTTAATTGTTTCAATTCCGATCATTTTTCAACCCGAGATTAGAGAAGCATTAAGCTTAATGAGTAAAAAGAAGTCTTCGTCAAAGGTTTCCTCTGAGGTTGATTCCACCGGGGTCACTACTCGAAGTGCGTCCGATCATGGTCGAAGGCATGCCGAGGCGGAGGAAGAATGAAGTACATAACCAACAATTTCTTTGCTAAGTTTATGTCCTTGGTATTGGCCTTTTGTTTTTGGATATTTGTAACGGCCGTCGACATGAGACTTGGCTTCTTTCCTAAAGACGTCAGTGTTGATGTTAAAAATATTCAAACAGGCTTAGCAGTTGCCGAGGATCCGGGTAACGTCAAAATCAAAATAAAAGCGCCAATGTCGGTGTATTCAAAGCTAAATTCAGACAATTTTGATGTTTTTGTGGACGCTTCGGCAATAAAAAGTGGTGGCGCTGAACATGTGGATATAAAGGTGATTTCAAAGGATCCGTCAGTCCAGATTCTTGGCACGGAGCCTCAGAATGTGCTATTAAAACTTGAGGATGAGGAAACAAAAAAGATACCTATTGTTTTAAAGACTAAAGGCGATCCAAGCGGCGACTATCGATCTGGTGAAGGAGAAGTAAAAACAAAGGATGTAGAAGTTCTGGGAGCACCATCCAAAATAAAACAGATAAATGAGGTAGCGGCTTTCGTGGAGCTTAAAGGTAATGAGAAGGGAAATATAGATGGCGAAGTTCCGGTTATAGCTTTTGACGAGACGGATAATCCCATTAGATTTTTAAAATTTAATCCGGAAAAGACTCCTGTTTATCTGCCGATTCTACCAAAAGTAGAGTCTAAAACCGTTGGCATAAAAGTGAAGCTAAAAGGCGAGACTGCAAAAGGATATTGGGTTAATAAAGTAAGAATTGACCCTCCGATAGTTGCAATAAAAGGCGAGCTCGAGAAGATTAAGAATATAGAATTTGTGGAAACGGCGGAAATTGATCTGGCAAATTCAAATAAAAACATTATGGATAGAGTAAAGCTTACTTTGCCGGATAAAGTGACTTTGGTAGAGAACTTGGATAAAGTTAGTGTTCAAATTTTTGTCGCCGATTTAGACAGCGCTAAAACCGTTACTCCTTCAATCAATTTTAAGAAAGCCAATCCAAAACTAAAGGCGGAAATTTTAACAATGACAGCGGTTACATTAACCGGGTCGCAAGCTTCACTTACACCAATCACAAGCGAAAATGTCATCTTAAATATAGACCTAAGTAGTTATCAAGTTGCCGGCGAGCACAAAATTCAAGTGAGTAAAGATATGGTCATTAAGCCTGGCGATGTTGAGGTGTCCAAAGTTCTTCCGGAAATCATAACCGTTAAACTAACTGAGATACAAGAAACTTTAGCACAATGAGAAAAGAAGAAAAAAGAAATTTAAAGCTAGTTTTGCTTTTATTTATCTTCCTGCTTCTGGGGGGGACAATTGGATTTGTTTATTTTCGAGGCATGGATGTCCCCTCGGCCTTTTATCAGACTTTGATTGTGCTTTTAACTCATTTTTTTCATGAAGTTAATGAGCCGTGGTCAGTGCGTATTTTAATACTTATTCTAATGGTTGGCAGTCTTATTATGATTGCTTACTTATTTAAAGTTTTTGCTCAATATATCTTTGAGGGTACTTTGGGCGATAATATAAGGAGGAGAAGAATGAAAAAAGATATCGAAGAATTAAAAGACCATTATATTGTTTGCGGCTGCGGTAGGGTTGGGCAGCAAATTGTGCATGAGCTAAACAATGAGGGTGTGGAATTCATTGTTGTCGATAGAAACGAAAAAGTTTTTGAAAATAAGATTGCAAAAGGCGCAATGTACATTGCAAAGGACCCTACTTTTGAGGATAATTTAAGGGAGGCGGGAATATACAGCGCAAAATGCCTAATCGCAGCCTTAGGAGAGGATACTGATAATCTTCTACTCACCCTGGCTGCTCGTTCTTTAAACCCTAAATTATACATCGTGGCTAGATGCAACTTGGATGAAAATACTTCTAAAATGGAAAAAGCCGGGGCGGATCGGGTGGCGATGCCCTATCAAATTGGCGGTTATCATATGGCAACAATGGCCATGCGTCCGGCTGTAGTTGACTTTTTGGACGTTATAATTGATAGTAAGCATGATGAATTGCAGGTGGAAGAGGTGAAAGTAGATGAGGATTCGCCTTTAGTCGGGCATAAATTAACAGAGTATCTTTCCAGGAAGAAGACGGGGGTTACGGTGCTCGCAATAAATAGGTTCGACGGAACCTCGGTAGTTAATCCATCCGGAGACCAGGTTGTTTATAGTAAGGATAAATTAATAATAATGGGAACAAAAAAGCAGTTAGAAGAAATAACTAACTCAATTTTTTCCGAGGAGAGCTTTGTTGCTAAGTAAAGAATTTGTTGGGGAGCAAAAAAAGAAGCTAGAATCACGGCTCAAAGAAGTGGGCGAAGAGATAGAATATGTTGGTGAGAGAACAGCTGATGGTCATTGGCGACCAAGATTTGTTGACTGGGGTGATGATGCTGCAAGTGGCAATATTGGCGACGAATGGACAGAAACTGCTGGGGAACAAGCACAGTTCGAAGAAAGATTGGCGGTATTAAAAAGTCTTTTAAATATTAAGACTAATATCGAAAATGCTTTAGAAAGAATCGATTCCGGGACATATGGAAGGTGCAGTAATTGCGATCGTTTTATAGAAAGAGAGCGGCTCGAAGTGATTCCCGAGGCCGATACGTGCATAAAATGTCAGGATTAACGAAAGAATTTAAAGTGTCAGTAAGCGAATCCGGTGAAAGGCTGGATCGCTTTTTAGTTTTTAAACTGCCGGAATATTCCAGATCTTTTGTGGTAAGACTAATTGAGGGGGGCAGTATTCTAGTAGATGGAGAGTCGAAAAAGCCAAGCCATATCCTTAAAGAAGGTAATATCATTGCTGTAAAATCCTTAGATGAAGAAAAGGATGGCAAAGAAATAAAGCCCCTAAAAAGTAGCTTAGATATTATTTACGAAGACGAAGGAATCTTGGTAATTAATAAGCCAGCCGGATTAGTGGTTCACCCGGCAGTCGGACACGAGGAAGATACTTTAGTTAATGTCTTGGCCTTTTTGAGACCGAATCTTAAAAAGATAGATTCGTCGCGTTTTGGAATTGTGCATCGATTAGATAAAGAAACTTCCGGAATTATGGTGGTTGCTAAGACGCCTAAATCTTTAAAATCACTTTCTGACCAGATCCAGGGACGAAAAATCAAAAAGCATTATAAGGCTATTGTTTTCGGTCATCTAGATTCAAAAAAAGGGAAGGTAGAAGTTCCAATAAAGAGATTAATATCTGAGAGAAAAAAGATGGGAGTTTCGGTAGTCGGAAGAAAATCCGTAACTGAATTTGAGGTGGGCCAGGAGTTTGCACATACTTCATTAGTAAATGCTTTTCCGATTACCGGGAGGACACATCAGATTAGAGTTCATCTGGCCTTTATTGGTCATCCTATCGTGGGCGATAAATTATATTCTTCCAGAAATAAGCAAAAAGAAGCCGAAGATATGGGTGTCATGAGGCACATGCTTCATGCTTTTAGACTTGGCATAACAAATCCTTCAACTCTAAAATGGCAGGAATTTGAGGCTCAGTTGCCGGAGGATTTTCGGAAAACACTAGATAAACTTAAATGAGATTTCGGTAAAGGTGAAGGTTGGGATGCTAGTTTGGAAAGAAGGTGAGGGTAAAATAGAAATAAAAGACTTTGCCCTAACCCCCAAACCATACCGGCTTCTTTACCTTCACCTTAATCTTTGGTCTTTCATACTTTGCCCAAAATTGTTATAATCCACCTATGATTACGCATAAAAAGGATCTCGAAAATATAATTAATGCTAAAAAACAAGGGGGTCTAAATCATGCTTATCTGATTTCCGGATCGGAGGGGATGGGTAAGTTGGATTTTGCTTTTATGATTGCAAAAGTTTCGATTTGTGAGTCTGGCCACGCATGTGGCAGTTGCGAAGCTTGCCAAAGCATCCAGAAAATGTCAAATCCGGATTTGCATTATATTAAAGAGGGCGGATCTATTAAAATCGAGCAAATCCGGGATTTAAAGAAAATACTAGAGCTAAAGCCTTACGGATACGATAAAAAGATTGTTATTATTCCAAATATCGAAAGAATTACTACAGAGGCAGCGAATAGCCTCTTAAAAACCCTAGAAGAGCCTTCTGGGAGCGCTATTATCATTCTAACCGCTGAGAGCGCGATGAATGTTTTACCTACCATAAAATCAAGATGTCAAGAGATTAAATTGTCGCCTATCGATGTAAAAAGTCTTCAGGAGATCTTAGAAAACGAATATGATATTTTGCCCGAAGAAGTCGAAAATATCGCTCGGCTCTCTGGAGGCAAGATAAGGATGGCAAGAGAGATGGTGGAGAATAAGACTCACGAAGAAAGCTTGTTGTTTTTAAAGGAAATTATAGAAACATCATTTGCCGGACGTTTTAAAAAAGTTCAAGAGCTAGCGGAGAGGGAAGATATTATGACCGTGCTCAATCAGTGGGAGGTGAGCTTTAGAGATTTGCTCCTTTTAAAAACGGGGAATAACGATCTTGTGTCTCGTCGGGATTTGACGTTTTTTCCTAAATATAAAGTAGAAGAGATTGTTAATATCCTTGACAATCTTAAAAAAACAAAGGAATATGTTGGGGGTAAATTAAATAATAAACTTATTTTAGAGAGCTTTGTTTTAAATATATGAAATTAGCAGGCGTACAGTTTCCTTATAGTTTGAAGATCTATGATTTTAACCAAATTGATATCGAGCTAAAGCTCGGCGAAAGAGTTGTGGTTGAAACAGTCCAGGGCCAAGAAATTGGTAGGGTTGTTTATTTGAATAAAAATAAGCGGACAGCAACGGAAGAGATCAAGCCAATTTTAAGGAAAGCAACCGAGGAAGATCTTCTAAAAGCGGAAGAATTAAAAAAAGAAGCTAAAGAATATATGCCCGAATTTGAAAAACAGGTCAAGATTTTCGAATTAAAAATGAAGCCCGTGGTGGCTGATATCTCTATTGACGAAAAGAGATTAACTTTTTATTTCGTTTCTGAAAATCGCGTGGATTTTAGGGATTTGGTAAGAGAGTTAGCCAGAGTTTACAAGAAACAAATTCGGCTTTTACAAATAGGATCTCGGGATGCAGCTCGAATTATGGGCGGTTTTGGCAGATGCGGCAGGGAAGTTTGCTGCCAGCGTTTCTTAATCGATCTAGAAAGTATTACTATGGATATGGCTAGGGAGCAAAATATTACACAGAAATCGGGCTCAAAAATCTCCGGTATTTGCGGCCGACTAATGTGCTGTTTAGCTTTCGAGATTGATGACAAAGAAAAGATTGAGAAAGAAATCGAGAAGCAGATAAGTTAAATAAATTTCTAATTCCTAATTGATCTAATTTACCTAAATAATACCTGATTTCCAAATAAACTACTAAGCACTAATATCTAAATACTAAATAATATCAAATGATTAAAATAATAAAAGAAATTCTTATATACGAAGTTTTGAATCCGTTTAGCCTGCTTGGCCAGGGGTTAGGTATTAGGATTTAGGATCTTTTATCCGTTAGGATTTAATCAGGGCAAACAGAAATTTTTAGCAGTTTAATTATTTTGCTTTCTGATTGACTCTGAGGCTAATTTTTTGTATAATATTTGAGAACTTGTGCAAGTTTTTTTATTTTGCCAACTAGTAAGAGCGACAGAGCAACTGTTTTGTAAACAGTAGGTTGTCGGTTCGAATCCGACAGGTGGCCCACATACATAAAAAATAGTTTATAATAATTATATATTTTTGCCACCTTAGCTCAACGGCAGAGCAACTGTTTTGTAAACAGTAGGTTGTCGGTTCGAATCCGACAGGTGGCTCCAGAAGTAAATTAAAAATTTAAAAATCAAAATTATGGTGGGTTTCTAGCGAAATCTTCTATTATAAAAAACATTTGCAAAGCAAATTACTGAGATTTTGATTTTTGCATTTTAAATTTTTAACTTTCTTACGGGCAGGTACCCAAGCGGCCAACGGGGGCAGACTGTAAATCTGCTGGCATCGCCTTCGGGGGTTCGAATCCCTCCCTGCCCACCATTTTTCGCCGACGAGGCGGAAAATGCCCTTCCTAGCTTTAGCGAAGGAGGGCTGGTTTGTAGAATCGACGAAGCTTCATCTTGAGGCTTCAAATGGCAAGCCATTAACAATTAACAATAAGCAATAAACAAAAAACAAGGGCTTTTTAAGTGCTTTAAATGTTTTTTGTTTGCTGTTCCTTGTTACTTGCCTTTGCCCAGATAGCTCAGTTGGCAGAGCGCATCCATGGTAAGGATGAGGTCACGGGTTCGAATCCCGTTCTGGGCTCCATTTTACGCCGACAACGCGTAAAACGCCCTTCCAGCTTTAGCGTAGGAGGGCTGATTAGTTAAGATCTGAGCCTCTATTCAGAGTCTTCAAATGGCAAGCCAAATTAAAATTATTGTAAAAGGAGAATAATAATGGCCAAGAAAGAAAACAGACCGGTAATTGCAATAGCATGCGCGGAATGCAAAAACCGAAATTATTCGACAACAAAGAATAAGAAGAATACTACCGATAGACTAGAACTCAGCAAGTTTTGTTCTACCTGCAGAAAAACCACAGCTCATAAAGAAACTAAGTAAATGCAAAGGTCGAAATGCAAAGGTCAAAAGTTCAGTTAAAAATTAAAAGGTTATTAATCCATAGTTTTCGATTTAATTTTGACTTTTGATTTTTGCATTTTGAATTGTTAGCAAAGGGGCATAGTGATAACGGTAGCACGTTGGTCTCCAAAACCAATAGTCCGGGTTCGAATCCTGGTGCCCCTGCCATTTTTCGCTGACAAGGCGTAAAATGCCCTTCGAAATTTTAGTGCAGAAGGGGTGGATCTGTTAGAAACAAGAGGCATGGTTTAATGTCGAAAATAAATAATCAAGCAAAAAGAATCACTCGTAAATAGGGGTTCTTTTGATTTTGGAGTAAATTTATTCCGGAGTCTTCGATTTAAAAAAGTCCTTTATATTTTCTTAAAAAGTGATAAGCTAATTAGAAAATCCACGGTTTTTATGGTATCGATGGTTAAAAACAAGCCGAACAGCCAGAAAATTGTGGAAAAACAATTATTTTCTATTTGACAATTATTAAACTTATGCCTATGATACATATAGATTAGTGTCATCTGGCTTTAAAATAAATTACATAAACAACTTTTTAAAGGAGTTTTAATGATGAAAAAGACTATTTCAGTAATGCTTGGAGTAATTTTATCAGTTGCTTTGGTTAGTGCTCCAAAATTACTTAAAGCTGCCGATGGAGGGCCTGAGAGTCGGGGAATAACCGTGGTTCCGCCGAATTTTGAATTGTATGCTAATCCTGGCGAAGGAATAACGGAGAAGCTAAGAGTTAAAAATGAATCTTCTGTTCAAAGTACATTTCAGATTGTTGTGGAGGATTTTAAGGCACAAGGTGAGGATGGGGGAGTCGAATTGGTTGACAAGGAACAATCAAATTCTACTTTTTCTCTTGCTAAGTGGATTGAGCCAGATGTAAAAACTCTTACGCTCGGTCCTGGTGAGGAAAAAGCTTTAAATTTTCGTGTGAATGTTCCGAAAGATGCTGAGCCAGGTGGCCATTATGCTTCTATCTTGGTCAGTATGGGCGGCGATGGCAACCTCAATACAAGTGGTGCTAGCGTTGCGTCGAGAATTGGTTCACTTGTACTGTTAAGGGTTTCGGGAAACGTTAAGGAAGAAACAACAGTCGAATCATTTACAGCTCCAAAATATTCAGAAAAAGCTCCAGTTAATTTTGGCCTCAGAGTTAAAAACGCCGGTAATAATCATGTAAGACCAAAAGGAACAATTGTTATAACAGACATTTTCGGAAGAAAAGTTGCTGAAGTTCCTCTAAACGGTTTAAACGTACTCCCAAATAATACTATTAGAAAGATGGATACTGAATGGAAGCATGATGGATTGCTTGCAAACAGATATACCGCAACTCTAGTTGCAACTTACGGACAACAGAATAAGCCGTTATCAGCTTCTGTGTCGTTCATTGTTTTCCCAAAGCCATTGGCTGCCGCAACTGCTGTCGGAATCGTAGTTCTTGGGTTGGTAGTGGTTAAAAGAGATAAGGTAAAGAAAATCTTACATAATTTAACTAAGTAAGACCCTCTATTTGTTGTTTTAGCCTAATATTTACGATATGCTCTTTATAAAGAGTCTAGATTAATTATGATTAAAAAATCTTTAAAAGTATTAATCCCGATATTGTTTGCTGTTACTTTTATTTCCTTTTCTCCGGAAAAAGCGAGTGCAGCGATTAATCCATTATATAATCCAAGGGACGTTATAAATAACGGCGATGTTGGGGCTTGGGCTAGCCATCAGATCAAGTTTGGCATATCTATGGCATCCGAGCCTCTTATTGCTTCCGATTGGATTTTTATCGAATTGCCTTATTTTACTCAAATAACTGAACCTACTTATGCTTCTGGTTTTGGTGGGGTGCCGCAGTATAGCGTGATTGATAAACAGGTTAGAATAACCGGGATTACGGCTAATCCCGGTGCTTATTTTACGTTTTATGGCTTGACGGCTTTTAATCCGGTCAGCCCCGACCAATTTGATGTGTACATTAGGATATCTAAGGATGTGGACGGTTTTGATTTAAGAGAAGAAGCCCATATTTATGCTACTACGACGGACGGTTCGGTAGTAGTATCTGCTATGATCGAAGCACAGGTAGGAACCTTGAGAATAATGGGCGTTACCTCTCCGGGGATGTTTATAACTTTTTTGGAGGATGGAGGAATTATCGGTACTTGTACGGCAGGTAATGGAGGAGCTTTTTCTCAAGTTTTTCCGGGATTAAACCCGGTTCAGCATACAATAGAGATTGTGGGTGCGGATCCCTTGGAGCGTTCTATACCTCCAACCACCATCGAAGTCTTTACGAGGGCTTATGAAATCACCACTGTTTCAGGGCTTATTTTGCCGCCATCAATCTCTTTGGATAATTCGGAAGTTATAAGGGGTGCGCCACTAATCATTTCTGGTATGGGAGTGCCTGACTATCAAATAAATATCTATGTCGATCCCGGAACAACTTATACGGCAATTCCGGATGTGGATGGTAATTGGTCGTATACAATTGCTGATACCAGCGATTTTGAGTTTGGAATATATACGGTTAATGCCTTGAACCAGGATCCGTTTGGGTCGACAAGTTTATTCAGTGTGAGTATAACCTTTGTAATCAAGCCCGAAACTCCGCCCGAACCTGGCCCGGGCTGTGATATTACCAGGGGCGATTTAAACTGCGATAATGCGGTTAATTTAATCGACTTTTCTATTCTTCTTTTTTATTGGGGTAGCGGTGACGTTAATGCCGATATAAACAAGGACAAAAACGTTAATTTGGTTGATTTTAGTATCATGATGTTCTATTGGCAAAGCTAAACAGGTAATAGTAAATAGAAAATAGGAAGTAGCGGCGGTAGCACTTAGATTAATTGATTTTATATCTTAATTATTTCCTATTTACTGCTTTCTATTTCCTAACTTAAGTTTGCGCTAGCACTCCAAGTTTGCTAGAATTTAGTATGTAGAGGAGTGCAAAGACAGTAAATGATAAATAAGCAAACCATCAAAAAAAATATTGCTTGGGGGCTATCTGTAATCTTACTGTTTAATTTATTTGTTTTTGAGATCCCTGCGGCATATGCAGCTTCCGGTTTCGAGTTTGACGAATACATAGACCTTGAGGCTAAAACTGCAGGCACTCCATTTAATCTTTATATCAGGGCCTATGATATCGATACGGGCAACACTCTTACAACTTTTAATACCTGCGTGTCTATTACAAATACTACAGCTTCGATTACGCCTAACCAGGCTTGTTTTACCAGTGGCATCTTTAATGGCAGTGTCACTATAACGAGGTCGAATGTAGCTGATCAGATTACAGCTATTGCAAGCGGATTTGTTTCTGGTTCCAGTGAGCCTTTTCAGATTTTACCGGACACGAGCAATGTTTTTTTGGGAATCACTAACGGGAATAATCAGATGGCCAGAGTAGCCACTCAGCTAGTCACTCCCATAACCGTTAGGGCGATGGATAGGTATAGTAATCCAGTGTCTAGTTTGGGAGTAATATTTAAAGTTGTTGGATATCCTTCCGGTTCTTCCGGCTATTCATTATCTATTAATTCCGGTATGACTGATTCAAATGGTAATATTGCGACAGCTTTTACATTGGGAAATAAGATTGGGACTTATATTGTAACGGCTAGCTTAACAAGCGGTTTGGCGACACCGTTAACTTTCTATGAAAATGCTACAGCAGGGCCATTATTTAATCTTTACATAAATCCGATTTTGGCTATTGTGCCGCGCGGAGCGCAACAAATATTTCAGACTAGCGGAATGGATACATATGGCAATCCCGTTACCCCCACAAATATCCAGTGGTCGGTGACAAGAGGCGGGGGTGCTATTGATAACAATGGTGTTTTTACGGCAGGTGATACTTTGGGGAATTTTTCTAATACTGTTAGAGCTGAAGCAACTTTCGAAGGAATAGGTTCTATAGCTTCGGTGACGGTTATTAATGAGCAAGGGGATGCCGGAACCGGCGGTATAGGCGAAGGCGGTGGTGAACCGGTATATCTGCCTGATATCGAGCCTTATTTGCATCAGCACGGTCAAAAGTATGACGGTCAAGGGACATTAGATCATATTGTCGTTACGCCAAATGTAATTCAGTCAGAAACTAATACGAGACATCCTTTAACGGCTATTGGATATGATAAATATAATTACACGGTTTCAGATGCTAGTATTACTTGGGATTTAAGCGGAGATTTGGGAGAGCTTACCACAAAAGGCGGTAGTAATGTCGAGCTGGTCTTAAGAAACAGACCGGGGAATGGTACGGTAAAAGTAACGGCAAAACAAGGCGATATAACAAAAACGGCCGAAGTTATTCTTGCTTCTCGTCCTTCGCCCGGCGGTTATTTCTTCATTAACGAAATTAAAAGCCCTCAGGCCGCAGGTACTCCATTCGATGTTACGATAACGGCTAGAGATAATTCCGATAATATTTTAGCGGATTACAAGGACCAGGTGGCTTTAAGGGATTCTACCGGCACCTTAATTCCAACAGCTATTAATGAGTTTACTGGCGGCATTTGGACCGGAAAAGTAACAGTTGCTGTTGGAAAAAAGAATGTGGTGGTTGACGCTATTTCTAAGGGTATGAATGGGGTCAGTAATACTTTTGAGGTAACGGGGGATCCCTTAAAAATTGCCGGAGCTTCGGGTAGCGGCACTATTGATCAAAGTATTCTTGCTACGCTTCAGAAGGTTTTAAAAGAAGCTGTTTTTGGCAAGAGCCAAGATGGTAAGGAAGTGCTAAAGCATTTAGCAGCTGGTATTGCTTCCGGGTTAGGACTGCTAGGTTCCGGTTTGGGAATGGCTTGGATGGCCGGAAGAGGGTTAGAGGCAATTGGCAGAAACCCCTTAGCAAAATCGAAAGTTCAGGTTAATATGTATATAGGGATGGTTTTAGGACTAGTAGCCGCTGGACTTTCTATCTTTGCAGCGTTTATAATAACTAAGTAATAGTTTTTTTAAGGATGTTGGTATGAACAGATCAAAAATCAAAGATCAAAAACACAGATTAAAGATTTCAAAATTTTTGTATATTTAATTTGTATTTTTGAGTTTTGGTCTTTGATCTTTGAGTTATTCAGCAGTAGTTTGTTTGATAAATTTAAGAAAGATAATAGAAAAATAGTTTAAGGCGAGATAATGGAGGGTTTGTAAGTGGAATGGTTAATTAATATATTTATAACCTCGGTATGCCTATTTACTTTAGGTTTGTATTTTACTTATAGAGAAAAAGAGCTTCAGTCCGTTTCTCAAAAAAAACTAGATGAAGCTCGAGAAAGATATCTGAGCCAGATTGCTGAAAGAAAAGCTAAAGAAAAACTAGAGATAGAAAAGCTTAAAGCAATAGTGGTCGAGGTAGAAAAAAGGCATAAAGAGATTCTAGAGAATAAATCTAAGGAACCACAAATAGTAGAGGTTTCGGCAGTTTCAGATGATGAAAAAGAAGCGATTCTTACAGAAGCTAGGAATCGAGCTCGGATTATCGAGGAAAATGCTGAGGAAGAAGCCAAGGAGTATTTGAGCGAACAGAAAAAGGAAGTTCAAACTAAGATGGTTGATTTGGTAATGGGGGTTACTAAGAAAATGTTGGGGAGCGCTCTTACCTATGAAGATCATTTAAAACTTATTGAACAAGCGCTAAAAGATATGGAAGGGGAGGTAAGGGTTGCAAAAGACAGTTGATAAACACGTAAATGATGTTATGGAAATTATCCACAGTAAAGACGACTTAAATGAAATTGTCTTTTCGCTGCACTCGTTTAAAGAGCTGGTTGATTATAAATCTGTAATAAAAAATGGCGGCGATAATTTAGAGAAGCGTAAGCTCTTAATCGCTTCTGAGCTAAAAAATATCTCCTCAAAGCCGTTAAAAGAATATTTTCAGAGCTTGATTCGCGCAAATGATATGTGGATCTTTGAACCGGGTCATTTTGGGGATTTTGAAAAATCTTTTAAGGATTTATCCGAAGACGTTGTTTTAATTAACCTGGTTGCAGCACTAGAAATAAAAGAAAAAGATCTCAAAAAATTAACCGAAGATCTTTCCAAAAAAATGGAGAAAAAAGTTGTGCTGGATGTGACGGTTGATAAAACTATAATAGGAGGCGCAATTATAAAAAAAGATAATTTTGTCCTCGATTTCTCTCTTAAGAATAAGCTCGGTCAATTTGGATCAGAGTGGAAAAAATCAGTCGTAAAATCGGGAAACGTCGATGAATAAGGGAATCGGAGATTTTTTAGATGATATAGATATGTCGGTGCCGGAGAAAAAAGAGCCGAAGAAGGAAGAAGGAAGAAGGAAGGACACAGGAGGAGAAAGGGGCGCGGATTCAACCTTGACTAATTTTCTAGAAGATTCTTTACCGGATAAAGAAATGGCTCCGGAAATTGTTGAAGTTGGGGAAGTCGTCTATATTGGCGATGGTGTTTGTAAGATAGAGGGGCTTTCCAATGCTAGGATTGACGACGTTTTAAAAGTGGAAACAGGAGCGGGCGATGTTTTGGTTTTGGTGTTAGGAATTACGGAGAATTTGGTTGAATCAGTGGTTTTAGGTGATTATTACGGTGTAAAAAAGGGCAATCTCGTGATCTCTACCAGAAAGACCTTAAAGATTTCCGGAGGCGATGGAGTTTTAGGAAGAGTAATCTCGCCCATTGGAAAGCCTTTGGACGGCCTAGGACCCATTAAGAGCGGAAAACAGATGGTTGTAGAGCGTCCGGCACCCGGGGTATATATGAGGTCTCCTATTGTTGATCAGTTGGAAACCGGATTTTTGGTGATTGATTCCATCATCCCCGTTGGAAAAGGGCAAAGAGAGTTGGTGGTGGGAGACAGAAAAACCGGAAAAACGCGGCTTATGGCTGATATCATCTGTAATCTTAAAGGCAAAGATATTCACTGTATTTATGTAGCTATCGGCTCCCAGAAGGCTAAGGTAAAATCTTTTGTCCAATATTTAAATAAGTATGGGGCCTTAGAGTATACCACTATCGTGATGGGGAGTTCCGATGATCCGCCATCTTTAAACTATCTGGCGCCTTATGCCGGAGCGGCGCTTTCTGAATACTACATGGACTCCGGTAAAAATGCTTTGGTTATTTACGATGATTTATCAAAACACGCTAAGGCATATCGTCAAATGTCGCTTCTTTTAAAACGTTCGCCGGGTCGGGATGCTTATCCGGGCGATATTTTCTTTTTACATTCCAGGCTTTTAGAGCGGAGTGCTAAACTGCATTCTAAATACAGCGGAGGTTCGGTAACGGCTCTGCCGATGTCAGAAACGCAAAATGGCGATATCTCGGAATATATTTGTACCAACCTTATGTCAATTACCGACGGCCATATCTATTTGGACACTCAGATGATGCACGGCGGCACCTTACCGGCGGTAAATTCCGGTGCGTCTGTGTCTCGTATCGGCGGCAGCATTCAGCCCCCAATGCTTAGGAAATTAGCAGAGCTTGCGGCTAGTCAATTGGCCAGATATAACGAAGTTAAATCCTATGAAATTATGAATACCGAAATATCGGAGGAAACAGAAAGAGAGATTGGGCGTGGCAAAAGAATCTTAGAAATATTTACCCAGCTTTCGGGAGTGAATTTAAGTTCGGATGAAGAGGTTCTCCTGCTATATCTGGTGGTAACGGGAATAGTGGACAAAATAGATGTTGAGGTTGTGGCTAAACTTAAGGTAGAAATGATTGAGTTTTATCGAAAGGATAGCGAAAATCACGATAAATTTAGAGGTGCTTCCTTAAGCATGATAAAGTCGGTAGAAGAAATTAAGCCGTTTGCCGACGCTGTGATCGGTAGTTATTTAAGCAAGACAGATTCGGATACCGCTAAGTATTTTAAATATATTTATGAAAAGGAAAATGCGCCAAAAGAGGTTGCAGTCAAGCCTCAAGAAGAGCTAAAACCAGTTCAAGCTGGTACCGTAGAGGCGCCGAAACAAGGTTAAATTATGTCAGCAATTAATGAAGTTAAAGAACAAATTGGAGTTGTAAGATCAGTAGGTGATTTTACAACTGCTTTACAGCAAATTGGCGCTATGCGAATGATGTCTTTAAGAAATCAGGTGCTTCAAAGTAAAAGGTTTGTCGATGAGGCGACTCAAATTTTAAGAGAGCTAAAACTTTACCGAGAGATTCTTTACAAGGAAGAGTTAGAAAGAGCGGAAAAAAGAGCTTTTAAGAAAAGACACAAGGAAGAGAAGAAGGAAAGTAAAGAAGCTTTAATTATCATTACTTCGAATCAGGGCTTGTGCGGATCTTATAACAGTGAAATTTTTAAAGCTCTGGAGACACATATTTTAAGAGAAAATCAAAATGCTGATATTTTTATGGTAGGTAAAAAGGGCCAAGAGCATTATCTAATGAATAAGAAGTATAATTTTAAATTTTACCCATATAATATACCCGATAATTTTTCAGCGGCCGATCTTTTGCGGCTTGCCGGCGTATTTTCGCATTACGATAAGATCCTTATGGTTTACTCTAGATATATAAATACCATAACGAGAGATGTGGTAGAGACTCTTCTTGTAACGCCGCCAACCGAAAGCAAAGAGGGAGAAGAGGCAAATGTTCCGGAAGAAGAAAAAGTGAAGTTTTTGTTTGAGCCGTCAATAGAAGAGCTCATTATGGATGTCTCCTCAAAGCTGAGGGCCGCAGCTTTTCAGCAGCAAATTTTAGACTCAAGATTGTCTCAGTTTTCAGCCCAGATGGTGGGAATGCAGACAGCTTCCGAGAATGCTAAAACCATGTTAGAGGACCTCGATCATGAGTATAATAAGCAAAGACGAAAAATGATTGATAAAAAAATCAGCGAAGTTTTTGCAGGAAGCGCTCTTTGGTAAAGACAAATTCATAATTCAAAATTCAAAAGGCAAAATTGCAAGTCAAAAATGTAAGGATAAGGAAATCGATAATGTCAAAATCTAAATGTCAAATTACAAATGAAATCCTAATGACTAAATGTCAAAAAATTAATAATTGGGCAATTGGTCATTAGTCATTTGACATTCATTTGGCATTTGAGCTTTGACATTTGGATTTTAATTTAGAATAAAGCTATATAAGGGGAATATAAACATTCATGACAGAACAAAAAATTCAAGAGCAACATAAAAGAATAGGTAAGGTTGTCGGGATCCATGGAGCAGTGGTGGATGTTCATTTTCCAGGCGAGCTACCTGAAATTCATAATGCCCTGATAATAAACGAAAAAGATCAAAGATTAATCCTAGAGGTTTTCGAACATTTGCCAAATCATACGGTAAGGTCTATTGCTATGGGGCATTCTACCGGCCTAAAGGTTGGATTAGAGGTGGAAGATACGGGCGATGTTCTTCATGTTCCGGTTGGACCCGAGCTTCTTGGCCGGATCGTTAATATTTTTGGCGCTCCTGTTGATGATTGCGGCCCAATACACACGGAGGAGATCCACCCAATTTATAAGCCAAGCCCAAATTTTGTTCAAGTAAGTACGGCTGACACCATTATCGAAACCGGAATTAAAGCTCTAGACTTCTTAACGCCTTTTATAAAAGGCGGCAAAACAGGCTTCTTCGGCGGTGCCGGTGTTGGAAAAACTCAGCTAGTTACAGAAATTATCCACAATACTACTATGAAGCACGGTAATAACTCTGTTTTTTGCGGTGTGGGGGAGCGTACCAGAGAGGGTAACGAGCTTTATTTAGCTTTAAGGGATACCGATGTTTTACCAAACGTGGCTATTGTGCTGGGCCAGATGAACGAATCGCCGGCTATGCGTTTTAGAACTCCTCTAACCGGCATTACCATTGCTGAATATTTAAGGGATTGGAAGAAAAATGACATTCTTCTATTCATTGATAACATTTTCCGATTTATCCAGGCTGGAATGGAAGTGTCTACTGTGCTTGGGAGAATTCCATCAGAAACGGGTTATCAGTCTACCTTGGCTTCGGAAATTGGCGAGGTACAGGAGAGAATTGTGTCTACTGATGTCGGATCTATTACCTCGGTTCAAGCGATTTACGTGCCGGCGGATGACTTTTCTGATCCGGCGATTCAGGCGATCTTTTCCCATCTTGATTCTGTGGTGGTATTGTCCAGAAAAATCGCTCAGCAAAAAATCTATCCCGCTATGGATGCTTTGGCCTCAAGTTCTACCTTGGATGCTAGTATTTTGGGCGACAAGCATCATAAAACCTTAAAAGCAACCCTAAAGCTTCTTGAGCGGTATCATTCTTTGCAAAACATTATTGCAATCCTGGGTGAAGACGAGCTTTCAGAAGTAGAGAAGGTGACTGTATCCAGGGCCAAGAAGATCCTTAAATTTCTATCTCAGCCTTTCTTTACGGCAGAAAAGTTTACAAATGTGCCGGGAGTCTATGTAACGGTGGAAGAGACGGTAGACGGCGTTGACCGCATCCTAAAAGGGGAATTTGATGAGTATTCGGATGAGCCGTTCTATATGGCCGGTAATATTGCCACTGTGGAAGACAGCTGGCGAAAGATGAAACAAGGAAAATAATAAAAGCTCAAAGATAATGAATTATAAGATAACTAATATGTAAGGCGCGTTAATGTCAAAGCTCAAATGTCAAATTACAAATAAAATCCTAATGACTAAATGTTTAAAGCATTTGAAATTAAGTCATTTGACATTCATTTGACATTTGGATTTTGTCATTTGGTATTTAAATAATCCTAAATATATTAATAGATACATTAATTAAGGATTGAATTGGATAAGAAGGAAGAAACAACTAAAGATACTACTAAGCCTCAAAAACCATCTCTAGATAAAACTAAGATTCCCGAAGAGATCGATGTTGTAGTTGTAAACATGGATAATGTTTTGTATGAGGGGAAAGCAAAGTCGATCATTGCTCCGGGAACAAACGGCAATTTTGCGGTACTTCCAGGACATACGCCATTATTTACCAAGCTCGAAAAGGGTACTTTAATAATAGATGTTGGCCAGGAAAAGCCTCGAGAGTTTACAATTGATGGGGGAGTTGCAAAGATAAATCAGTTTAAGGCGATGGTCTTGATAGGTTTTAATGAACCGAAGCCAATAAAGAAGTGATAAATTAAGAATAGCTTAAGGAGGGTAAAAAAGCCCTTTGAAATAATATTTTGCTCAGTTTAGCCTTAAAAATAGAAAAAAGGTGTTGACACGGTTTTTTTGGTTCATTATCATAAGTATAGCTTGATTCTCAAGCGCCTTTAAATGTCCTTCAGTCCTTCAGGGTAATCCTGATTGAAATAGAAGGATCAATTGAAAGAATATTAATAAATAAATAAAATATGTTAAAAGAGTTAGCAAAGGAGGTGAGTCGAGAAGAAAAAAGTGTTTTCTTTTCCAATCAATTCTTCAACCGAATTTAAAAGGTGGAAGATAAAAATTATTAAACAAATAACATTAAGAATGCAAAGGAGCAAAAATGTTAAAAAGCTTCAAAAAGATCGCAACCTACGCAGTTTCCACGCTTTTGGCGCTTGGCACGGCTATGCCGGCTATGGCTGCTGACGGTTGGAACCTTTTGTACGACGCAAAGGTTACGCTATCCGACCCAAGGGGAGCAACGGCTTCCAACTATCAGTTCAATTATAAAATTTCTAACAACGGTACAGTTAAGGGTATTAAAATGGAATTTAGAAAAGACGCTGCCCTTACCATTAAACCGACCAGTATTAACCTAGCTGCTGCTACCCTTGCTGCTCCGGCTGCCCCATTAGATGCCGGCGACTGGGCCATCAATCTTACGCAGGCTGCTACGGGAAACGTGATTATTACCAGTGCTACGGGTGATGCCTTGGTGGCAACCAACAACCCAATTTATACTATTCAAAACATCACCAATCCGCCAATAAATGCTGATAATACTGGGTGTTCTCCTAATCCAACCAACAGCTCAGCCGGTACTTGTTATGTAAGAATTACCACTTATAACACCGACACTGTTGCTGATATGACTAGTGCTAATGACATTGACGAGACAACCATTACCTTCACTATTACTGAGCAAACTACCTTAACCGCAAAGGTTGATCCATCCATGAGATTTACCGTAACGGGTGTTTCTAACGTAGCTCAGACCGGTAACACTCATGCTATTGAGCAGACTTCAACCTTTAACACTTTGCCATTCGGTTACTTAGCCGTTGCCGACCCTGTTTATATGGCACAGGATTTAGAGGTTATTACTAACGCCAACAATGGTTACGACGTTACTATGACCATGCGTGACGATATGAGCGGCCAGTATGCAGGCAACCTCATTGATCCGTTTGATACGGCGGCTGATGACTGGACTGCTCCAGAAGTTTGGACTACTCCAACTGGTTCTGCCAAGAACGTAGACTCCGGATGGATTGGCGCTCACTCAAATGACTCCACTCTTCCAAACTGGGGCGCAGGCGCTGATAACAAGTGGGCTCCGGTTGACGGTACTGCAGATCTTGTTATGACTTCAGCGGTTCCAGATAATGGTGGAACTGACGTTAGAATTACTTTTGTTCTAGAAGTAAACCAATATCAGCCAGCTGACCAATATACTGGCTACATGGTATACAACGCAACTCCAAAGTACTAAAAATAAGTACTATATTCAAAAAAGCCCTCGAAAGGGGGCTTTTTTGAATTAACCCTTACACGACTTACGCATTTAAACTCATCCGCTCTGTCATTGCGAGGAGGCTTTGTGACGAAGCAATCTCATACGGTTTTAAGATGAGATTGCCGCGCTCCTTCCAGTCGCTCGCAATGACTAAAGTGTGAAAGTCGTATCATAATATTAAATTTATCTGGCAGGTCATGTTATAATAAATAAAACAGCTATGAAATCAGCAAAGAGTAAATCATTTAAATCTAATTTCCCATATTTAATACTTTTTCTTACCCTTATTGCCGGATTTGCAATCGGATTGTTGGTTAAGGGGACAATTTTTGATACTAATTCTTCCAACCTAAAAGCTCTTCGGCTTGGGGGGTATAAGTTTATTAGCCCTTAGAAAATAAAATTAAACAATTGGTAGATAAAGAGGTGGAGTCTGGCAATGTAAATACGGCTTCTGTTTTTTTTAGGGATATCAAGTCGGGCAATCAAATAAACATTAATCCTAAAGAGAAGTTCTATCCGGCCAGTTTGCATAAAATTCCGGTAATGATTGCTTATTTTAAACTAGCTAGAACGGACCCTAAAATTTTAGACAAAAAGATAATGGTGTCTTTTGAGGAAGACACTAACTCGGTTCAGGGCATTAAGCCAAAAGATTATGCCAAAAATGGCAGAACATATTCTGTCCAAGAGCTAATTGAAAAAATGATTAAGCATTCCGATAATAACGCTGCGTATGCGCTTACCTATAACATAGATCAAAATCTATTAGATCAAACATTTAAAGACCTAAAGATTCCTTATCCTACGAGTGAAGTTGCGGATTATATTTCAGCAAGCGATTTTTCCTATTTCTTTAGGGTATTATACAATGCTACATATTTAAAAAGGGACTTATCCGAAAGAGCTCTTAATATTTTAAGCGAAGTTGATTATAAAGAAGGTCTGGTGGCCGGAGTTCCTAAAGATGTTCCGGTGGCGCATAAATACGGCCTTGGCGGCAATATTGATCGCTCAAATTCCGTGTACAACGAGTTGCATGATTGCGGCATTGTTTATCATCCGAGAGAGCCTTATTTTCTTTGTGTAATGACAAAAAGTATATCTGATACCCCAATAATCGAGAGCACTATTAAAAGCATTTCTTCGGAAGTTTATAAGGAAGTAGAAAGAGCGGCCAATGTTTCACCGTAAGGCTTTTTACTGCTTTCAGTCGTTTGTACCTATAGCAATGTTAAAACAAAATGTCAGATTTTTATTCTTCGACTGAAATGGAGAAGTATATTAATGTAGCTCTCCACAAGGTCGAGCAATAATTTAAAGTGACGGGTATCAAAACCTGACATTTTTGGAGAGAACTACACCACTAAATATGATATAATTTATTAGTCGTTATGAAATCATCAAAAAGCACAAGACAAACCATCAAATTTCCGTTCCCAATATTTTTCGCAGTTCTTATTGTTGGGTTTATTGGTGGTTGGGTAATAAAGGGAATTTTGTTAGACGATACTAATTCTTCAAATCTAAAAGCCCTTCGTTTAAATGGTTATAAGTTTATTAGCCCACTCTTTTAGAAAATAAAATTAAACAATTGGTAGATAAAGAGGTGGAGTCTGGCAATGTAAATACGGCTTCTGTTTTTTTTAGGGATATCAAGTCGGGCAATCAAGTAAACATCAATCCGGAAGAGAAATTTTTTCCGGCCAGTTTGCACAAAATTCCGATAATGATTGGTTACTTAAATGCGGCGAGGTCTGATCCGGGAATTTTATCTAAGAAAATTACAATAACCGAACCGGATACCAACGGAGAGCTAGAAATAAAGCCGAAAGATTTTGCAAAAAGCGGTAACACATATACGGTAGAAGAATTGATAGAGAAAATGATAAAATATTCCGATAATATTTCTACCAATACTCTGATGCATAATATAGATCGCCAGGTTTTAGATACGGCATTTAAAGATTTACAGCTCTCTCCTCCAACCGATAGATCAACCCAAGATTATATGACGGCCGGTGATTTTTCGTATTTCTTTAGAGTGCTTTATAACGCGACTTATTTGAGAAGGGAACTCTCCGAGAAAGCACTTAATCTATTAAGCCAGGTAGATTTTAAGGAAGGGTTGGTAGCCGGGGTTCCTCAAGGAGTAGATGTTGCACATAAGTTTGGTCTTTTTACTGAGGTTCAGCCTGTTGGCGGGGATATGGCTATTCTTTCCAAGCGTGAATTGCACGATTGCGGGATAGTGTATCATCCGGACAATCCTTATCTTCTGTGCGTGATGACCAAAAGCAATAATCCAAATCTGGCTAATGTTGAGGGTACTATTAAAAACATTTCCTCCCTGGTTTATGGAGAGGTTGATAGGAACTACTAGAAGCGTGTATATGCAATGTCAAAGCTCAAATTTCAAATGTCAAATGAATGACAAATGACTTAATGACTAAATGATATTTTTTAACATTTGGATTTAGGATTTGATTTGGCATTTGGATTTTGACATTTGACATTCGTAATTCATATTATACTTCAAATCCATCTCAACACTTAGTAATCCTCGTATTTCTGATTGGTAAATTAACTTATTTAGGTTAAGATAGAAGTAATGGTTAAAAGTGTGTTTGCCAAAAAAATAACCGTCTATTTAGCTATTTTTGTATTTTTATTTGGTAATTTCGGTTATTCGTTGGCAAACCTATTAGTGGTGGAGTCTAGAATAACTACAGATTCCTCAGATCAAACAAAACCAAGAATTTCTGCTGGGAAAATAGTGTATGAGGATACTAGGAATGGAAATACTGAAATTTACATGTATAATACTGGTACTAGTTCTGAGACGAGAATTACCAATACTAGCGCCAATGAATATAATCCCGACATAGATGGGGACAAGATCGTATATTCATGTGATCGGGGCGGTACATATTCTCATATTTACGTTTATGATTTGTCCGGCAGCAGCGAAACTCAGGTGACTACTAATCTGTCAGACCAAACATATCCGGCTATTTATGGACAAAAAATTGTGTATGTGGATAATCGAAATGGAAACGATGATATCTATATGTATGATTTACAGGCCAGCCAAGAAACTCAGATATCAACTGACTCTTCAAACCAAAAAAATCCGGTCATTTATGATCAAAAAATTGCTTATTATGATAATAGGAACGGAAATGATGATGTTTTCACGAATAACTTAGCCGGAAGCAGTGAAACTCAAATAACAAATAACTCTGCAAATGAAAATTACCCTCATATTTACAGTGATCAGCTTGTTTACCAAAAAGCACCTGCTACCGGTAATTATAGTGTTCACAAATATGACCTAACTCAAAGTTCAAACAGTCAGATTACCTCTGGAAGCGCTGATCCTAGGTATCCAAGAATTTACAGTGATATCATAGTTTATGAGGATGTTCGTTCCGGAAATTCCGATGTATATGCTTATCAGATTTCTAAGTCACTAGAGACTATCGTGGTTACCGGTTCCCAAGACCAAAAGATTCCGGCTATTTATAACGGAACCGCGGTTTGGCAAGATGCCAGAAACACTCACAAAGACATCTATAAAGCTACTTTAACGCCTTATAATCCCTTAACCAGTATGTCTGATACGCTTTCTGTTATAACTCCGAGAACTGCCTCGACTCATACTATTCAATTTACCTTAGGAACAACGGCGACGATTAAGCAAATAGACTTTCAGTTTGAGAAAGCGGCAGGGGATGCTACTAAGCCGACAAATCTAAACCTTAGCTCCTCGACGTTAGGCACTATGACGGGCCTAACAAACGGTAGTTGGACTTATAGCACAAGTAGTGCTGGTAGCGGTTTAGTAAAAATTTCGGGCGGTGGTGAAAGTAAAAATTTGGGTGATAGTATTACCATTCCTCTTAATGGGGTTATTAATCCTGAAATAGAGGACTGCACTATTGCCGGGTTTATGTATGATACTTGCAATATTACCATCAAAACTTATAGCGATGCAGGCTCGACCTTGGTGGATATGGGTACGGTGTCATATGATATTCAAGATACGGCATCACTCACTTTTAAGGTCGAAGGGGTAACATCGGGAACCAGTACCAATGGCGTTACAACTACGGCAAGTACTGATTATAATTTAGTTCCCTTTGGAAAGCTAGAAATCGGATCACCCGAGTATGCCGCCCAAAAGCTTCATGTAGAAACTACGGCCGCCAATGGCTATACGGTTAATATAAAAATGCAGGCTTATATGCAGGGACAATATCCGGCTAATAAGATAGACCCTTTTACGGGGAGCTGGGATACGCCGACTACTTGGAGTAGTCCAACCGGGTCCACAAACTCAGATTCTGGTTGGTTAGGCGCTAATACAAATGATACCAGGGTTGCAGGCTGGTCCAGTGCCTCGGCAAAATTTGGGCCGGTTAGCACGACAGCACATCCGGTTATGTATAAGGATTCTAAAGATCTTGGCTCCGATGCATATGTCACGTATGCTATAGAAGTAAATCAAAATCAACCAAGCGACCAATACGTGGGGACATTAATTTATGCTATTACGCCAACTTATTAGAATAGGATTATTCTCACTCATTGCTTTGTTTCTATTACCAAGCAGTGTTTTGGCTGATGGTGAGCTACAAATCACCAGCGTTTCTCCTTCGGTTAATTCCACAAGCGTTCCTGTTAATTTGGTAAATGGGATCAGTGTTTCTTTTTCGAACTCAGGCGTAGTTATCGATGAAAATACTTTAAAGGCTAATGTAAGCATTACGTCTCCTAGCGACTCAGTATTTATAAAATATTTTAGGACTTATAGCTCTGGCTTCAGTTTTGAGATAGCAAGGGAAGCTACAAGCTTTAATAACTGCCAGTTAAAGCCTTTTACCAATTATACGGTTAGGATAAATGGCGGATATTCTGGAATTATGGGTCTTCACGCATTAGAACCGCACTATTTACTCGAAGAAGGTTATTCTTGGTCTTTTACAACGGGTGCTGATACCGTCTTGCCAAATTTAAAATTTACGTCTAAGTCTGAGGCACCAACAGTTAATGCCTTAGTTTCATGGGAAGCTGACGAACAGGTAAGGTATGAGCTTCAATATGGCTACCCGGGAAGTACGTTAAGCAAAAAACATGATAGTAATTATAAGACTAGGCATGAAGGCTCTTTGTCTGATCTAATAATTAACAAAGTTTATGATGTAAAGCTCTTTGCTTGGGATTCTTCCGGAAACCAATCGTCAAGCGATTTTAAAATCGAAACTCTAAGCATTTTGGATGTAAGCATCAATCTCCTTTCAAATTCAGCTGAAATTAGGTGGAAAACATCTAGACCGACTGATACTACTGTAGAATATGGAGTATCCGAGAATTACGAAAACTCGGCAACAGTCTCGGGAATGGGGAATAATCATCTTATTACAATTAAAAATCTTGTTTTTGGAAAGAATAAATACCATTTTAGAATAAAGGCCTTGGAAAGTTTCGGAGTTTCTTATTCCGGCGATTTTAATTTTGAAACTTTGGCAACAAATCCAGGCTTTTATAGAAATGAGGGATTTTATATAGGTGAAAATGTGGGCGGCGGACAAAACCCTCCTAGTGCGATCGAGAAAATAATTTCTAATCAATCTGCTTTTCCCGTGTCGTTAGTCACGCCAACGCCATCCATAGTAAATACTGGTGATAAAAATAGTGAGAATGGGAAAGTTAAAGGCGTGGAATCAATTAAAGAATTGAGCCAAGATTCAGTATCTAAAAAGGGTGGCAGTTATTTATCGATATTTCTTTTTGGAGCTATGGTTTTAGCGGCTTTAGGTTTTTTCTATTATAAAGATCTCGAGAGATTTAAGAAAAAAGCGCTGCAATTTAAAAAATATTTCTTGCCGCAAGGGTGGATTTTTCTTATTAGAAGCCTAAATACGAGGATAGATGACTCAGTCGATAGGTTTGTAAGCCGGAAATTGGAAGAGAAGGAAGAATCTAAAGAGAAGTCTATTTATTAGCCGTTAAAGTAAATGTTTTCTTTTGAATATTGCCGGCGTTATCGATTATTTCTATGGTTACATGATGATTTTTGGCTTTAAGCTCCGGAATTATAAAGGAGTCATCAATGTTTTCAAATTTTTGACCGTCGATGACGATATTTGCGGTTTTAATTCCGGACTCATTATCTTCGCGGTTGAATTTTATATTCTTTGACTCAATGATTGGCTTAATCTCTTCGGGGGGAGTTTGGTCGATATTAATCTTAAAGGTGTTTAAGGGTCCTTTTCCTTTATCGCTCACGGCTTGAACATGGAAATACCAATTGCCATCTTGGCTCTGGATTGCCACGGAACTATCGGTTGTTTTTTTCCAAGCTTCACAATTAAGCCTGTTCTGATTGTAGCAGTACTCAAATTCTTTTATATCATCACTTCTAAGCCATTCAAACGTTATATTTGGATCTTTATACCAAGTTGCTTGATTGGGATGTGTTAGAGAGGACACGGGGGTCTTTGGGGGGAGCAGCGGCTCCTTGCCAGAATCCGAAAAAATATAAATGTAATTGCCCAGAGGTGTTTCGTAAGAAAGATTCGTTCTTTGGTTTTGTGCTGATATTACATAGGTGTCTTTGTCGTTAAAGGTAAAGATATTATTTCCAGACCCTTTGGCAATAAATTGTGCCGTTGCTACTAAGCCGGAAGTTTTCTTTTTTTCTTGGCTTCCCAGGCGACATTCAAAACTTACCGTTCCGCTTTCGCTGTTGCTAATTATATTTCTTAAATCACTGCAAACGGAGTTGGTTCTGTCCATCCTGGTAAATGAAATGTTTCCAGGGAGGTAATTAAGATTTATTTGAGCCATATTTGATCCATCGGTGGCGGTTATATGGATTTTGACTGGTATTTCTTCGTTAATATTAAAACTGCCTCTTGCCATAATTAACGATAAATTAGAGGTGGCTTGTTTTTTATTTTCCATTTGGAGCTTAATAGCTGTATTGCTTGTGGGATATTTTGCTCTGTTTAAAAATTGATTTGAGAAAAAAAATGCGCTAATGATGATAGCGATATAAAAAGCTAATTCTAGGGTTGAAATTTTTAAAGAAAACCTATAATTTTTGAGTAAAAAGGTGATTTTTTTCAACTGCTCTTCCTTTTTAAGATGATCTTGTTTTTACTGATAAACCAAATAATAATTGTCGCAACCAGAATTCCCACGAAGGTGGAGACATCTTTTGCAAAAATTTTAGTTTCGGAATTTTCACTTATGATAACGACTTTTCCAATCGTTATTTGACGGTTGTTTTTTATGGTCTTTGCTGCAAATAAATAATTTTTATTTTCAAGTATCGCTTCTTTTTTAATAACGTCTTTAGAATTAGTATCTAAATAACCTCGGATATTAGAGGAGATAAATACGGAGCTGATGCCTGGGTTTGAGGAAGAATATCCATATAGCTTCTGGTTCGAATAAAATGCAATGCTTTCTTGTAGAGCCACGGATTCTTTTCTGGCAAAATCGTCATTAAGCAAGTATCCGGTAAAAATTGCTCCGTTTATTTTATCTTCGTTATAAATTGGGGCGCCAGCGATAATAATCAAGGGGGATTCTAGGCCTTCTTCGATACCCTCATATGTTCTGCCCTCAAATACTGATTTTGTTTCCGGGAAGCTTTCGAAAATGTTATCTCCCGCAACTCCTGGTTTATGGGCTCTGATCTTAACGTTCCCAATGTGATCGGTGAGAACAAGGTATGATAGGTTGCTTGCAAGCATCTTGGATCTTAAAACGGCGGCAAGTTCAGCTGCACTTTTGTTATTTAAGTTAGACTTTATATATTCGTCTTCAGATAATTGCCTTACCATGTTAAGCGATGTTTTCTGCTTTTCTTGAAGTGTTGACATTTCCTCATCTAATTTCTTTTCTAGTAGGTTAAATTCTTTTGTTTGGTTAGTTTTCTGGTAAAGCTGGAGAACAGCCGGCAAAAAAATTGTTAACGAGATAATAGATAGATAAATTATTTTTAAAGCCTTTTTTTCCTTCATTAGAATTGGACTAAATTTTTTTTTAAGATAAATAAAAATACCAAAAAAAAGCATGAGAGAAATGGGCCAAACCCAGTGTAATTTTAGCGTGAAGTAATAGGCTAAGGCACATAAGACAACTATACTAATTAATGGGGGTATATCGCTTTTATTTTTATATAAGACGGAAATCAATCTAACCGAAAAAAAAGCAGGTATTAAAAGTAGATTTGAGGTAGCGGCATCGCTGCTAATGACTAGTAGGGGAATTAAGGAAAGTCCGAGCAGTGATTCGATTGGATAGCGAATTATGACTTTTGAAATGTTTAGCATAATTTAAATAAATTTTAGCGCAAAGTTTTTTTCTTAGCTTGAGTAGCATCTGTTTTTTGATTGTCTTCAGGAGAGCCTGTTATTTCTAAAGATTCGAGCATGTCCTTAACTCTTTTCTCGTCATCTGGATCTTCGCCAGGGATAAAGGTTTTATACCAGATTTTATAAATAGAGCTCCCTTTTTTAATCAGGTAGTAATTGCCCTTAACGTCCATTCGTTCGTTGAGTTTTAAATGTAGGGCAGGATTATTTTTAAGGACTGTGGGCTCTTTTTTGTAATCGATATTGGATTTTAGAGAATTCCAATAATCTTCCATGCTTAGTTCTGTAGGAACCACTTCGACACTGAGTAGATAGCCGTTATATCTTAAAAACCAGACGATATTATTCTCATTGGAGTTTAATTTAAAGCTAGTGTTCTTAGGGTAGTTGACTTTAAAGCCACGACCTCTGTCTTCGTAAACTTGCCATAATGTTTTATCGAAAGGAAGCTTGGTAAAGGCCTCTACATACCGTTTCTCCGGATCTTCTTTTTTAAAGGGATTTACGCCCGTTTTTTCTGCCTCTTCGTTTTGTGTATGAATGCCTTTAACCTGCGCGATATACGTTTCTCTAGTTTTATCAGCGTTAGAGATTTGGTAGGTTATGCCGCCAGCGAAAAGTAATAGAAATAAGATCGCTGTTTTAATAAAAGGCATGCCACCTTTGGATTCCATTTTAAGCGGGCTTTTTTCTTTCTCTTTTTTTTCTCTCTTTAAAAATCCAAATCGTCCTTTTTTGGTTGCTTCAGTATTTTGAGGTGTTGTTGGGGCAGCAGTAGTGACAGGTGCGGCAGCTGGTGCCGAGGATACTTCTTTTTTCTTGCCAAACCCTAATAATTTAAAAGGGAATAGCAATAAACGAATTAAGAAAAAGGGTTTCTTTTTTTCGTCTTTGCCTTCTATGTTTGGAATATTTGATGGGTTATTAGGTGGAAAAGGGTTTGTCGAATTAGGTGTCGGACTAGCGCTTATTTCGGGTTGAAGAGGGGAGTTTGGTGTTTGCTCGAAAGTTTGTGTTTGTCCGGTTGGCAGTGTTTCTGTTTGATTAGAGGCTTCGATATTTGGGGCTGGGTTCTCGGCAGCAGAATCTTTAAGGGCTGGAGAATCAAATATTTGATTTGTTAGAGGATCATCTTTTTCTAAGTCTTCTAACTCTTTTTTTATTTGTTCATATTTACTAAAGTCTTCCTCGATAATATCGTTGTCTTGGGGAGCGGCATCAATGGCTGTTTCAGCGGCGTTAAGCTTAATTGGGATGCTTTCGGAATCGGTAGCGACTGCCGAGCCATTAGCGGAAAGATCATTAATTGATTCGGTTGCAGCTGTAGCTACTATATTGTCTGGGGCGTTTGTTTGAGTTTGCAGTGTCTTGGAATCTTCCGCTTCTTCCTGTTCGCTAGATTTAATGGGTGTCATATTTTCTTTAACATCCGGAGCTTTTTCGTCTGCTTTTGTTTCGGAAATTTTGTGCTTATCGTAAGCTTTATCTTTGCTGATATCGGTTTTCTCAAATATTTTTAAAGAATCCATTACCTTGGATTGGAACTCATCTGCACTTTTAGACAAATCATCTTTTAAGGAGTTCACCACTGATTTCAGGGAACCTATTTGATCTTCATACTCTTTGATTTGTTTTTTTAGAACCTTATTTTCTTCCTGAATATCACTCAAATCGTGAGAGATCTTTTCTTTTTCTTCATTAAATTTGTCTTTATTTTTTATTCTTTCTTCTTCCAGCTTTACTTTAAGCTTTTGCAGTTCATCGAAAGTGTCTTTAGCTTTCTTTAACTGTTCTTCGATGGAATTTATCTTAGAATCGATATTTTGATCGCTAAAAGACCCTCCGGTTGTAAGGGGCTTTGTCATATCTTCGGTTGTTTTTTCTTTTTGTTTTGTAATGTCATCTTGTTGCATACTATTTCTATTAAACATTTTCGGCAAACGGTTGTAAAGGTTTTTAGGCTATTAGGCCTACTTAGACCATTGACCTATTAACCAGTCTCATTTATATTACCTTTAGTACCCGAACCCTCAGGGGAAAATTTTTGATTTGGTAAGGAGGAAGGTGAAGCAGTATAATTTTTTAAAAATCTTAAAGTTTAGCACAATGTTATTTTTATTTTTTTTACCTATCGCTTTAATGGCTGAAGGCGGGACTGGCTCATCGTCTTCTGTGACTGTTATCCCGCCCAGGTTTGAGCTTTATGGTAGTCCCGGACAGTCGGTATCAGATCAAACGATAAAGATAGTTAATGAGCAAGACAGGGAAGCAACATATCAAATAGAAGTTGCAGACTTTAGTGCCGCGGGAGAGGATGGGGGTGTTGAGCTTCATGATGATCAATCTGACTTTACATATTCTCTGGCTAAATGGATAAGAATTGATGAGAAAAGCGTAAATATTGGTCCTAAGAAGACAGCTTTTATAAAATTTGGTATCGATCTTCCTAAGAATGCGGAACCAGGAGGCCACTATGCTTCAATTATTGTTGGTATGGGAGGTGGCGCAAAAGTAGTAAATGGGGCATCCGTAAATCCAAGAATTGCTTCTTTGGTTTTACTCCGAGTTGCAGGGACGGTGGATGAGAAGGCGCATATAGAATCGTTTATCGCACCGAAGTATTCCGAGAAAACACCAATCAACTTAGAGCTTCGGATAAAAAACCGGGGACAAAATCATATTAAGCCAAAAGGAACTATTGTAATAACAAATATTTTAGGGGTAAAGGTTGATGAAATTCCTTTAAACGGAGAAAATGTCTTGCCGGGATCTATTAGAAAAATGAATACAGAATGGAAGCATAATAAATTGCTTTCCGGGCGCTATACGGCAACTTTAGTGGCGACATATGGCGAGAAGAATAACCAACCCTTATCAGCCTCCGTTTCTTTTATTGTTTTTCCTAAATATTTGGCAGGATTGTACAGTGTTGGGATTGTTTCTGCGGCGGCGGTGTTTATAAAAAGAAAAAAAGTAAAAAAGATTTTACATAATTTGACTAAGTAATAAAATATAAATATAAAGAGTTTGCAATTGAAAAAGAAATCTCAAATATTGGGCAAAAAAACAATTATTTTATCTGTTGCTATTGCGGGTATAGTAATCGGTTATTTTGCGTTTCTTAAACCTAGTTCTCAGGTAAAAGTTGATTGGAATAAGTTTAATGCATTTAAAAGCCCTTCAGTCTTAATCATCGAGGCACCGTCAGAGGTTAGCGGGATAGGAAAATCTGCCAAAGTGTCGGTTAAGCTTGATACCAGAGGATACATTGTTAATGCCGTCCAGGCTAATTTAAAATTCGACCCTAAGGATTTAGAGGTTGTATCAATAGACTCGGGACAATCTTTTTGTAAATTTTATCCGGAAAAGAAATACGACAATGATAAGGGGCTTGTTAAGATTGCCTGCGGCAGCCCATATCCTGGGTTCAAAGGCGAAAGCACTATTGTAACAGTGGAGTTTAAAACTAAATCATTCACAACTACTATGCTCAGTGTAGAAAAAGAAAGTATGGTTCTTGCAAATGATGGCAAGGGGACAAATCTTCTCGAGGATTTAGATTCAAAAGAAATAAAAATTAAAGCGGCATTTTAATGTTGAAACGAAAATTTTTAAAAACTATTTCCATCTTTCTACCGGTTTTTCTGATGCTTATGCCGGTAAAAACTTTGGCTGCAAAGTCGATCTTTTTATATGGGCAGAATGCAGTTGAAGTTGACAGGATTATGAAAATTGAACTGAGAATATCTACAGATGGCGAAAAGGTTGGGGCAGTTTCGGTTGATATAAATTTTCCAACTGAACTTGTAGAAGGGCTGCAGCCAGAGGCCGGAGGATCTTTTTGTAATATGTGGGTAAACCAAACACCTAACAAACTTACTTGCGGTGTTACTGGAAATCAAGGTTTCACGGGTGATGGTCTTATTGGAACCTTGGTTTTTAGGGGCCGTCTTGCAGGATACGCAAATATAACATTATCTAATATTTCGGTTACATTTGGTCCGAATGTTATTACAGGTATTGAGCAAAATGAGATGGAGATTGCTGTCTATGGCGAGGGACAGGGGCCGACGCCGACACCAAAAATTATTCACACTCCGACGCCGCTTCCATCTTTGGCAGCTACACCGCCGTCATCAACTTTATCTACCGGAGCGACCCCTCCTTCCGGTCCTGGGGAGAGCTTCGGTTCGTCTCAGAGTGTCGAGGGGAGTACCGGGGCCCAACCGGAAGATCCAATTAAGGTTGAAGAGCAAAAACCGCCATCTGAATTTTCGATATCTGAGAACCAAATAGGAGAAGGCGATCAGGCCTTGGTTAAAGATTTTTTTAGCGACAACCAGAAGGCACTAATAGGATTTTTCCCCACTATAATTTTATTAGCGCTGGTTATTCACTTAGGAATTAAGCTTTACTTTACAGAAAAAAGAAGAAAATTAGAGCTCGAAAAATTATTTGAGGACCAGTTGGGAGCCTTGTCTTCCCTGGAGAGTAAATTAGACTTATTGGATCAAAAGGGTGAAGGCGGCAGAGAGCGTTTTGTTCAAGAGTTTCAGGATGCTAAGACTCAAATATTAGCCGAAGCCAATCCGGCTTTTCAGAATCCAGGCGTGGCGGCTCCAACAGGTCAAGCACCGGCGCAGAATTAGCAATGAGGCAATGTGAAATAGAGCTTACTTAAAGTGTATTTGGTTAAATTATTAGTCAACAAACAAAGAGTATTGAATTAAGAATTAGAAATATAGTATTTAGAGTATGAATACGTTTTGTATGCTTTATTCCTTATTCGATATTCTTAATTCTTTCCTTAGGCTCCTAGCTTTGCGAACCCGTATTCAAACAAATTTCTGCCGTCGTTCATACCGTCGGGGCTATTAAAATAAACCATGATCACTTTTTTTCCGCTTCTGTCGGCGACGCCAATTAAGGTGTGGCCGGCATTATCTGTAAAACCCGGCTTAGAAGCTATCATATATGGATAAGAATCGATTAGCTGGCTTATATGATAAAGGGAATGAGCATTATTTATTCCTTCAGTTGCCGGAATAGTGTAGCTCAAGGTGCCGGCCCATTTTAAAACTTCCGGTTTTTTATGGATGCAATAGTTGGTAATGGTGGCTACGTCGAAAGCACTAGCGTAAAAATCATCTTCGTCTAGACCGGAAGGATTCATGTAGTGGGTGTCTTTAAGTCCCAGCTCTTCTATTTTACCATTTAGTTTATCAATAAAGGCTTGTCGGCCTCCGGGATAGTTTTCGGCGATTACTTCCGCTGCATCGTTAGCGGAGATCATCATTAAGCCGTAAAGCAAATCTTCTAATCTTATTTCCTCTCCAACTTGCATAACAATTTTGTTCGGTTCCATTCCGGCGGCTTTTTCTGACACTTTTAATCTTTGGTTTAAGTCCATATTTTCCGAAGCTACTAAAGCCGTTAATATTTTAGCGATACTGGCCGGAGGGAGGGAGGCTTTAGAATTTTTCTCATATAAAACATTGCCAGTTTCCGGATCTATAACAATAGCAGTTTCGGCCAAAACATCGAGATCATAATTGACGCCACCACCCTGAGGAAGTTTTGGTTGATATTTTAGATTGTCGGCCTGTTTAAGTTTTAGTTCGTTTACTTGATCCAGGCGAACCTTTTCGATGCCTTTTTTAGCAACAATCTTTTTATGAGATTTGGAGATTTGGAGAGGGACGAAGATTGTAGCTCCAATAGCTACTGAAAATACAGCGATTGTTATTTTTTTCATGGTAGTAATAGTGTAGTAAAAAAAGAGTCAACAGTAAATAAGAAGTTATTGACTAAAAAGGTAAAATTTGCTACAATTTATTCGAAAGCCGACAAGGCTTTTTAAAATACTTAAAAACTAGAGGTAATTATGGAATTTTTAGTTCTAATTTTAAAACTAATCGCTAAACCTTTTCGGAAGGTATTTAAATTCTTAGGCGAAGTTAAGACAGAATTTTCAAAGGTAGTGTGGCCTTCAAGAAAAGAAGCCGTGAGTGCCACCATAGTTATAATCCTTTTTTCGCTCGTGGTCGGATCGTATTTAGGAGCTTTAGACTATGGCCTGTCAAAAGGATTATCATTTATTTTAACTAAATTGAAATAGGAGAGTATATGGCAAAGCAGCAACCACAACAAAGAGGCTGGTACGTTATTCATACCTATTCCGGGTATGAAGACAGAGTTGCCGAAAATCTAAAACAGCGTATTGAATCTTTAGGCATGGAAGATAAAATTTTTCAGGTAATTGTGCCTAAAGAAAAGCAAATAACCATTAAAAATGGCCGCAGAAGGGTTATCGAAAAAAGAATTTTTCCGGGCTATGTGCTTGTAGAAATGACGGTAACTGATGATTCTTGGTATGTTGTAAGAAACACGCCTCAGGTTACCGGATTTATTGGTGCGGGAACAACTCCGGTTCCGGTATCCGCAGACGAGATTAAGCATATCCAAAAGAGAATGGGTATTGAGGAGCCAAAATACAAGATTGATCTTGAGTCTGGCGATGCGGTTACTATTATTGACGGACCATTTAAAGGGTTTGACGGTGCCGTTTCTGAGATTGATGAGGAAAAAGGAAAAATCAAAGTATTGGTTTCGATGTTCGGTCGAGAAACCCCTGTTGAGCTAGACTCTCTGCAGGTAAAAAGAATTTAATATCTATAAAGGAAATATCATGGCTAAGAAAGTAAAAACTAAAATTAAATTACAAGTTGCAGCCGGTAAAGCGACACCAGCACCACCGGTTGGTACTGCGCTCGGTCCCCACGGACTAAATATTATGGATTTCGTTAATGCTTTTAACGAGAGAACACGAGAAATGGGCAATACTATTATTCCGGTTGAAGTTACTGTTTATGAAGACAGAACATTCACCTTTATTACTAAAGTTCCACCGGCAGCAGAACTTATTAGGAAAGCTCTTGGAATCGATAAGGGCTCTGCTACGCCAAATAAGCAAAAAGTAGGAACTTTAACCAAAGATCAGCTTAAACAAATTGCAGTTGAGAAAATGCCCGATCTAAATACCGCCGACGTTGAGCAGGCCAAAAGAGTTATAGCCGGCACTGCCGAGTCAATGGGTGTAGACATAGAGAAATAATTCAAAGTTCAAAATTCAAAAGGCAAAATTGCAATTCAAAATCCAAAAGTTCTTTACAGCGCATCCTGTCCGGGAATTGTCATTCCCGCGAAGGCGGGAATCTAGGAACTTTTGAGAATAGTTAAAGTATAAAGATTATTTGTGAAATAACAAAGTGGGAGGCTTGTGAGGCCGTTAATACCACAAAGGAGAAATTATGGCAGAAGAAAAGAAGGCAGCTAAGAAAGTTGCTCCCAAAGAAGAAACAAAAGAAGTCAAAGAGCAAGGAACAAAGAGCAAGGAACAAGGAAAAGAAAAAGCTAAGAAAGAAGAATCAGTAAAGAAAGAAACAAAAGCTTCAAAAACTGAAGCTAAGACTAAAAAGAATAAGCTTAAAAAGAGTGAGAAAAAATTCTCGAAAAAATATCGAGAAGTTGCCGAGTTAGTAGAAGCAGGCAAGGAATATCCGATTACAGAAGCAGTAGCGCTTGTAAAGAAAGTTTCGACTTCTAAATTTGACGGCTCTCTAGAGATCCATATTCGTTTAGGAGTTGATCTAAAATCTCCGGAACAGATGGTAAGAGGAGCGACAGTTTTACCAAACGGAACCGGAAAAGTTCAAAAAGTAGTTGTTGTTGCTAGTCCCGATAAAGAAAAAGAAGCCAAAGAGGCTGGTGCAGATGTTGTGGGCGGCCAGGACATTGTGGAAAAGATTACTAAGGGTTGGACTGATTTTGATGTTCTAATTGCTACTCCAGATATGATGGGTGCGCTTGGAAAAGTTGGTAAGATTCTTGGTCCAAAAGGCCTAATGCCGAATCCAAAAACCGGAACCGTAACCATGAATGTAGCTTCTACTGTAAAGCAAGCTAAAGCAGGCAGAGTAGAGTATCGAATGGATAAAACCGGAATTATTCATCAGGGAATTGGAAAATTATCCTTTGATGACGCAAAGCTAGTTGAGAACGCTAATCATTTCTTTGATGCTATCCAGAAAGCCAAGCCGTCAACCGCTAAAGGACAGTTTATTAAGTCAGTTTCTGTAGCGCCAACAATGGGCCCTGGAATTAAGGTAGAAATTAATTCGCTTAGATAATTAGATAAATAGAAGTAAACGGTTAACAAGAAACAAAGAACAAAAAGCAATAAATAAAAAGATCTCAGAAGTGAGATCTTTTTATTAACTCACGTCTTATCATTCCGTTATACTTTTAGGTTTTATTTATGTTAAAAATTTGGTAATATGTATAACAGTAATTAACGACAGAAAGGGGTGGATATGATAAAAGACGCTGATAGGGAAGTGTTTGATGCAATTAAAAAAGAAGAAGAGAGGCAAAGGCTTAATATTGAGTTGATTGCTGCTGAAAATTACACTTCGGCTGCGGTAATGGAAGCAATGGGCTCTGTGCTTACTAATAAGTATGCCGAAGGTTTGCCGGGCGCCAGGTATTATGGCGGTTGCGAATTTATTGACATCGTGGAAGATTTGGCTCGTGAGAGAGTAAAAAAGTTATTCGGAGCTGAACATGCCAACGTACAGCCTCATTCCGGCGCAAATGCAAATCTAGCCGTCTTTTTTGCCCTACTTGATCCGGGCGACACGGTTATGGGATTAAATTTAGCAGAAGGCGGTCATCTTACTCACGGTAGTCCTGTTAATATCAGCGGAAAATGGTTCAATATTGTCTCTTATAAGGTAAATCCTAAAAATGGATTATTGGATTACGATGCTATCGAAGAGCTAGCTATAAAAGAGAAACCTAAACTAATTTTGGCCGGGGCTTCAGCTTATCCCAGAGCCATAGATTTTAAGAAATTTGGGGAAATCGCTAAGAAAGTCGGGGCATATTTTATGGTTGATATGGCTCATATAGCCGGACTTGTGGCAGCAGGGGTTCATCTATCACCAGTGCCTTATGCAGATGTCGTGACTTCGACTACTCATAAGACTTTAAGAGGACCAAGGGGTGGTTTTATTTTGTGCCGGGAAGAATTAGCAAAAAAAATAGACAAAGCTGTTTTTCCGGGAACTCAAGGAGGACCCTTAGAGCATATTATTGCTGCAAAAGCTGTTTGTTTTGGCGAGGCTCTAAAACCAGAATTTAAGAAATATGGCGAGCAAGTGGTTAAGAATGCTTCTGTACTCGCAGATGAGTTATTAAAAGATGAAGCAATGAGTTTGGTAACCGGCGGAACCGATAATCATTTGATGATCGTCGATTTAAGAGAAAAGTTAATTACTGGAAAAGAAGTTCAGAATACTCTTGATAGAGTAAGAATTACAGTTAATAAAAATGCTATTCCAAATGATCCCCAACCACCGGCTTTAACTAGTGGAGTAAGAATTGGAACACCAGCAATTACCACCAGGGGACTTAAGGAAGATGAAATGAAAAAAATCGGCAGATGGATTTTGGAGGTTTTAAACAATCCAGATGATGAAAATATGGAAAAAAGGATTAGAAGAGAAGTTGAGGACATGATTCTAAAATACCCCGTCCCTGGCGGCGAACTGGCCGATGTCAGCGTATAATTTAAAAGTTACAAGGTGAACTCAAAATATGATTCTTGATGGACAAAAAGTAGCTCAGGTTATCTACGAAAAACTTAAAAAAGAGCTTAAATGGCTTGCTTCGAAGCCGAAGCTTGCTGTTATTTTAGTTGGTGAAAATCCAGCTTCCGAATCTTATGTCAAAATAAAAGAAGAAACCGCCAAGGCGATTGGTATTGATTTTGAACTTTTTAAATTTGCTTCGGATATCGATGAAACTGAAGTAATTTCTAGAATTGAACTTTTAAATAATGACACAGAAGTATCCGGAGTGCTAGTTCAGTTGCCTTTGCCAGCTCATTTTGACGAGACCCGAGTTTTACAAAGTATTTCTCCTAAAAAGGATGTTGATGGCCTAAATGCCTTAAATTTAGGAAAAATGCTTATGGGGCTGGAGGCCTTGTATCCGGCAACAGCGCTTGCAGTCCTCGAAATATTGGATTTTTACGAAATCCCGATCGAAGGGCGTCACGCCGTTGTTATTGGTAAAAGTAACCTTGTGGGAAAACCGGTCGCAGATATGCTTTTAAATAGGAGTGCTACGGTTACGGTGTGTCATGAGAGAACTGAAGATCTGCAATTTTTTTGTAAACGAGCTGACATTTTAGTAAGTGCTGTCGGAAAGGCTAATCTTATCGGAGCTGACATGATAAAAGATGGCTCGGTTATTATTGACGTTGGGGTTAATAAAGTAGGAAATAAACTCGTTGGAGACGTTGATTTTAAAGAGGGCCGAAAAAGAGCTTCCGCCATTACGCCTGTTCCTGGCGGCGTTGGCCCAGTAACAGTAGTCATGCTTATGAAGAATGTTTTTCAAGCCTATAAAGAAGCATAAAGTTGGTTAATAGGCTGATGGGCCGATGAGTTAATGGGTAGAATTCATCAGAGTGCCGTTTTCTAACCATATTCATAGTTGACATTTTATTTAAATTTTGCTAAACTAGACAAGTAAAATAAAATACGCCAAAGACAGCAAGTACTCGTAAGAGATAAACCTTGCCGAGGTAAAAAGGCTTAAGTGGCCGAGAAAATGTCTTTGGTAAAAAACCAAAGATTTTTTAATAAACAGGTTAATAGGTTAATGGGAAATTGAAACCCATAAACCCATTAACCAATAATGAGGAGAAATCATGGCGGTAACAAAAGAAAAAAAAGAGGCAATGATTTCCGAGTTAGCCGAAAAGCTAGAAAAATCAAAATCGTTTGTGGCAACGAGCTATCTTGGTCTAAAGATGGACGAATTGGCTGAGGTTAGAAAAACTCTAAAAGAAAGTGGCAATGACTTTAAAGTTATTAAGATCACTTTACTTTCAAGAGCAGCTAAAGAAGCCGGCATGAATGATTTAGATATATCAGCTTTCGAAGGAAAGCCTCTAGCAGTAGCCTTTGGCTACACGGACGAAGTTAATGCGGCTAAGGAAGTTTTTAACTACGCTAAGAAAAATAATAAGCTGGAAATTCTTGGTGGAATGCTGGAAGGCAGAAATTTGACTGCCACGGAGGTTAAGAATTTAGCAACCTTACCTTCAAAGGAAGAGCTATTGGCAAGAATGCTCGGATCTATGACTGCCCCGGTACAAAACTTTGTTGGAGTAATGCATGCCAACTTACGTTCTGTCGTATATGTATTAAATGCAATTAAAAATAATAAGGTGGGTGAATAGGTTAATGGGAAATTAAAACCCATAAACCAATCGACCTATAAACCCATTAACCAATAAAAGGAGATAAAAAAATGGCTGAAGAAACTAAAGAAAAAACTACTGTAGAAGTACCAAAGAAATTTGCTGATTTGGTAAAAACAATCGAAGGAATGTCTGTTCTAGAACTTTCAGAACTTGTAAAAGTATTAGAAGACAAATTCGGCGTATCTGCTGCTCCAGCTGCAGTTACTGTTGCCGGTCCGGCTGCAGGTGCTGCTCCAGCTGAAGCTGCAGAAGAAAAAACCAACTTTGATGTTGTTATCACTGCTGCCGGTGGAAACAAGATTTCTGTTATTAAAGCAGTAAGAGAAATCAATCCAGCACTTGGTCTTAAAGAAGCTAAAGATCTAGTTGATGCTGCTCCAAAGACCGTAAAGGAAAATGCTTCTAAAGACGAAGCAAACAGCGCTAAAGAAAAATTAGAAGCTGCCGGTGCTACTGTCGAACTTAAGTAATCTTAGCTTTTTTAAAAAACCGTCCTTTACTTTAAAAAGGGCGGTTTTTTTGTAAGTAATTCTTTTATTTTTTAAAGTCTACCTTTATAATCTTGGTACAAAGGAGACGCAATGGTTTATAGAAGACATGGAAAATTTATCGTAATCGAGGGAAATGAGGGTGCTGGCAAGACTATCCAGGCTGAGCTTTTATCGAAGAGATTGAGAGAGCAGTGCCCAGATAGAGAAGTGATAAGCACTTCCGAACCTTGGAAGTCAGAACAAAGTCCAGTTGGCAACCGTATCAGAAGAATTCTAGGAAGGCAAGTCCAGGAGATTGATCCAGGTGATGGTGAAATTAAACCTGTAAAATTTCAGACCATGTATATTGCTGACAGATATATTCATTGGGTAAAGCTAATTTTACCCGAGGTAGAAAATGGTTCGATTGTGATCTCGGATAGAGAAAGGCTAACAACTTACGCTTTTGGTCTTGCGAGCGGGATTCCGCTTGAAACAATGGTAAACTGGCACCGCTTACTGCCGCTCCCGGACCTTATTATATACATTAGAGTGTCTACTAAAACATCTCTTAAAAGGCTTGAGGCAAGGCCTGATAAAGTTGAAATTCATGATAATGATAAGTTTGTAAATAAGGCCCATAAAGCCTACGAATATCTAGTGAAGAATGATGTGATGGCAAATATTGTAGTTGTAGATGGCGAAGGGACAATAGAAGAAGTTCATGAAAAAGTTTGGGAAGCGGTGAGAAAATTAGTGGAAGATAGCGGCGTTTGCAAGCTTACCAGGCTTGAGGATTCGTTTCTTTAATCCTTAATCCTTCAATTCTATAAGTAATTATGCTAAAATTATTCAATGTTTAAATTCGAGCTAAAAAAAGAAGATCAGGCAACCAAGGCCCGTTTGGGTCTTATTACCACAACACATGGTCAAATAAAAACTCCGGTTTTTATGCCAGTGGGGACGCTTGGTACGGTTAAAACCTTAAGCCCGGAAGACTTGTGTGAGCTTGGGGTCGAAATAATCCTTGGCAACACATATCATTTGTATTTACGGCCCGGAATGGATGTTTTAAAGGAATTTGGCGGACTTCATAACTTTATGCAGTGGGATGGGCCGATTCTTACCGATAGTGGAGGCTATCAAATTTTTTCTTTGGGTACTGATTATAGGGAAAACATGCCTGGTAATTTGGTTAAAATCAAAGAAGATGGTGCCGAATTTACCTCTCATATTGATGGGTCAAAGCATTTTTTTACGCCGGAGGGAGTGATTGATTATCAGCTGACCATAGGCTCGGATATCATGATGCCCCTTGATTTTTGTCCCTCGGCTGAAGCTGACAAAAAAGAAATTGAGAAGGCAGTAGATGTAACAAGCAAGTGGTTTAAGAGAGCTTGGGAATATTACGAACAAGAATCTAAAAAAATAAAAAATACCGGGGCGCTATTTGCTATTATTCAGGGCGGGACTCACAAAGATCTAAGGGAAGAATCGTTTGAAGATTTAAATCAATTTCCGGTGTTTGGTTTTGCTATTGGTGGAGTTGCTAATGCTGGAGAATCTAGAGAAAAGCAGAGAGAGGCTGTTGATGCAACTATACCGTTAATTCCTAAAGATAAACCGAGATATCTAATGGGTGTTGGTGAGCCAATTGGGATTTTGGAGGCGGTAGAAAGAGGCGTAGATATGTTTGACTCAGTCATGCCGACCAGAATAGCAAGGAACGGGGCAGTCTGGACAAGTACGGGAAGAATTAATCTGAGAAATGCAAAATATAAGTTTGATAAAGACCCTATAGAAATTGGTTGTGGTTGCAAGGCTTGCCAAAAATTTTCAAAAGGTTATCTCCATCATCTTATAAAGAATAATGAAATTTTGGGCATGCGACTTACTACCATGCACAACGTTCATTTTTTAATAGAACTCATGTCTAGGATTCGAAAGTCCATTGAAGATGGGAATTTTAAAGAGATAAAAGCTAATTTTCTAAAAGAATTTAGTAAGATTAAGGGAAGTGAAAATCGCTTTTAAAAAGGAATGTGAGAGGGTGAGGGTGGGGATGCCGGTATTGTGTGAAGGATTAGGGGTGAGGTATTAATCTATAAAACCGCTTTACCTTTGTCTCTTACCCATACAGGCTTCCTAGCCCTCACCCTAACCAGATACTTTACTCAAAATGCCTTGCTTGACAAGTCTTAGCCGAAGATGGTATTTTTGGTTTATCAAACAAAAATAAAAAAGGGGAAGTGGAGATGGAAAACAATAAAGAAAAAATTGAGCTACTCGGCCAACTTGTAGACGGGGCGGAGACATCTATTAGGGCCGCGCGTCAGATCATTTTTGAATTATCAGGTGGTTTGTCGGGTTCTCATTCAAAAATTTCTGCCAAAGCTAAAAACTTAAACGTTTTGGAGGACGGCAAGATTATTGAAGGCGTTTTTGACGGTGAGCATATGATTGGTCCGGATGATAAAAAATATCCTGTTCCGGCTAATTATGCTTCGAAATCAAAACTAATCCAGGGAGATGTCTTGAAACTAACCGTTAATGCCGATGGTAGCTTTGTGTTTAAACAGATTGGTCCTATCGAGAGAAGGAAAGTTGTAGGAACGCTTACTTATGCTGATGGGGAATATCGGGTACTCGCCGAAAGTAAGGCTTATAAAATCCTTTTCGCTTCTATTACGTATTTTAAGGTTCAGCCGGGCGATTCTGTTACCTTAATTCTTCCTAAAGACGGCAATAGCGAGTGGGGAGCAATTGAGAATGTGATTCATACCCCTGAGGAGACCGAGGATGCTGGGGATACCAGAGATAGAGAAGACCTAGATCTCTTTAATATAGATGAACCCCTGAAGATAGAAGAAGGATTGGACGAGTCCACAGAAAAAAGTAAGAAGAAAAAAGATGACACGGATATCTCCGAAATTTTAGTGGAAGAACCGCTAGAGTTTTCTAAAGAAGAGAATGAAAAAGATACTTTAGAAGTAGAAGCGGACGAAGAATTATCGGATAAAAAAGAAAAAGTTCTTGTTCCGGAAAAAGAAGTGAGAGAGCTAGAGATTTAACCCTAAAAAGGGTGCCACCCATTTTAGAGTTTTCTTTTTAAGTTTCTTGGAACTATTTCTGCAACTGCTCGCTGCCGTCACCCTTAGCGAATGAAATGAGCATGGCGATCTTTGTCTGGAACCAAAACGAGATTGCTTCGTCGTCTGAACTTCTCGCAATGACGATGGCCTGGTGAGCATTTAACTATTTCTCTCTTTTAACAGCAAAGAATAGATTATATAATAACCACATGAGCTACAAGGGTTTTTTTAAGAAGAAGAATACTTCCTTAAC
>LBWX01000003.1:233191-271028 GCA_000995065.1 candidate division CPR2 bacterium GW2011_GWC2_39_35 | reverse complement strand
AAACTTGCTTTAAAGAAATATGATACGGTTGCAAATACTTGGTCGGCAGCTATTCTTGTCCCGGAAATTTCTTCCGGTTTAAATGACAGAACGGCAATGCAGTAATAGTATTCAGACTGAGGGTATGTAAAATGAAGCTGAATCTCCGAAACTCTTAAACTCTTTTTAGGAACGCATTAGCTTATCTTTTCCCAAATTTGCGGTTTCCTTTAGTGAGGACAATTCAACTTGGCAAAATAAAGACTTTACGACAACGGCTAATACTTGGGATATTTTGGGCATACCAAATACCATTAAAGATGCTGTAAGGTACTTAAGGATTTCTAATAATTTAGGTGTAAGTTCGGATTACACTGTTTTATTAGATGATATAAAAGCTTATTGATGCTCAACATTTTCCTTTCTTCAAAGATAAAGAGGATGGTTCTTCCTGGCCCGTCTAGCCTGCTTATTGAGCCCGTTATTTTTATAACTGGTAAATCCCATGCCTTAATTATCTGTGTTCTTATATAAAAATCTGCTATAATCAGGGCGATGTTGGTTTAAATACAGGATTGCAATGATTAGCTTAGTGAGCGGAATAGTAGTCTATAAAAAAGAAGGCTATTTGGTGGTTTTGACTTCTGGTGGAGTCGGATACAAGTTAGCCGTTTCGTTTGGCGTTCTTGGTAGAGCTAAAGCAAACGAAGAAATCTCACTTCATACTTATCTCCAGGTCAGGGAAGATATTTTGGCATTATACGGCTTTGAAACCGAAGAAGAACTGGCGCTGTTTGAAAAGATAATTGGGGTTTCCGGAATTGGCCCAAAGGCCGGACTTAATATTCTTTCGGCTTTAGGTTCGGAAAAGTTATTAGAAGCGATTGATGCCGGTGACCCAAATCTTATTGTAAGCGTCCCGGGAATCGGTAAAAAAACGGCGGAAAGATTGGTTTTAGAGCTTGCGGGAAAGCTGGAAAAAATATCTGTGGGAGCAGGAAAGCAAGACGATGTTTATGACGCCCTAGTTTCTCTCGGATATTCTTCAAAAGAAGCTGCTGAGGCAGTTAAGAAAGTGGATAGAGGTGTTATTGGGACGGAAGATCGAATTAAAGAAGCGTTGAAAATAATAAGAGGGTAGAGTATTGTCATTGCGAGCGACTTTAAGGAGCGCGGCAATCTAGCTTTTAAGCTAAGGAGATTGCTTCGATAGCGCTCTCAATGACAGAATAGGTTTTAATTAAAAGCAAACAATACTACATTTACATCATGACCAACAAAGCAAATATGGTCCTTTATATCGGAGTAACTAATAATTTGCAGAAACGCTTATGGGAACATAAAGAAAAGCTAGTTGAAGGTTTTACTAAAAAGTATAATGTAAATGAACTAGTCTATTATGAGATATTTGATAATATAGAAAATGCCATTCTAAGAGAAAAACAGATAAAAGCCGGATCAAGACAAAAGAAGATGGAGTTAATTGATAGATTTAATCCGGAATGGAAAGATTTGTATGATGATATATAGCGTCTTATAATTGTCATTGCGAGGAAAGAACAGTAGTTCATGACGAAGCAATCCCATTATTTTTTTGGGGCAGAGATTGTCGCGTCGCAAAGCCTCCTCGCAATGACAGATGAGAGGAATTTTATGCGCGAAATAACGGATAATAATCTAATAGAAGAGCAGGAAGAAGAATTTGAAGTGGGATTAAGGCCTAAAAAGTTCTCGGACTTTATAGGTCAAAAAACCATCAAAGAAAACTTAGAAATTACTCTTGAGGCTCATAAAAAAAGGGGAGAAGTCTTAGACCACATTCTTTTGTATGGACCTCCGGGACTCGGCAAAACCACTTTGGCGGGCATTATTGCCGGAGAGATGGGAGCCAACTTAAAAATTACGGCTGGACCATCCGTTGAACGGGCGGGGGATTTAGCTTCTATTCTAACCAATCTGTCCGAGGGGGATGTCTTGTTTATAGACGAAATTCATCGTCTTAACAGGGTAGTGGAAGAAATCTTATATCCGGCCATGGAGGATTTTGCTTTAGATATTATTATCGGTAAAGGACCCGGGGCAAAGTCTATTAGAATTGACTTACCTAAATTTACGGTAATAGGAGCCACAACTCGGGCCGGGATGCTGTCCTCGCCGCTTAGAGATCGTTTTGGCTTAATCCATCGGTTAGAGTATTACGAGGATCACGAGATTTCCCAGATTCTAAAAAGATCTGCAAGAATTCTGGATATTTTAGTGCATGAGGAAGCGCTTCTGGAAATGTCCAAAAGAGCCAGAAAAACGCCTCGGATTGCCAACCGACTTCTAAAGAGGGTACGGGACTACGCGGAAGTTAAGGGCGATGGCAAGGTAGGCGAGAGCGATGTCTTAAAAGCCATGGAACTTCTAGCCGTGGATGAATTGGGACTCGATAAAATCGATCGGAATATTTTAACTACTATAATCGATAAATTTAGCGGTGGTCCCGTTGGCCTTGGCACTCTTGCGGCATCAACTTCCGAGGAGCGGGACACGATCGAAGAAGTTTACGAGCCGTTTCTGATGCAGCTTGGATTTCTGGAGCGAACCCCTAGGGGACGTAAGGCCACTCCGGCGGCTTATCGTCATCTAAATATGCCTCATTCTGGAAGTGGTCAGGATAAATTGTTTTAAAAATCCAGAATATATTTCTGATGGTTGTATTTAACCAACCGTAATCACCGTATTATAAAAGGCTTACCACTTGTTTTATAGGTGGTTTTTTATTATTCTTGTATTAGGTGGGAGACCGCTTATTTTTGGTATTTAGAATGGGCCAATTGGTTAAGAAATAGTATTTTCTAATTAACCCACATGCCAATTTTTGCAAAGGACAAATGAACAAGAAAATCTTTAAGAAAATTAGAAAGATTAAAGCCCCAAAAAGGGTTAGACCCTTTCAAAAAGGGTCTAACCCTTTGGGGAGGATAAGCCGGGAGGCTCGTCTTTTCTTTAGGTTTTCTAAATATGTAGAGCATGTTGGTAAGAAATATCAAAAGAAAGATAGTATTTTAGATAAGCCGGGTTTACTTAAAAACATTATTCGTTCTTTAATGGTTGTTCGTCTTGTAATCGCAGAACTTCGATATTTTTTGCACGTGACTTTTTATAAATTTCATTACAAACTTTATGCTAAGCAAAAGACTTATTATAAGATGTCTTCCTCTCCTTACAAAAAACACATCCATTATACTTCGATTTCGGCTTTTGTTTTTTCGACCGTTCTTTTTCTGACGATTCAATTTTTGTCTCCCTATAACTTTACTCCCAAACCCAAGCCGGTGCAGGCCGGGGCGAATAGTGTTAGCTGGACGGATCAGGGTCATTTTCTTAATAATTCAAACACTACAGGCGATGCAACAACGCAAAATCCGGCCGGTCAGCTGGATGTTACGGCTGGTGGAGACGTGAAGATGGCAACGTCTATTAATTTTGGTGACGGTTCTGATGGTTCGTTTCTCTTAAACAATAATATATTAACCATCAGAAGACCGGATGGCACTTACTTAAAGAACGGGGTTACAGTAACTCTTCCGTACGCCATTGACAATTCTACGGGAACGAATCATGGCTTGGGGAAAAGAATCTTTAACTTCACAAGTTTTAAAATAATAAACGGTGGAAATGTTACGCACCAGCAAGGCATGGCGGGCTATGCGACAAAGGGCATCGATATCAATGTAGCCAGTACTAAACCAGGCGGTATGACCTGGGATGATTCTAATTTAGGAAAATTTATTATTGATGGTGCTACTTCTAAGGTTGATGCGAGTGGTAAGGGTTATGGCGGAGGTGGTCTTTATGGAGACGGCTCCGGACCTGGGGGAGGAAGAGGCTTGTTGAATCACCCCGGTAATGGTGGTGCTTATGGGGGTGTTGGGGGTTATGGCTCTGTGTGGGGTGAACCTGGGAATCCCGTACTAAGGGGTCCTTATTTTGACTTTCCTGATTACGGTTCGGGTGGCAGCGGTGGCAGTAGTGGCCAAGTAGGCGGTAATGGAGGTGGATTGGCTCAAATCAAAGCATATCAGGTAAACCTGATCAACAATGGTACTATTTTAGCTAGTGGTGGTTCTTCCTCAAATTGCCTCTCTTGTAATACCGGTGGTGGAGGTAGTGGCGGAGGTATATATATTAAATCCTCAAGCAATATCGCTAATGCTAATTTGATTTCTGCGAATGGTGGCGGAGGCGGTGTCGAAACGGCCTATAATTCTAGTGACGGCGGTCATGGTGGCGGAGGCAGAATAACGATTGAGTCTCCTTCTGTATCCGGCACGCCTTCTGTTTTGCCAGGCTATACAAGTGGCAGTTATGGTGGACCTGGTGGAAGCGGAGTTTATGTATACCAGGTTCTGAATCCTTTTTATGCTTCCGGTACCATTGGTGAGGGTGGTCTTCGTTTTGATGCCGGGCAAGGAAAAAAATATAAATGGGCATCTTTAAGAAGCATTACCAGCATCCCTGTTTCAAGAGCTATTAAGGTTCAATACCGTACCTTTAATGATGACTGGATAAATGCAGTTAATACTTATTCCGGTACTTGGCAGGACTTACCTGATGGAGACAATATATCAGTAGGGCCTAATGAAGGCGTAGGTGAAATAAATCTAAGCAGTTTAACACCCACAAGAAGAATAGAAATAAAACTCCAGTTTACGGGAACGGGGGCAGATGCAGAACCGACATTATTTGAGCTTAAGCTTATGTACAATTTTCTTGACCCGCCCGGTACGCTCAGTGCATACCGTTCCGATGGGACAACAGTAATAGGCTGGGACGGCTGGACTAACGAAACTCAAATAAAATCCAGTTTTTATGCAAGCGGAGTGGAAGGGGGCACAACACTAACTCCTCAAATTGAAGTTGTTCCTTTGGCTAATCCTTTTTCCGGAAATCACACTGCTGAGGGCTCGGCCTTTTCATATAACGGTTCACCCGCAGTTTTAAGTGTTAGCCAAACAGGATTAAGTCCTGGAAATTATAAGTATAAAGTAAGATATTTGGATTCTGTCGGAAGGGTTTCCGGTTGGTCTAGTACCGAAGGGCGGTTTAACATAGAACAAGGTCAGCCGACCGTGTCTAATTTTTCCCTAAATTTCGGAACAACGTATGCCAATTCCTCAACAAGAACTTTAACGGCATCCGGAATATTTAACGATACGGGCGGCTCATCGGGTAATCTTAAAATTCAATTTTCCGAAGACGGCACGAATTGGGGGGCATATTCAGGTACCGGAACCGTAAACAGTAAAAGTACCGACTGGACGCATTATGTGGAAAGAACTGCTTCCGGGATTTCCCAGGATATTACTAATGCTTGGTATTTGGAAGGTGCGGATGCTGCTAAAACCGTTTATGTAAGAGCAAAAGATATGGCAGGGAATATAAGTGTCAATGAAAGTGATCAAATTATCCTAGACATTACCCCTCCTGCCAATGTTTCTAATCTAAAAGTGCATCCTGATATTGAAACCCCTGGGACCGATCTTATCGCTGCCGATTGGCAGACTTATCAAAACCCGTATTTTGCCTGGGATCAAACTGCAAATGACAAAAATAATAATCTTGATGCTTCGGGCATTGCCGGATACAAATATTATTTTGATTTAAACGCCGGTGTGCCATCAACTATGATTGCAGAGGCCACGAGAAACAATCATAATCAAGTGACAAGTCTTGCAATTAATGGCCAATACTACTTTAGAGTAGTGTCATATGACAATGCTGGCAACGAAAGCGAGACCCCAACAGAGTTTATCTACAAGTTTGATAATTTAAATCCAACAGGCGTTAACAATTTTAGGGTGGTAGACACTTCTAATCCGGGAGCTATCTCTTTTGCGTGGGATACTTCGAGCGACGGAACCGGAGCCGGGATGGCCGGTTACGAAATCCAAAGAATTAAATATTATCAGGATTGGAACATTGATGCGGTAACGCTTCAGCTTGGAAATGTAACTAGCTACACCGATCCGGGCCTGGAAAACGGTATTAGATATCATTATCGTATTCGGTCGAAAGATGGGGCGAATCTTACCTCTGATTGGAGCAATTATGTTGAAGTAACCTCGTTAGACACCAGCGCACCAAGCGATCCATCAGATGTTATATCTACGGCGTGCGACGGTACGGCTCCCAACTGCTTCGATGTAGCCAATAAAGGATATGAAATAAAGATCAACTGGGGCGCGGCTTCTGATGGTTCGGGTACAATTTCCAGATACGAAATTTACCGGAATCAAAATGATGCCGATCAGCCATCGGGGGATCAAAACGTTTATAAATTAGTGGGCTATTTAAATATGCAGGGTGGACCGGCTTTGGTCTACTACGATAATGACGCTAACAATTTAGCTTTCGACGGCATTGTTAAAACCGAGGTTTCAACCAAATTAAACGACTTTGCAACATATCATTATCGGATAGTGGCTGTTGATCCATCCGGAAACAAATCAGCCGTTATCCCATCATCTAATCTCTTAGACCCAACAGGTATTAGAAACTGGAACAAAGCCAAAACGGTTGACGCGACACCGCCGCCAATTCCAACCAATCTTTCGGCTGATCCTGTGGCCTACAATCAGATTGATCTTTCCTGGGCGCCTAGCATTGATGTAAAAAACACTTTAAGAACGCCATCCGGAAACGGTTCTGGAACTACAGATTACCGAATTTACAGGAGAAAAACTTTTCCATCCCCGGAAGGTTCTTTTGCAGATATCACCGCAAATATTTATAGGTCTAGCAATACAAGCACGAATGCGACGGATAATTATAATTTTAGTTCTAACGGCGCGGAAACCTATGAATACAAGATTTATGCCGTTGATTCTGCGGGTAACCCGAGCGATGCCACGGATTATTTTACAGGAGCAGTAACAGCAAGTACGCCGAACAACTCAACGCCAACGGCGCCAACGGAGGTAACGGTAACTACTAGAACTGGTTTAATTACCGATGCGGAAGTCGGCCATAAAAATACCGTTACTTATAAAGGTTCAAAAATGCCAACGGGGGATATCGGCAATAGCTATCGAATAGCTGGCTATAAGATTTACCGTTCGATTATTACTCCCCAGGGTCAAACATCAACTCAGTGGCTAAATGAAGCAGCTTTAATTGTAACAGTTAATTTGGGCGGAAACTTATCTTTTGACGAATCAAACGTTACCTATAACTATGTTGATGACGATATTTCCAATGCCGATGTAGCCTCCGGCGTTCCTAAATCTTATTTAAGCCGCTCTGGCGCTGGAGCCTCCCAAAGTTTTACGCTAACCAAGGGCCAAACCTCCAAGATACTCGATGCTACAGCTTATTATTATCGTGTCACCGCTTTTTCCAATGACACCCCAGTGCCATTTATTTCTACCTTGTCTTCTGTTGACTTAAATCAGCCTCATTTTGGATGGGACACAACTCCGGATGTAACTAAGCCAAAGGCTCCCCAAGACGTAAAAGTTAAAGATATTCATGGCATAGAAAACACTCTTTTAAGAAACATTATTACTTGGCAGATGCTGTCAAGTTTAGATGATCAGAATAAAAGAAATGGTGTTTTAGATTTTAAGGAATATCGGGTCTATCGCTATTTTGATACTGTTTTTAAAACAGACCTCCAGGTTATAGCCACTAAAACAAGTATAGAAGACAATTACCATGTTGATGGCATTGTCGAGGCAGATTCAAATAAAGAATTTTATTATTACGTAACGGCTGTGGATAATGCCGGCACCGAATTTAAGTATTTAACTGGAACAGTTATTAATCCGGCAGTTGGCGGCCAGGCAATGAATAATGAATCTAGTTATCTGGCTCCTGTTTCTATAAACCCGGCTATTGCCAAACCCACGGTATCAAATCCGCAAGCAATAAATATTGGTGTTTCTTCAGCAACTATCATCTGGGATACCGACCAAAGTACCGATTCTTTGGTTGAATATAGGGTAAAAGGAACGAATACGGTAATTGCGGCCGGTAAAGACAGAACCGAACCAACCGCTAACCACTCTGTTGATATAAAGGCTCTAAACAAAGGATCAGCTTATGAATATCGTATAGTTTCCAGAAACTCTCTAGGCAATATTGATGACTCAGCGGCGGCAACTTGGCGCGAATTTTCCACTTTAGATTTTGCGATTATGGATATCAGGGTAGAAACTACCACCACCACGGCTACGGTTAGCTGGAATACTAATATAGATTCCGATTCCTCGGCTGAATATAAGCTGGAGAAACTGTCTGGTGAAGCTGAAGAACCATCTCAAACAGCCGGCGAGCCGTCTTTGGTAAAAAATCATCAGGTTATAATTAAGGCTCTAAAACCCGGCCGCACATATACCTATAAGATACGGTCTGTAACGGGAGATAAGTTTTTGTCGGAAACGGAATTTAAGACCTTCCAGACAAGAGTCTTTGACAGCGCCCAGTTTACTATTGCGCCCGATGCCACTAAAGTGGCGGAAGAAAACATCACCGCTACCTCTGCCAGAATAGTTTGGGATACGGCTATTGCCACCACCTCTTGGGTAGAGTACGGCCTTGTTTCCGCAAACTACTCTATGTCGGCCGGGGATAACAATCATTCTTTAAAACACGTTATCGATCTAAAGAACTTAACGCCCGGTCAGGTTTACTATTACCGGGTTAAAGGTACGGATTCTTATAATATTGAATATGTCTCCCAAGAATACCAGTTTACTGCCGTTTTACGCCCCGAAATTCCTAATATCAAAATAAAGGATCTAAACTTCTACGATGCCACAATTTTTTGGGAGACTAACGTAAATACCGACTCCCAGATAGCTTATGGTAAAGATGAGGCTTTAGGATTAAGAAAAGGATCTTCCCAGCAAGGCAAGGCCCACGAAATGACCCTCGATTCCCTGGAAGATAATACCCAGTATTATTTCCAGATTTTAGCCAGGGACAAACACGGTAACGAGGCAAAGAGCCAGGTTTACCAATTTAAAACTCCGCTGGATACCACCGGCCCTGAAATAAAAGATATAAAGATTGATCTCTTGCCCATGGGCTCAGAAGACGAATATGCCGGAGTTATAATTACTTGGGTAACTAATAAACCATCCACTAAGCAGATAGAATACGGCGAAGGCGTTATTTCCGGTAAATACGAGTACAAAACCACAGAAGACCAAAACCACACAACGAGTCACACGGTAATAATCAAAGACTTAAATCCTTCTACTACATATCATTTTCACATTAGGGCCAAAGACAAACGGGGCAACCTAACCGAATCCAGCGACCTTTCATTTGTAACCCCAACTCAGGAAAAATCCATCCTCCAGCTAATCATAAAATCCTTAGAAGACACCTTCTCCTGGGTGAAAAACATAGGCGGGCTTTTTAAGAGAGATGAGTGGTTTTAGAAATTCCTTACAAATACACCTGCCAATTCCTCAAAAAGGGTCGAACCCTCCGTCCGGAGGGTTCGACCCTTTTTAAAAGATATAATTCTTCTTGAAAATGTCTCGTAGTCAAATATAATTAACTCTTATGAAGAAACTCTTATTGCATACCTGCTGTGGGCCATGTCTTACGTATCCCGGCGAGGTTTTAAAAAAAGAATTTGAGGTTACCGCATTCTATTTTAATCCAAATATTCATCCGAAATCCGAATATGACTTGAGGTTTCTAAATGCAATAAAAGCTACCGAATTTATAGGTATAAGGATTCTAGTGGGAGACTATCTGCCAAAATCGTATTTTCAAGCAATTAATAGTAACGATAAGACGCGGTGTTTTAATTGTTATAATTTGCGTCTAGAGGAAACGGCGAAAAAAGCAAAAGAATTAGGCTTTAAGGCTTTTTCGACAACTCTTCTGGTGAGCCCGTATCAAAATCAGGAATTAATTATGAAAATTGGCGATGAATTAGCTTGTTGTTATGGAGTAGAGTTTATAAGCGAGGATTTTAGACCGGGATTTAAAGAAGGTCGAGAAGCGGCAATGAAAATGGAATTATATATGCAAAATTTCTGCGGCTGCACGTATTCGTTTGCCGAAAAATATGATGATAGGTTAGAGCGAGGGTAATGATGCCAGTATGGTTAAGAGGTTTAGGTGTAGGCATTATGATTGGTTGTATCTTTGTCCTCTTACCAAACTGGTTTCCTGGCCCTTACCTCTCATCATAGCCTAATAATTTAAGGGGGGGTAATGAAATTAGAAGCGAGCAACCTTTGGATTGAGGGCCCGTACTACATGGACTTTGATTCGTTGGACCAGCTCCGGATTGTGGGTCCGGGCAATCATTTATTTTTGGGTTTGTCAGGAATTTATAAAGACGATCTCAGTGTAGAAAAAGTTTATTCAAAAAGCGGCAAGCTTTATGTTGAGCTCATAATTAAAAAAAATGATGTTTTTTTACCGGATCCGGTAGTTCGCAATGTAAGAAGAGTGCGTCGTCTTACGGAAGTGGCATATGAAAAGAGAAAAAATTATCAGGAATTGGTGAATCAGTATCCCGATTTGGAGCCTAATTATATATACGCGGAGCAATTAAGCGAGCGAAAAAGGCTTTTTTTTAGGCGTCGCTATGCCCATCACTGGTATGGTTCAACTTTTAATCTTCCCAAGGATATTAAGCTTTCTAGAGATGAAAGAAGGCGGGGATTTCATTTAAAGCTCGAAGGCCGCGATCATATCCCTGTTTTAATTATTGCCGAATCTGATAAAATCTATCGGCGAAAAGTCAAAACGGTTTTAACGGCTCCCATTATTGATCTTGGTGTTTTTGATGACAAGCAAGAACTGATCAGTAACATTTTAGATAGGACTCAAGCCGAAATTGAGCACTTGATAACTTATGATAAAACTAGCGGTTTTGAATACGGCACGATTTTTCCACGAGATTGGATGGAAGCCGCAGATCTTGGGGAAGGGGATTTTCCCCAGGAAATAATTGATTATATGTACGCTCAAGCTTTAAAGTTTGTTACTAAAAAAGGCATGGGTTGGCACGAAGACATTGTAGGTGAATTTCGTCACGAAAGACTTGAGGCGAGCGCTATGCTGGAAGCAAATGCTCGGATAATAACTAGACACATGATAGATATTGAACCGCGTTATATTTTGGGCTTAAAGGTGGTTTCTCCGGAATTTGTAAAAGAAAATAAAATGAAGCTTAAAAATGTCGCCAAGTTTATTCTTTCGGAGGCTCGAAGTAAAAAAGTAGCTACTTTTAGAAAGAAGCCGCCGCGCCAGAGGCTCTATAATAAAGATGAGTATTGGGACGCTGGAAACTGGCGAGATTCCAGATCGGCATATAGATATGTGTCTCAGCCTATTGCGCCATATGATGTAAACGTGGTGTATTATCCGGCTGCTTTAAGGCTCATCCGAGATTTTTTAGAGGTTTTAGAGTTAGAGGCTCCGGATATTGAAGATTTAATCTTAAAGTGGGATAAGAATCAAAAGAGATATGAGTTTTTTAATGAGGATGGTCTTTTGGGATCGGCCCTTGCGCTTTATGAGGTCGAGGATAATAAAAATTTAACTTTTAAATCCTTAAGGGTAAATCATACCGACGAAGCATCTTTATTTATGTATCTGGAGCCCGCCGAAGATGAAGCCTTAAGTTTTGCAAGGAGACTTCTTAACTCTGAATATTTTTTTACGCCGGCCGGGCCAACCGTGGTGGATCATAAAAGCGGTTTTGGAACTTTAGATTATCATGGTGAAGTAATTTGGATAAAGCAGACGGCTTACACGGTGCTCGGTTTATCTAAAGTTATAGATTCGGCTTATAAAAAAGGATGGTCTGATGAAACTATAAAAATCTTAAGAAACGCTTTATTAGTTACGGCTGAAAATACTATTATGGCGATTGCCGCGATGAGAGGTGTTCCCGAGCTATATTATTTTGATTCGAATAAAGATCGGGCGGCTTACTATGATTCTCAGGAGGGGATAGAGGCTCAGATGAGTAAAATCCAGCTTTGGTCGGCAGTAGGGAGTAGACAAATTATACGGCAGTATTATAAGATAGTTAAAGGATGATTATATTTTTATACATTTACTTATTTGTCGTTTTCCTGCTTTTAGCTTCTTTTGTGGTGGGATCTCTTACGCTAATTAGAAATAGCTTTGTCGGAGATCCAACTAATCGTTATATCAAAATAGTAGCCATAATTATTGGCATCGTTTTATTGTATTCTTTTATGTCCATATTCGGTGAGAGTTGGGATATGGGCTTTGACATTAAGTTAACAAAACCCATGAATATTTTAGGTGGCTTAAATGATAGATAAGACTTTTCCCGATCAGAGAGAAAATGAAAAAATCGTGCATATTTTTAGAAAACATTGGTTTGCGATTTGGCCAAATATCGCCTCTAGCGCCTTCCTTTTATCGCTCGCTACTATTATTTTAAGTTTACCATTATTTGTATCAATAGAAGGAGATGTCAAAAAACTGCTCATGTTATTAGATTCGATATTGTATCTAGCAGCAATTATTACTTTTTATATCGCTTGGGTGATGCATTACCTTACCGTAGGTATTTTAACCAGTGAGCGGATCTTGGATATCGATCAGAATAGCTTAATTAGCCGCAAGTTAGCCTTTGCAAGACTGGAAAATATTGAAGATGTTCAGGTGGATGTGACGGGGATTATTAATACTATTTTTAAAATCGGGACCGTTAAGGTAATGACGGCCGGAGAAGTTCCAAGCATCGAATTCCCTTTCATTAAAGAGCCCTATCAGTTACTAGACAAAACAAGGCATGCTCAAGAAAAATCGCCCTATATTTACAAGCGAAATAATGACGAAGCTTCGGCCGGGAGCGTTGAAAAGCCGGCAAAACCCAGCTAGGCTAATCAGTTGGCAAGCGAGTTGAATTCGTCTAGTTTATCGAGTACTTTTTTGTTACTTTGAGGCGGATTTAAGGGGTCTGGATCGGGTGATTTCTTAAAGAATCCAAGGAAGACAATCTCTGCTGCCAGCAGTAGGACAAAAAGAAGGCAGCTAATCATCAACATATTAATAATATCTATTTTTTTAGTTGTTTTGCTTTTTTTCATCATTTTTGTAATACACTTTAATTGTTATGTTAGCTTGTATATTTTTACTATCGTTTCTTAAGTCGGTATCGAGGATGTCAAGAAGACGTTTGTTGGCTTCCAATCTTTTTATAACTTGATGAATCGGATCGGCTGTCGGCGCCGTTAATAGTATTTTTGTTTGGTAGTTTGTTATTTTATCGTCTTTACTTGTTGATAGCGGGAAACTGATGCTGCTTATAGTGGCGCCCGTCTCTTTGGCAAAGTTCGAAAGGTCAAGTAAGAATTCAGAAGCTTCTTCGGAAGTAGGGAGGGCCTCAAAGACTCTTTGTTCGATTTGACTTTCCCTTTGGTATTGCTTCTCCACTTCCTTTAGATGGGCAAGTCGATTATTTTTTTCCTTATAATCCATTTCTAATCTATTTGCTTCACTTCCTTTGGACCAAATAACGTAAATCGAGCCAATTGACAGCATTAAAATAAAAGCTAAAACTACGATAGCTAAATTTTTAAAATTCTTATTCAGGGAGCTGGCGGTCATCTATTCCCCTCCTTTTGCATGGCAAAAGCTTCTTTAGATAGTTTAAAATTAATTTTAAAGCTATAGCCCTTATCATTTGTATTGTCGGAGTAGCTAATCGTTTCAATTTTTACTTCACTCATGAAGTTATTATTTTCGAGAGTTTCCCTGAAGGTGGCGATTCTTTCTAAGTCCGGCGATATCCCTGTTATTTGCTGTGATTTCTTAAGGTCCGAGTTTAAGATAATCTGATTAAATTTTACGTCTGTTGGCAGGGAGGCATATATCGTTTCATAGAGGTCATTCCAATACAAATGATCGTTTACAAGAGTCTTTAACAATTCAATGCGCCCCTGAAGAGAGGTAAACTTTTTTTCAGTCTTCCCCAAATCATTAATTTGCGGATCTAATTTCGAAATAGCATCTGTTTTTTCCCTTACAATTTGATTAAAATACAAGTAACTTCCACCGGAAAGAGCCAAAACAAAAACTAAGATTACTGTACTTATAAATATCTTTGATAATTTCTTTCTATTATCCTTAGATAACTCAACTTCCTTTTTATATTGTGGTGGCAGGAGATTAACGCTAAGCATCTTTAATTGCCTTTCATTGCAAGACCAATGGCGGTTGTGTACATTGGCGCTTCTAATTTTGGTACCGGTTTCAAGGGATAAACCGAAATATTGGCCCAAGGATTTCCCATCAAGGTTTTAACACCGGTGCGTTCGCCCAAAAATTCAACAAATCCAGGGACCGAAGCATTGCCGCCGCAGACTAAAACTTTGGAAATCTGAGCTTTTTTATTAGCATTTGTTTTTTCGAAATAATAATTGATGGCTTTTTTTATCTCCGCTATAATTTCTAGCATTGCAGGTTCCATGGCGTCTTTAACCTTGTTATTTTTTCCCGGCAATCCCTCGTGGTTTTTTAACTCCTCAGCTTCGAGAATGTTAAGCTTAAGTTTCTCCGAAATGCTTCTGGTAAAATCGACCCCTCCTTTTGGGATCGACCCCGTGATCCTAATGGCTTTATCAAAAATAGCAATATTGGTTTTTTCGCCGCCAACGTCGACAAGTGCGATAATTTCGCTTTGATCTTTTTTGGGGATTACAGCTCTTGCGATTGAAGAAAGATTAGTTTCTAAGACGCCAACTTCTAGTCCAAGGATTTCTATTGTTTTTATAAAGGAATCGACTATCATTCTTGGAACAGCTACTAAAACAACGTCGTTAACCCCCTCTTTACCGCTTAGTGTGGGGCCTAAAACTTGGTAATCTATATAAAGGTCGGTAAGACTTATGGGAATATATTGTTCGGCGTCCCAAGTAATAGCTTGTTCTAATTCATCCCGGTTCATCTCAGGAAGCTCTAAGACCCTCGTAAAAATAAAAGATTCCGAAATTGCGGCATTTACTCTTTCGGCTCTAATTCTGCCATATTTGGGCTCTTTTATTAGCTGACCGATATATTTTGCTACGGTTTCGGGGTCGTAAATAATACCTTCGGAAATGCATCCGCCCGGAAGACCGATTTTTGAATAGCCAAGTAGTTTTGCGTTTTCCCCAACTTTTTTTAGCTGGACAACTTTAATAGAGGTGGCTCCGATATCAAGCCCAATGGTAGGTTTATGTTTTTTATAAAATAGATCCGTTTTAATTTTTTTAACCCTCCTTATTTATAATAAACAAAAACTGATAAACAATAAACAGTTTTTTAGGACGCGGGTACCTGAGCAACTAAAAAACAAAACAACCCCCGTAAAAACAGGGGTTGTTTCAGATTGAAGATTTCTTATGGACAAGCAGTCTGGGCAGCAAATGTAACACCGACTTCTAGCTTTGCAACGCCAGTAGAATCGACACACCAAGAATCGGCCGGCACATTTATAAGCTGAGCGCCAGCAGCATATCCGGTATCATTTTCATTGACTATTAGAGTACTTCCGGCTGCTGTAACATCAGCTGTTAGTGCGGCTGCTGCGGTAAAGCCGTCATAATCACCATTAGTGTCGTAATAATCTTCTGCCGACGTTCTTACTTGAGCTAAGGCAGACTTAATTTGAGCATCTCTAGCTTTCTTTTTGGAGCTAGATACAGCTACCATCACAAAAGCGGCTAAGATGCCGATGATGGCAATAACTACCAAAAGCTCTATCAGGGTAAAGCCTTCGGATTTTCTTAGGTTTTTCATTTAACCCTCCGTTAAAATTTTTTGTTAGTACTATTACTTATCTCTATATTAATGAATGTCGTTATTGGTTGTCAAGCGTTAGTTTATTTCTTGCCAGCTGACGACGGCCCAGGTTGCGCCTTTACCGGATTTAAATTTAGCATTAGCCAGACCATTATCGTAGTCTAGTGTGGCGCTGTTATTTAGCTCTACCTTATAGCCATAAACAGCAATAGGCCAAGCTTTGTTGTGAACACTAATAAGACCTTGCCCAGCATAATAAACGCCGCCATTTTCATCAGTTACAGTTTCTGTAGCGGTATTTAAAGTAATAGCAGGAGATCCTATGTTAGTGCTTTCGGAAAAGATAATAATGTAATCTGGCCCTTTTCTAAAAACGGTAGTGCCATTGCCTATTGTAACGGTGCCATGAACTACGATAGCGGTGCCGGCATCCATCGTAGGATGAAGCCTGATTTTACAATCATTGCCAACGTTTAAATTACCAGTGATATAAATAACACCTTTAAGTTCTAAAGTCGCTTCTTTTCCTAAAGTTAGATTTCCGTTAATTTTGCCAGGTCCTAGTTCTACAGTTGTTTTTGTTGGAACGGTGTAATCTCCCCCGCTTATTTCTGGGCTTTGTCCCAGTGCCTTAAAGGATTCTAGTCTTAAATCGGGGAGAGGAATAGAGGGATTTGGCGGATTTCCGGCACTTTTTTCGTATGGCGGATTGTGGTTTTGGAGGGCCGGCCAGACGGCATCCGTAAAGACTCCTGACGTATAGGCATCTCCTTCTATTAGAGTGTCGATATTTGCGTTTATATCTCCATTGGAGTAGACGGCACCTTTAACAGTCGACGAGTTTTTCATTGTTAGTCCGCCATCGCCAATTTGGGCGGCATATTGGAAGGCGAGGCTTGAATTAATGTATAGCGAATCTTTTAGAACGGTTCTAATTGTTTTTCGGGCTTTGTATCCGGTTTTATTTGGGGAGTATCCGGTTGAAGTTATAATTTTCTCATCAACGCCGCTTGTTATGGTGGTTTCATATTCCCAAAAATCGGACTCGCTGCCCGTAATCGCAGGGTCATTGATGCCATTTTTTAAATTCCAGAGAGCTTTTTCTATTCCGGCCTCAGAGCCTTGAAGCGAAAGAGTTTGATTTAAGAGTAAGCGATTTGATTTAATGTTTTTTACGACAAGAGAAGTAAGCGAAGTGGCAATAGCAACCAGAATTAACATAAATACCAAAACCGGAACTAAAATCGATCCCTTTGTATTATTTTGTTCTCTGTTCACTGTTCTTTGCTTACTGTTTAGCATTTATTTATTCCTTAATAATGCGCTTGTTTTATTTGTGTTAGAATAGTTTTCGCCGTTGGCGCTTTTTTGTATTTGAAGCTCGATATCAACTTTTTTTGTATTTCCGGTGGAGGGAGCTTCGTTATAAGTAAAGGTTAAGGTGGCTCCCCTTGCTACTACATGAGCCGTCTCGGATTGTCTTTTAGTGGGATTAGAATAAGTGGCATCAACTCGGCGCCACAAGTCGCCATTCCCATCGGTCCAATAAACAATGTGATCAATTCGAAGATCAGGACCACTATAAATCCAGTTATCATCAGCACTAACGGATGGCACATTAATAATGATTTGATTGGTAGAAGAAGTATAGGTTGTGCCGCCATCTACCCAAATCTCTTCGATTTTAATTCCTTGGAGAACGTCGTCTTTAATTCTTTTTACGGTACTTTTATTTTTTATCTGAATAGAACTTTTTTCTAGAGTATCCTTAAAAACGTTAATGTTAGAAATATAGAGGCTTGATACTACGGTCATTACAACGCCAATAAGCGAAATAACAATGAGCATTTCTATAAATGTATAACCTTTATTATTTTTCATTTTTTATTTATCCCGTTTTGAGCAATATAAGTAGGGAGGCTTATTTCTAAAGCTCGCCCGCTTTCAGACCAACTAACCCTTACTGTTATTTTTTTCAGTTCTTGTTCTGCGGTTGTGATTCCTCCGACACCATCCCAATTTTGATCTTCTACCATAATTGTGCCGTTGCCTCCAAGCTCTATAACCGAGAAAGTTTCGTTATTAACTAAGGCGGTAAATTCCCTGTTTCTTAGTTCCTCAATTTTTGCGGCCGCAATATTTGTAGCTTTAGCTTTGTTAGCAGAAGATCGGGTGGCTTTAATGCTGTTTATATAAAGAGGCACTATGGAAACGGCAATAAGGGAAACCATAACAACAGCGACCAGAAGCTCTATAATTGTAAAACCTTTATCTTTTTTCATAAATTTTACTGTTTGGATTCAACTTGATAGTATTTCATGCCGGAATCGTCAACAACGTAATCATCTTCCACGTTCGGCCGCTCTAGCTTAACTTTTAACTTGTAAGTAATATTGTTGCTTGTAGGCATGTATTCGTAGGGATAATCACCGATATCTGGGGGCTTAGTTTCTAAATAATTTGGAATCAGCATATCGAGATTTGCCGGATACATGCCTTCTTCGCCATAATAATTCTCGAGACTTTTTTGAATTTCAAGGATAGAAGCCTTGCGTTTACCGTCATTATTTAACTGATTGTTTCTTTTTATAATAAGACCGGTTGCAAGAGCTGTAATAGTAGACAAAACAATGAGCACGATAATTATTTCGCTGATGTTGGACTTTTTTTTAAGCGCTTTTTGGTTCATAACTTTCTCTTTAGATTTATACTAGATCCGACATGGTGTAGATCGGTTGAAGAATGGAAATGACAATAAATCCGACAATTCCGCCAAGAGCCAGCATAATTACCGGCTCTAAAATTGCCGAAAGGTTAGAGATAATAGAATCAAGCTCTTTGTCGTTAAAGTCTGCTAGTTTGGCGAGTATTTCTTCTAGATTGCCGGTTTCTTCGCCTACCGAAATCATTTCGCAAACCAATGGGGGAAACAAAGCAGTTTGGGTGAGGGCTCCGGAAAGCGTCTGCCCATTTTTAACGGCATTTCTTGCTTCTGCTAGTTTGCGTAAAAAAACCTCGTTGGAAATCGAATTGTTCACAATCTCCAGGGATTCCATAACCGGTATTCCGGAGTTTAGAAGCATGCCTAACGTTCTTGCAAAACGGGCGGTGTTCAGCTTTATGATAACCATCTTAATAAGCGGGACTTTAAGAAGGAAAGCATTAAAATGGAATTTAAATTTTTTATTTGTTTTAACAAGACGTCTTAAAGCATAAATTGTGCCGACAACAGAGAGTATAACGAAAATCAAATAATTTTTTAAAACATTGGAGATAAATATTAGGGCGCGAGTATTTATAGGTAGTTCTCCTCCCATATCTTCGAAAATTGTCGAAAGTTGAGGAACAACTTTAACCATTAAAAAAGTAACAGCACCAATCATGGCGACAATAATTACCGATGGATACATCATGGCGTTTCGTACTTTTGCAATTATTTCTCTATCTTTTTCCATTTGGTTCGCTAATCTTTCTAAGGTTTGGTCGAGGGTTCCGCCAATTTCACCGGCTCTAACCATGTTAACAAAGATGGTGCTAAAAGCTTTTGGGTGTTTCGATAGAGCGTCTGAAAGTGAAATACCACCTTGCAGATCTTTGCCTACTTCTTCGATGATTTTTTTAAACTTTTGGTTGCTGGTTTGTTTCTGGAGAATTGAAAAAGATTGGGCCAGGGGAAGGCCGGAATTTATAAGGATCGCTAGCTGTCTGGAAAAGACAACTTTTTCTTTACCGGAAATTCTACCTTCTCTTTTGCTATTCGATTTAAAGATACCCCTCTTACATTCGTTTATTTTAATGGGTGTCAGGCCTTTTTCAATTAAAAGACTTACGGCTTCATTTCTGTTTTTAGCATCAAGATCTCCTGAAACCATATGGCCACTTTTTTCTTTTCCAAGATATTCGAATTTTGGCATAATTTACTCTTTAGTTACTCTTAATACTTCTTCTATAGTTGTAATTCCTTCTAAGGATTTTAAGAATCCGTCCTGCTGCATGGTAAGCATGCCTCTTTTTGTGGCAGCTTCTTCGATATCCTCGGCGGATTTGTGGTTTATAATCATATCTCCAATTTCTGTATCGATTTCCAATACTTCATAGATGCCCATCCGGCCCTTATAACCCTGATCGCATTTGCTGCAACCTTTGCCTCTATAAAGAACAATCTTTTCGGGTGCATTTTCGGTGTTTTTTTCTTTGGTTTCGGTTGGCCTTGTTTCTTTTGCGGTAGTTTTTTCGTTATCGTCATCAGCTTTTCTGTTTAAAATACTGGGGTCTTCGGCAATCTTTTCTAAAATAGATCGATGATAAAGCTCGCTATTTGCCGGACCTCTTAATTTCTTTTCGCCCTGATTTTGGAGCTTAGAATCTTCTTCGTCTTTAGGATTATTTATGATTTGACTTTTTAACTTAAAGGCGTCATGAATTTGTTCGATCATGGCGGCATTTGGCTCGTAGCTTTCTTTACATTCCGGGCAGATGGTTCGTACTAACCTTTGGGCAATAACTGTATTAACAGTAGAGGCAATTAAAAAAGCCTCTACGCCCATGTCAGCAAATCGGGGCAGGGTAGTGGCGGCATTATTGGTGTGGAGAGTTGAAAGAACAACATGTCCGGTAAGGGAAGCATGAATTGCCATTTCGGCGGTTTCGGTGTCTCGGATTTCTCCCACCATGATGATGTCAGGATCTTGTCTTAAAAGAGCTCTAAGTCCCGAGGCAAAAGTCATACCGGCTTTGGTGTTTGTTTGAGTTTGGTTAACGCCGTTTATGCGGTATTCAATCGGATCTTCTACGGTGGAGATATTTACTCCGGTGGTATTTAAAATGTTTAAGATGGAGTAAAGGGTAGTTGATTTTCCGGAACCTGTTGGTCCGGTTACTAAAACCATGCCATGAGATTTGTCTAAATTTCTTTTTATAATTTCTAAGGCTTTTCCTTTAAATCCAAGTTCTTCTAAATTGAGGGGCTTGGAGGATTCGTCGAGAAGACGCATGACAATTTTTTCGCCGTAAATTACAGGCAGGGTAGATACACGGAGGGCGATAGTTTTGTCCCCAATATTTACTTTAAAGCGCCCATCTTGAGGAATACGATGCTCGTCTATTTTAAGATTTGAGATTATTTTAATCCTCGTGACTAAAGCGGATTGAATAGCCAAAGGCAAAGTCATTGTTTCTCTTAAAACTCCGTCTACTCTATAGCGAACCATGATTGTGCTTTCTCTAGGTTCGATATGGATATCGGAGGCTCTTTGCTTCACGGCGTATTCCAAGAGAACGCTTAAAGCTTTGGCGATTGGTGCTTCCTTAACAATTTCATTAATTTGTGCCGTGGTTGCGTTATCTTTTAATTCTTCTTTAAATTCTTGGACTTGTTCTTCAGATTCAACGATAGCTTGAGATATTTCGGAATGAAGACCTTCTTTGTATTGGTCTAAAATGTAAGAAACATCGGTGCTGGTGGCCATAAAAACTTTTACTCGAAAGCCGGATTGTTTCTCGATGAATTGGACAGCCTGAAAATCTTCCGGATCCGACATTGCCAAAAAGAAAATACCGTTTTCTTCGGCAAAGAATACGGCTTGGTATTTTTCGGCATGTTTTTCCGGAAGTTTAAAAAGAATATTTTTAGAAACAATTCTGTCTCGAAGATCGATATAAGGAACGTTTATATATTTGGCGTAAGTTTTAAAGAGCTCTCTTTCGGAAACGATTTTTTTAGAGACTAAATACTGGTCCAGGCTTTGTCCGGCTTCAGACGCTTCTTTTTCGGCCTCTTTAAGTTGGTCTTCAGCGATAAGGCCGGAGGAAACAAGCAAGTATTTTATTTCGTTACCTTTGATTTTCATCTAATTTTCCTGTAAAATAAATAACCACCCTATAACTATATTATAGCAGGTGCGGGTGATTGACAAGGGATGGGAAAGTCAAAATATTGATGAAGGCCAAATTCCTGATTCCTAATTGATCTAAATAAATCCCAAGCACCAAATAACAAAAAGTTTGGATTATAGGTAATGAGGTGAGTAGTATGGTTAGAGAAATTAGATATTTGCGAGAGTTTAATTAATTAGGGCTTAAGAGTCATTTAGGAGGATCTATATTGCTTACCCAAGACTTTAATTACAATTTACCAAAAGAAAAAATCGCCTTAGAGCCGGTAATCCCGAGAGATCACGCGAGACTCATGGTTTTAAACCGGAAAAAGAAAACTATAGAAGACCATTATTTTTATGAGTTAAAAGACCTCTTAAAAGAAGGGGATCTTTTGGTGGCTAATGATTCAAAGGTTATTCCTGCGCGTCTTTACGGAAAAAGTGTGAGTGGCAAAACAGTTGAAGTTCTCTTAGTTAGTCCTAAAAACGAAAATACCTGGACAGCCTTGGTAAGAGGCGGCAAGGAACAGGAACTCGATTTCGGTTTGTTTAGTGGTCTGGTTAAAAAAGTCGGCGATGATTTCGAGGTTAGTTTTAGTTTAAGCAGCCGCGAACTTATGGAGGCGGTACACAAAGTGGGCGAAATGCCTTTGCCGCCATACATCAAAAGAGAGACGCCATATGAGCACGACAAAATCGATTACCAAACCATCTATGCAAGAGAAGAAGGTTCGGTAGCAGCTCCGACAGCCGGACTCCATTTTACGAAAAGACTTATTAGAGAACTGGAGGAAAAGGGGATTGATATCGAGTTTGTAACACTCCATGTCGGGCTTGGCACTTTTCAGCCGGTAAAAACAGATGTGGTGGAAGAGCATAAAATGCATGCCGAATACTTTAGCATTTCAAAAGAAACAGCCGAGGCCGTGAGTAGGGCAAAAAAAGAGGGGAGGCGGGTGATTGCTGTTGGCACCACAACAGTAAGGGTTCTGGAATCGATATCCTATAAAACCCGTCATCATGACACTCCAAATCGTCATCCTGAATTTATTTCAGGATCCCCCCAATTTCAAGACAGGATTCTGAAACAAGTTCAGAATGACGTTATTGATTGGGAAGTACAGCTAGGTTCTGGGTGGACGGATATCTTTATTTATCCGGGCTACAAATTTAAGGTTGTTGATGGTTTAATTACGAATTTTCATTTGCCAAAATCCTCCCTAATCATGCTGGTATCGGCTTTTGCCGGAAAAAAGTTTACGATGGAAACATATAAAAAAGCCGTAGAAGAACCATATCGGTTTTATTCCTACGGCGACGCAATGCTCGTCTTGTAGGCTAATGAGCTGATATGCGAATAGGCTAATGGGTTTTATTTTCCTCTCCTTTAAGGAAGGGGTTAGGGCGAGGTGTTGTTGCAGATGGAGATAGCGTGGTGGCATCCCTAAAGCTAACAGTAAACGGATAGCAGTTAACAGAAAGCTCTAAAATTTCTCATGCCGACCTTTAAGATGACGTAATTTCTACGATCGTAGCAATTTTATCATTTTAAAATAGACGTGATGATGTGATAAAAGGTGGTGCGCAGGGGCTCCTTTTAATCTCTGTGGGCCTATTCATCGCAGCTTTGCTGTGTGAAATAGAAGCTATACCCTCTTAAGACACCTTGTCAGTTTTCTGCGGGGTTATCAATCACTGGTTTTACGTTCATTTATGCAAATAAATGTCCATATAAAGCAAAATTCTATTGCAATGATAGCACTGTTATGTGTTATATTAATATCATGCTAAAAATGCTTATTTTTCCCTTCCTATTGCTATTTGGTGCCATTAATATGGCTAGTGCCGAGCCGGCAAATCATCTTGTAATTTCGGAGATTAGAATTGGCGGCGAATCGGCATACGACGAATATGTAATTCTTTATAATCCGACTTTGGCTCCAATTTCCATAGAAGGTTTCAGGCTAACCAAAAAAGCGGCCTCGGGCACGGAATATACTTTAGTTTCGGCTTTTACTGCTCAAATTATAAACCCAGATGATTATTTAACGATTTCTCATCCTCAGTCAGCCTATGAAAGTTTAAAATACTCTACTAAAAATTCGATGGCGTCTGATAATACTATAGTTCTTTATGACAGAGCCAAAAATGTGGTGGATAAAGTGGGTTTTGGGAAGGCTTCGGACTTTGAGACTCAAGCTGCTGTGCCTCTTCTTAAAGATCAAATCCTTTCTAGAAAGGATAATATTGATACTGATAATAATGCTAATGATTTTCAGATTGAAACTGAAAATGTTCCAGAGCAAAACGTAACAACGTCAACTGATCATAACCAAGATAGCCAGGTTTTAATAAACGAAGTGTATCCCGATCCATTATCAACCGAATCGGAAAGCAAGGATGAGTGGGTAGAATTATTTAATCCAAATAACTTTGAAGTAGACATTAGCGGCTGGAGTTTGGAGGATAAAAGAGGCTCTGTGAACAAATTTATTATGCAGCCTCAAACTAAGATTAGCCCAAACGGTTATTTAGTTTTAAATAACTCGCTTACTAAAATTGCTCTTAATAATGATGGTGATGAGCTTATCTTAAGAAATACTGCCGGATCAGAAATTAGTTCAAGCCCGGACTATGGCGATACAGAAAGCGGCTTAAGTTTTGCTTTTTTCGATGAAAGTTGGGTTTGGACTAAAAAAGTGACTAAAGGCAGCATCAATATTAAAGAAGAGGTAACAGAAAAAGAAGCCTCATTAGATGCTGCTGTTTCATCGACATCTAAAAAGACTACCAGTACAAAGCAGACAAAGCCTAAGACATCTGCTAGCTCCACTAGCTCGAAGGCTAAAAAAACTAGTACTTCGAGTAAAAGTACTTCTAAAAAAGCCGAAGTTTTAGGCGCATCAACTGAACCAGAGGATGATCTGGGAGAAAAAGACTTAAAAAAAGGCGATAATTTAGGTATACTCTTTGTCTTAGGAGGAGTGGTGCTGGCTAGCGGCTACTTGGCCTACATAAACAGGGGCGACATTGAAGAAAAAATATATAACTAAAAACGATAATGAAACGATTGACCTTGGTCGGAAGCTTGGACTGCTGCTTAAAGGCGGAGAAATAATTCTTCTTGAGGGCGATCTTGGCGGCGGCAAAACCACTTTTTCCAAGGGATTAGCTTTGGGTTTGGGGGTAGAAGCCGAGGTCACGAGCCCTACTTTTACAATAGAACAAGTTTATAAAGGACGTGATTCACTAACGGTTTTTCATTATGATTTCTACCGCTTGGGTGGCGGAGATATTGCGGAAATGGAATTTTTAGAGAGTATCAAAAGTGACAAAACGGTGGTAATTGTGGAATGGCCTCAGGTGTTAAAAGAATTACTACCGGAGCAAAGAATCGAGATCAAATTTACCTATCTGGATGAAAACAAGAGGGAAATAGAGATAGAGGGGGTTGGAGAGAAGGGTGAGGAAATTATTAGAAAATTCCTAATTCCTAATTAACCTAATAAAAAACCAATTAACAAAACAACAAATGCTAAATACTCTTAACAAATTGGTCATTTAAGCATTGGGATTTGATCCGCCTTGGCAAGCCAAAGGCGAGACAGGTTAGGCATTAGAGCAATTAGAAATTTATTTTGTCTAAGTATTTTGTTAAAATTATATTGGAGCAACTAATGATCTTAGTCTTGGTGGTAAATAATCAAAAAACTTTCATCGGAACTGTTAAGGGTGGGGAATACCTCGATACTAAAGAAATTTTTTTCGAGCCGGCAAAGAGACCGGATTTGTTTTTAGAAGTTACAAAAATGGTAAATCCCAAGGAGTTAGAAGGAATTATTGTTTATTCCGGTCCCGGGCCGTTTACCGGATTACGAGTAGCAGTATCTATAGCCAATGCCTTATCATTTGCTCTAGATTTGCCAATTGCGGGGATTAAAGGGATTAGTGATCCCAGCGAACTCCTAAAAGAGGGCCTTAAGAAACTTAAAGATGATTCTAAGACTCCGATTTTACCTTTTTACGACAGAGAACCAAATATCAATATTTAATTCTTGCTTTTCGGGCTAAAAAATGATAAATTTGAGACGTATATTATTATTTAGTAATTAATTTTCCGGCTAAGCCGGACGATCAGGTTATAAAGCTTTTTTACTCATATAGAAAATCAAATACCTATTTCTAGCTTTTTACTTATAAAAGCGGATGACCTGATCTAATAGACAAGAAAGAGGTAAAGATGAACCCAGTAACACTTATTGTGCTTCTAGCTGGGGGCGCTTTAGCTGGCTCGGTTTCTGGTTATTATTATCGAAAAGTTAAAGTAACTAGAGAAGCTAAAGGTGCCGAAGCAGAGGCTACAAAGCTTATTGAAGATGCCAAAAGAAAGGCAAAAGACACTGTTCTAGAGGCAAAAGACGAGGCTCTAAAAATTTCGGAAGCGGCTAAAAAAGAAGAAAAAGAAAGAAGAGACCAGATATTAAAACTCGAGGAAAGACTTGCTTCGAAAGAAGAGAATTTGGAGAACAAGTACGATGAACTTGATAAGAAAAAAGAAGAGCTTACAAAAAGTCGGGCGGAAATTGAGGACATCAAAAACCAGCTCCGGGCTATAAGAACAAAGCAGGAAGAAACCTTGGTTGGTTTGGCAAAACTCACCAAAGAAGAGGCCAAAGAAAAATTATTCAAGCTTGTAGAAAAAGATTATAAAGAAGACATGGTTAACTGGATTAGGAAAGTTCAGGAAGAAGTTAAAGAAGATGCAGATTCTAAGGCTAGAGAAATCTTAGCTTATGCCATTCAGCATATTGCCCAGGACTTTACGGCGGAAACAACTATTTCTACGGTTGCCTTACCAAGTGATGAAATGAAAGGTAGAATTATCGGCCGTGAAGGACGAAATATTCATGCAATAGAGCGGGCTACCGGCTGCGATATCATCGTTGATGACACGCCGGAAACCATTGTTATTTCCGGATTTGACCCGGTGAGGCGAGCCGTTGCCAAACTTTCCCTGGAAAAACTCTTACAAGATGGTCGAATCCATCCATCTAGAATCGAAGAAATGGTTGGAAAGTGCGAAAAAGAAATTGATAAAAGTATCAAAGAAGCCGGTGAACAAGCAGTTTATGAAGCTGGAGTTAATGGTTTGTCTCCAGAAATCGTCAAAATCTTAGGAAGACTAAAATATCGAACTTCTTACGCGCAGAATGTGCTTCGTCACTCCATCGAAACTTCTAAAATTGCCGCGGCAATTGCGGCAGAAGTTAAGGCTGATGTTAAAGTGGCTAAAGTCGCCGGAATCCTTCATGACATTGGTAAGGCTGTGGATCAGGAAATTACGGGTACTCACGCTATCATCTCGAGAGACATTGCCAAAAAATTCAGCCTTCCAGAGCCAGTTTTGCACGCCATTGAGGCTCATCACGAAGAAGTTGAGTTTAAAACAATCGAGGCGGTCATTGTTAAGGTGGCAGATGCAATTTCTGGTGCCAGGCCGGGCGCAAGACGGGATTCCCTAGATAATTATGTAAAAAGACTCGGCGAACTAGAAGCCATTGCAAATGCTTTTGAAGGTGTTGAAAAATCCTTTGCTATTCAAGCAGGAAGAGAAGTTAGGGTGATTGTAAATCCTGAGAATATGGATGACTTGGAGGCTACTAAGTTAGCTCGCGATATTGCCGATAAGATTGAGAATGACCTCAAATATCCGGGCCAGATTAAGGTAAACGTAATTAGGGAAACTCGAGCGATCGAGTACGCAAAATAATGAAGATATTATTTATCGGTGACATTGTGGCTCGTATTGGGCGAAAAACCGTTGTAAAGATATTGCCTGACCTTGTAAAAAAGGAACAGATAGATTTTGTAATTGCAAACGGCGAGAATTCCACTACCGGTAATGGCATGACTGAAGATACTATGAAAGAGATGATGGCCGCTGGCGTCGATTTCTTCACATCCGGAAATCATATCTGGAAAAAACCGGAATTTATGCCGCTTCTAGATGACCCTAAAGTGCCGGTGATTCGTCCGGCAAACTATCCGGACGGTACGCCTGGACGGGGGTGGCAAGTAATAAAAAATCCCTTTGGCAACATCGCTATCATTAATCTTTTAGGGTTAGAAGGTTATCTAAACGCCTATCTCGATAATCCCTTTTACAAATTAGAGGAAATTTTAAAGAAAATCGGGGACCAGGCGAGCATTAAAATTGTGGATTTTCATGCCGACATTACCTCCGAAAAAGTAGCCTTCGGTTTATTTGCTGATGGCAAGGTTTCGGCGGTTATTGGAACTCACACCCATGTGCCTACCTGCGACGCCAGAGTTCTTCCCGGCGGCACAGCGGCGGTTACCGATGTAGGAATGGTGGGGCCGCAAAATACCTCGCTTGGCGTTAAAGCAGAAATCGTAATTCAAAGATTTTTAACCGCGCTACCCAAAAAGCACGAAAATCCTACCGAGGGTCCGGTTTGGTTTCAATCGGTTCTTATGGAAATAGGTAAGGATGGCAAAGCAAAATCTATAAAGAGAGTTGATATAGACTCAGAGATCTGAGAATTTTCTTAATAATTTCTTAATCTTTAATTCAAAAACTCTTGATCAACTAAAAAGCTTATGCAATAATTTGAGTGCATTACATTAATTAAAGAGGGGATATAAAAATGACCAAACAACAGTTGGTAGATGCATTATCAAAAGAAACCGGCATGTCAAAGAAAAACGTAGATTCTTTCTTAGACACTATGACAACCATTATAACTGACAAAGTTACTAAGGGTGAGAAAGTGGCTATTACCGGTTTTGGAACTTTCGATTTAGGAAAGAGGGCTGCCAGAAGAGGTCGAAATCCTCAAAATGGAGATTACATAAACATTCCAGAAATGAAAATGCCTCGGTTTAGAGCCGGTAAGAAGCTTAAAGAAGCAGTAAGGTAATCAAAAAGAATAAGCAATAAACAAAGAACAAAAAGGCCCTGTAAGCGGGGTCTTTTGTATTAAGCAGGGCCGTTCCCTTCTTGGGGTGCGAGCCTGCTAAAGGATAAAACTGTTTATTGTTCTTCGCTTATTGTTTATTATTGTAATGGAGGGTTTTTTATTTGAACGATTACTTTGGTTTAGATATTGGAAACAGCTCAATAAAAATAGTTCAAGTAGCTTTAAAAAAGCCGAAACCTTTTTTGGTAGCTTTGTCGGAATTTAATATTCCCTTTGGTTTGGCTGAGAGCGATTCTGATGCTGACCGCAAAAAACTTGTGGGTTTAATACAGCAGGCTATTTCCCAAACTCAGCTTAAAACTCGGAATGTTGTGTCTACTATTTCCAGCAACAAAATTTCTTCTGACATCTTTCAGTTTCCATATATGACAAATGAGGAGTTGAAATTTGCCATGAAATACGAACTAAAATACCATATACCAGATTTAAAAGACGATCAGGTTTGCGATTGGCATGTTCTTGGTCGGGATATTCATGGGAATTTAGATATTTTTGTGGCGGCCGTCTCGAGGCATATTTCTAATAAATACTCGTTGGTCATGAAAGAGGCAGGCTTGAATCCTCTTGCTTTCGATGCAGAGTCATTGGCGCTTGCAAAAATACTGGGAGAGCCTCAAAAGAATATTGTCGTTATCCATGGGGGAGCACAATACACTCTACTTTTGGTTTTAATAAACGGAAATCTTAAAATGGAACACGTTGTTCAAACAGGTGGAGTAGTAGTCACCAATAATATTGCTGGTAGCCTGAATATTACCAAAGAAAACGCTGAGTTGTTAAAACGGAAGTTTGGTTTGGAAAAAAGCAAACTCGATGGGCATATCTATAATGCGATTGTAAGGTCGCTTGATCCGATTGTTAAAGAGTTAAGAAGTGTTATGGAGTCACAGCAATTTAAGGCTCAAGATTTTGAGGAAGTTGTCCTTTCTGGTGGAGTTGCTTTAACGCCGCAGATAACCGATTATTTATCTCAAATTTTATTAAAAAAGGTTGTTCTCGCTAACCCATGGAAAAAGATAGATTGCGGCGATCGGCCCGGTGAGGTTATAATACCGGCTGCACCGAAGTTTTCTTTGGCAGCAGGTCTTGCCCTGTCACATTATGTGATATAATTTTTAGTGGAGGGTTTGTTTGGCTATTAATTTGATTGCCCAAGATGAATATGTAGAAGAACTAAAGCCGGAACGAAAAATTTCTGTCAAGTTTCCCTTAATTTTAGTGTTGGCGTCGTTCTCCTTTTTTGTCTTGCTTCTCGGAGGGCTTTATATCTATCTAGGGATTAGCAATAAGAAAGTCAGTTCAGAAGTTGCCCAAATCGAAGCCAAAAGCAAAGAATACGGAAATTTTGAAAATGAAATTCGAAATCTCAGTGCTAAAACAGAGATAATTAATCGCTCGTCCGTGGAACATATCCGGATGTCAAATCTTTTAAGCCATATTGCTGCTTCTACTCCTAAAAATAGTATCATAATAAAAGGCATGAACTTGGATGACAGACAGCAAAAAATTGTTTTAACCGGTTATGTAAATAGTCTCGAGGTGGAAATAGCCAAGGATTACGTCGCCTTAATTAACGAGTATCGCTATCCCAAAGACAATGGCGCTAATTTGTTTGGCAATGTTGAGCTTAAGAGCTTTAACTTAAATTATGCAGAAAATAGGGTTGATTTTGAAATAAATGCGACTTTTGACAAGAATAGGGCGTATCAAAATGGATAAATTACTCGAAAAAATTCCGGCTAAATATGCAAATATTGCAAATGTGGCGATAGTCGCCGCGAGTATCTTTGTTGGTTACCTCGTAATTGAGGGCGGGTACAATAAGGTAAGGGCAGAAAGTGATAGCTATATTAAAAACTACGGGGAAGCAAAAACGGCAGAGTCGCGTTACAATAGTTTAAAAGAAAACCACGATAAATATAAGGATAGTGTTGCCGTATGGAACAAGGCGATGGAGACGGTTATCCCTGCCAAAGAAGGCCCGGAAGACGTTGCAGTGTATATACAAAATATTGTAAAAAATTTGAGTCTGAGTAATGTCAAAATGGAAAAAAGCCAAGCCGGTAATGTTGCAGATATTATAATCTTTAAGGGAAGCTTTGATTGTCAAAATAGTGAAGTCGAAAAATTTACTAAAGGCGTTGAGAATAATAAAAGGCCTTTAGAGCTTGTTAACTTAAATATCGTAAAGAATGGGGATTTATCTAGCGTTACTTGGGAGATCGAGGCAAGGAGGTACTGATGGATACAAAAAAACGCATACTAATTATAGCGGCAGTAATCATTTTTAATCTCGCAATTTCTTTTTTGATGGTTCCCCCTATTTTTAAGGGAATAAGCGAGGAAAAGAAAAAAGTTCATGAATTTCAATATTACATCAATGAGAGTTATCTGAATAACATTCAAAAAGAGGCCGGTTCAAAAGATGTTCATAAAACGTATAATGAGTTTAAGAGCAATCCATTAGAGTAGCTTTTTCCTAGGATTCAGAATGTCTGAGAATTGTCATTCCCGCGAAGGCGGGAATCCAGTAACTTCTAAAAAATGGTTTTACGAAGAGATTCTGAAACCTTTCCGAGGTGGGAGGACACGTTTAGAATGACGAAATTAATATAAATAGCTTCTTCGGACAGTAAAATAGTGAGGGGATAAATGGAATTTTTATATAAAGCTAGAGACAAAAAGGGCAACTTGTCAGAGGGCGCTCTCGAAGCAAGGAATGTAGACGAGGTGGTGGCAATCCTTAGGGACCACGGCTTAATTACGACCGGAGTAGATAGAAAAAACGAGACTTTAACGGTAGAGAATGTCAAAAATCGTTTTACTCCCATAAGTTTAAAAGACAAAGTTGTCTTTGTGAGAGAGCTTTCTATTATGATAAGCAGCGGTTTGCCTATAGTTGATGCTCTTGTTACGCTTGCCCAAAAACAGCAGAACAAAAATTTTGCCCAAGTTATTAAAATTGTGGCAAAGGATGTGGAAGGGGGTACTCCTCTGGCGTCTTCCTTAAGTCAATTTCCAAATCTGTTTTCGGATGTTTTTGTAAATCTTATTGCTGCAGGTGAGGAGGCTGGACGGTTAGATGAATTTCTAAAGAAAGTGGCCGGACAAATGGAAAAAGATTATGCGATGAAGCGGAAAGCCAAAAGTGCTGCTTTATACCCAGCCATGATTTTACTGGCTTTATTTGGCGCTTGGGGCGTCGTGGTATATTACTTGGTGCCTCGGCTTAAAGGTATGATTATGAGTGCTGGCGGCGACCTACCTTTTACTACCAGAATCTTGGTAGGCATGAGCGATTTCTCAATTAAATATTGGTTTATTTTCATTCCAATACTAGTGATGCCTGTCGTGGGATTTCTGTATTACATAAAAAATGTAAGAAGCGGGCAGAACTTTTGGAGTAATTTAGTTACTAAAATTCCGGTCATCGGCCAGATAATGGAAAAAATCTATATGGCTAGGTTTTCCAGAACATTATCAGTCCTAATCGGCAGCGGCTTGCCTATCTTAAAATGTGTTGACTTAACGGCAAAATCTATCGGTAATGTTCATTACGAAACGGAGCTCAAAAGAACTCAGTCTAAGATTAAAAATGGCGAGAGCTTATCCGAAGCCCTAAAAGGGTCTAAGAGATTTACACCAGATATAATCCAGATGATTTCGGTTGGTGAAAAAACGGGAGCCTTAGATGAGGTAACCAGAAAACTTGCCGAGTATTATGAGGAAGAAGTGGAGACCTCTTTAAATAATCTTTCTAAGCTCTTAGAGCCGATGCTTATTATCGTTGTTGGATTAGGAGTAGGCTTAGTTTATTATTCCATCATAACGCCGATTTACGACGCCATGGACGCTATGAAGGGAGGATAGGAAGTAGTGATAAAGTTAACAGATAACAGGAAACAGTTGACACTATGAAAGACAGTATTTTGTTAGAAAAATCTGATGAACTGGCACATTTAGTATATTCGCTTACTAGGCATTTTCCAAAGGAAGAGTTGTACGGACTAACATCACAATTAAGACGTGCCGCCTTATCGGTTCCATTAAATATTGTTGAAGGATTTGCGAGGCAAGGAGATAGAAGCTTTAAACAGTTCTTGCTTATTTCTTACGGTTCTTTAAAAGAAACCAAATATTTGCTTAATTTTAGTTTTAAAGAAGGTTGGATTACTAAAGAGGACTACAAGACAATGATTGCTTTGGCAGAAGAAGTCGGTAAAATTTTATGGGCTGTTATAGTTAAGGTAAAAGAAAAAATCAATTCTTAAGGCGTTAACAGTTTTCTGTTATCTGTTAACTCTTAATTATTGCTTGACAATTCATGCTTCATTAAACTAACATAAGTATATCAATTAATAAGTAATTAATTTTTATGGAGGGCTAATGCTTAAAAAATTAAACAACAAGGGTTTCACCCTTATCGAGCTTATAGTGGTGGTAGTTATTATTGCCGCTTTAGCCGGAATTATTATGATAAGAGTCGGCAACCAGGGACCAGCCGCTAGAGATGCTAGAAGAGCAGCAGACATGAGTCAAATTAGAGATGCAATCGAGAGGTATAGGACAGACGGCGGGGCATTATCTAGCCTTGCTGCAGCTACGTCGTATACTTTGTCTACTAATAATAATGCTGCTGCTTTTTCCGGTCTTGCTACTAGCTATCCAAACACTTATATAGCTGGAAGCCAATATCCAATGGATCCAAATGGTTCCACTCGCTATATAATCAGTATGAGTATTACTGCTGGAGGTTATACAATCTACAGCCCAAGCTGGGAAGGCGCTACAGGGACGTCTACTTTTGGCGGCTAAAGTTTAAAATTTATAAAAAGCCCCCTTTAAGATGGGGGCTTTTTAAAACTTAAAAAAAATGTTAGAGTGGCATAATGAATGTTGTAAAACTATTAAAGAATAAATTTAAAATAATAGATGATTATCAACTAAAATTACTTATCATCTTTTTTGTTTTAATCTTGTCGGCATTGCCTTTTTATTATCTATATTTTGTAAGAGACTATCTTTCTACTGGATACGATACGGCTTATTACATAATTAAAGCTAAGATTTTTAATAATTTTGGCATTCGTGATCTTATTAGTATGTCTCAGGACGAAATTCTTTCTATAAGGGTCTTTTACTCAACATATTTAGCATATTTTCAAAAAGTTGTTGGGGTTGATTATTTTAGCGCTCAGAAAATAATGCACTACCTCATTGCCGTTTTTTTAAGTTCATCAACCTCCTTTTTTGTATATAAAGTCTTTAAAAAAAGTTTCTTTTACTTTATTAGTGGCTATCTCGTTTCATTTTTTTCCCTATCGGTAGTGATGTATGGGGAGCAGTTTTTCGATAATATTACCGGTATCATTTTTTTACTGGCTTCTTTAACATTAAGTTTAACTGACAGCAAGCGATACCGCTATTTGTCAATTATCACTGTGATTGGTCTGGCGTTTAGCCACAGGGAAATGTTTATTCTATTTATAGCTATACTGTTTTTGACGGAAACTTTTTTAGCTTTTAGAAAGAAAGATTTTTTCAGATTGGTTGTGCCAATTATTGTGGTCGGAATCCCCATGTTTCTCTTCTTTTTAATTAACAGCAATTTTAACGGAAATTTTACGCCTTATGCAAATTATACACTAACTGCCTTTACTACCATGACTCCTTTTTGGCCTAAATTAAAACAGTTTACGTCTGGTTTTAGTAATTTACTAGTTCCGTTTGAGATTTTGGGACTAATTTATTTATTTTTGGTTAAGAAGGAGAGAAAGGAAATGTATCTTTTTTCTTGGATATTGGTTGCTGTGCTGGCCGTTTTTTATTTCTTGTTTTTCAATTCTGGAGTGCCGGCAGAGCGATTTGAATTATTATTTCCGTTACCGATTTTAGCAATTCTTGGTTTTAATTTCTTCTTTGACTCTAAATTAAGCAATAAGAATTCTTTAAGCATCTCGATCTTAATTATTATGGTATTCTTATCAATTATTAGGGGGACTAATATGAGGATTACTGCGGGTACGCTTTATCCGGCTGAGGCTCAAGTTTCATTAAAAGAATTAAACAATCATTTGGATTCAGGAACTGTAGTTACAAACGAACGTCTTGAATGGAATAAATATGTCAACTTTGCTCATTTATTCCCCAATTATTTAAGAGCCAGTTCAGACGGTGGTTTTGTAAAAAAGGCAGATTGGATTTATGCCGGCGATCCCTATTTCTTAAAAAATGGTATGACCTCAGACTATGTGATGGACCTCTTAGATTTATTAAAAAATGCAAATGAAGAAACGGTTAATAGAGCTAATGATTTTAACAAGGCTCTTATAATTAAAGGATTTTCTCCAAATCTATATGAAAGCTACAAGGGTGTTGGTAAAGAAGTAGGATCTGGAATATTAGAAGTAAATTTAAACAATTTTCATAAACAGCCGATTAATGATTTTGAAGAAAATAATGATCCGGATTTTATTGAAAGCACTAATGTTAGAAGTGGATCTAAATCTTTAAAGCTGGAGCCTAAAAAAGTTTTTTCCTTTAATTTGAATAGTAAGGGTCTAGATAATTGGCAATTTTTAGATTTTTGGGTTTATAAACCAAGAAATACAAATACATCATTGAAAATAAAGCTGTATAACGACGAGGACTTAATAGCAGAAACAAGAGCTAGTGCTTTTTTTGAAGACTGGAATTTGGTTCACTTGCCTATAAATAAATTTGATAACTTAAAGGACGATTGGAAGAACGTGAATAGAATTGAATTTTTTCAGATTCCGGACAGTTCAAACCCAACCATTTTATTAGACAAACTAGAAGTTAGCACTTTTGGAGGGAATAATGACAGTTAAGATATTTTTCTTTGCATTTTTTATTGTTTTTCTTTTTTTGCCAGGTCGGATTTTTGTGGAAACTTTTTTAAAGGAAGAAGATTCAGTGGGAAAGTGGTTTTATTCGGCCGTTTTTTCGTTCTTTTTTGAGTGCGTCACCTTTATCCTAATTAGTCTTGCCGGAGTTAAATTAACAAGAACAGCATATGTATTAGGTGATATTGGTTTAGTAGCTCTTTTTGGTGCCATTTATTATCTTGCAAACAATAAGGAAAAGTTTAATTTATCAAATCCCAAGAAAAAAATAAATCCTAAGTCAAAAGTAAAAGTATCTAGTAAAAAGTAAGTTGGCTAAGCTATAGCCGCATAGGATTTGGATGAGATTGTAAAAATGTCTAGAGCTCCGAAGCTACCTAGATTAGAGTTCGAAGCTTTACACCATGGAAGACCTCATGGGGTGTCTTGTATCCTAGTCTTTTCCTTGGCTTTTGGTTTAATGATTTAACCACTTTTGTTAATTGTTCTTCACTAATATTACTAAATAATGTTCCTTTGGGAAAATATCTTCTTAAAAGTCCGTTAGTATTCTCATTAGTGCCTCTTTCCCAGGAATGGTAAGGATGAGCAAAATAGATTGATATTTTTGCTTGTCTTTCTGTCCATTCATGGTCTGCAAACTCTGAACCATTGTCATAGGTAATGGAGTATTTCTTTTGTTTCGGGATCTTTTTAAAAGCTTCTATTGATTTGAAGCTGATCTTTTCTGCCGTAACGCTTAGCATCAAATTGGCAAGTAGATACCCGGACTTTCTTTCAACATGGGTTAAAATTCTGGCTGTTTTCTCCCTGCCAATTATCGTATCTCCTTCCCAATCACCGAGCCTTTCCCTTAAATCAACTATTTCTGGTCTTAGATCAATTGACTTTTTTGATTCTAAACTCTCTCTTAATCCTTTACGAATCTTACAATTCCTAGTCCGCCTGTATTTGTTATGTTTTCTTGGTAACAGCTTAGACAGCCCTTTATTCGGATTCACATTATTGTAAATCGTAGCGACACAAAAAGGTTTTACCTTTGCTTCCAGCTTTATTCTGCCAACAATCTGTTCTGGTGACCAGCCTAGCTTTAGCAGCTTAATTGTTGCTTTAGTTTCTGGATTGCTTTCATCAAATTTACGGTGGTACTGGTTAGCTTCTAGTCTTCGTTTCCTAGCTTCTCTTTGGGCTTTAAACGGATTGTAATTATATCTGCCGCCATTTCTACTTACCTCCTTACTCACTGTTATTCTACTGACTCCTAAATTTAAGGCACAATCAGTTATACTTAAGCCAGCTCTTAAAAGTACATCTAACCGAACCCGGTCATTCCTCCTTATCATGGTTTATTCATCATTTACCATTTTACAAGGAACGGATTGGGATGTCTTTTTGGTTTAATGTGTAAAGCTTCGAAATGGAATTTAAGCTATTTCATTTGACCACTGAGCGAATTTGTTATATAATTGTGCAGTAAATATCAAGGATCAGTGAAAAGTGATCAAGAATCAAAAGAATTTCTATATTTTTGATATGCTTATTGGTTAGTGTTCCTTGTTTCTGATTTTTCGGGGAGTGGCGCAGTTGGTAGCGCGCGTGGTTTGGGACCATGAGGTCGCAGGTTCGAATCCTGTCTCCCCGACCAAGTCGAACTTGGCTTAACGCCATGTTGTTTTAACAAGAAATGAGTTGTCGGATAGATTACATTTGAGCTAAAAGTGACTTGAGCCACGTTCGACGTGGCCATAATAACCATGTATTACGTGTATGTATTCAAATGTCATAACAATGCTCTGTATGTCGGTTAATCTACAAATTTAAAGAAACGAGTAGAGTATCATAAAGAAGGCAAAGTTAAATCAACGTCATATAGATTACCAATCAAGTTGATATATTTTGAGTGTTTCGTCAATAAAAAAGATGCAAAAGCTCGAGAGATTTATTTGAAAAGCGGTTCAGTTAGAGAACAATTAAGAAATATATTAAAAATAGTATAAAACAATAACGTACGCGCGGGTATCGTATAAGGGCTATTATGTCACTCTTCCAAGGTGAAGATACGGGTTCGATTCCCGTTACCCGCTCCAAATAAATTATTTGTTTTAAGAACGGCTTATTCGGCCGTTTTTGATTTGCAAAAAACTTATCAAAATCCTTAAACTAATCTATACTATATTTAGCGCCGGTAAGGCTTTTTTGGCGATTGTTTTTGATAATCGGAGGGCAAGATATAAAGAGCATAGCAAAGAAAAGAATGTCCTTTAGGTCCAAGGGCAGTACTCTAATGGAGATTGTTTTTGCTATTACCTTTTTGGGGGTTGCGATGGTT
>LBWX01000003.1:229396-233123 GCA_000995065.1 candidate division CPR2 bacterium GW2011_GWC2_39_35 | reverse complement strand
AGAGACACGAACTACAAAAAAAATCTCTATCCATTTGACAAAAACTTTTACGACCAAACCGGCAAAAACGGCTGGTACCAGCTCAAAAATTACGACTCGGCAAATGGTGCGGGATGGGAACTAGCCTTCAAACAAGCAACCGAGGCAGATGACGGTACCACCCTTTCTTTGGATGGCAAGGAGTTTAAGCGGTATATTAAAGTTACGGCCGATACTGATGGGAACGCCGGAACTCCAGACGAGACATCTAAAAGACTAGTAACCGTAACGGTAAAATGGGACAAGGGAAAAGTTGAAAGTTCGACAATCCTTACAAATTGGTATAATTACCCATATTCCATAGGTGTTAATTTAACCGCCGGCAGTCCTATAGACAGTCCGCCGAATAAAAATGTTACGGTAACGGCCTCTATTATGCTGGGGAGCGAACTAAATACCACTGGCGATTATAGCTGGTACTTTTATTGTGATCGTAATGATGCCGGAGTGAATACAGCTGGTTTTACTGCAGATTTCTCGTATACTACTGTCTCGCCACCAACTGCTCAAGATCGCACTTGTTCCTACTCTACAGTTGGCACTAAAGTAGCCAAAGTAATAGTCCTAAGAAACACAACTGTAGGAGAAGTGGCAAAGGCCGAAGCCAGAGTTATGATTGTGCTTAATCCATCTCTTGAAGTAATTTTTGCTGCTAGTCCTAGCACAATGTTTACAAACACCGCTCCGGTTTTTTCGGCCACAGCAACATCTTTTGGCTTATCTGGAGATTATACTTTTAAATTCTATCTTAAAGAAACCGACTCTACGCCTTGTACCCCAGCCATAACTACACCTTCCAATATTGCCAGCACTAACGCCTGCATGTATACCACGCCCTATACCGGAAATGCCAAAGTAGAAGTAATAAAAGGGGGGGCGCCAGAAATTAGCAAAACGATTCCTGTAACGGTTTTTTCTGATCCCGTCGTTAAATATATAGCCGCTGGACCATCCCATTCACTGGCAATAAAGCTTGATAAATCTCTTTGGGTAACAGGTCAAGGCGATGATTATCAGTTAGGTCATGGTGCAACCAATGATTATTATGAATGGAAACAAACGGCTATTGCAAACGCAAAAGCAGTATCTGCTGGCGAAAAACATTCCATGGTTTTAAAAGAAGATAATAAACTATTTGTTGCCGGAGCTTATGATTTGGGGCAATTAGGCATAGGGTCTAATATGGCTACTATATGGACCGAATCATTAACTGATGTCAAAGCTATGGCTGCTGGGAGTCGCCATTCTATTGTTGTTAAGAATGACGGTACTGTTTGGACAACAGGTCAAAACCAATACGGTCAACTAGGGCATGGCGATAAAATAAATAGGGATGTTTGGACAAAAACAAGTCTAACGGATGCAAAGGCGGTTTGTGGTGGTAATGGCTTTTCCTTAGCCCTTAAAAATGACGGCACTGTTTGGTCAGTGGGTTATAATTTTAATGGTGCGCTTGGTCTGGGTGATAATGGTGATAGGTGGGGCTGGACTAAGACATCGCTAGGTAATATCGCAAGTATCAGCTGTAATATTGGTTTTCATTCCATGGCCTTAAAAAATGACGGTGCGGTTTGGGTAACTGGTAATAATGGTTGGGGTCAACTAGGTCTCGGAGATAAAAACTCCCGTAATTCATGGACTCAAACATTGACCGGCGCCAAAGCTATAGGGGCAGGCTCAATGAATTCTTTTGCCATAAAAAATGACGGAAGCATTTTTTCCACAGGTTACAATATGTTTTGTTTGGCGAGTGACCAGGTTTCCTGGTTTGATTCCGGTTCGGTTAATGCACAATCTGTGATCGCCGGGTCTTATCATGCAATCGCACTCAATAACACAGACAAAGTAATGGGGCTAGGAAGAGGTGTCGAGGGTCAAATGGGTGGCGTTTCGGGATTTTGTGGTTGGAGTAATATTCTAAACAGGTAATGTATATGACTGTATACTTGGTGTGTGCTAAAAACCTTTGCAAACAACAAATATGGAAGCTGGCAGAAAGAAGAAGTGACTAATTTGGCTAATGGACAAGTAATATGGACTTCGGCTAAGGTCGATTCTGCAGACCGACTGCATTCCGTCTATGCTGATGGTAGTAAAATATATTATTTTAGCAGGATGTACTAGATGAAATTAAAATTCAAAAATAACAAAGGCTTTACCTTAATAGAAATGGTGGTGGTGGTTGCCTTAATCCCTCTCTTATTTGTGGGCATATCCGAGGTGTTTATCTTTACCTCGAATAATTATCATTATGCCAATAATGTCCGCAAAGTTACCCAGGAAGTAAGAGGCGCCCTAGAAGCGATAGCTAGGGAGACAAGGTCTGCTAAGAGCCTAACGGTATATACTAAAAGCGATCCCGTAGAAGCAGATAGAAATAAGATAACATTAAGAACCAAAGATGATGTGGACATGTCGATTTGGTGTAATAACTGTACCGACGTGTCTACTTCCGGAGCTATCAAAGTAAAAGTCGGCGGTGATCCGGAACACAATCTTACTTCGGATCTTGCGGAAGTGACGAAGTTTGAGATTTCGGACGAGAAGGCTACCGGCAACATCACGCCATTTGCAAAGATAACGGTTACGGTCAGATCCAAAGAAGCAGACAACAGGGGCAACAAACCCTCCGTTACCTTGGGAACCATGTTTGCTAAGAGGGATTATTTTAGTAACTTGGAATTAAATATTGATTCTTTTACGATAAGCGAGAGCCCTGCAAGATCTTTTGTTCCTGTAACCTTTTCAGCAACAGCTACTAGCTCGGGTTTCTTGGCCATCGATAGTTATGAATGGGAATTTTATCTGGATCAAAATGATGCGGCTACTTGTGCTACTGTTCTCCCAATCCCTAATACTATTTCCACTGTTACCCAGACTGCCACTTGCACTTATGCTAATCCGGGTACTACATATATAGCCAGAGTAGTTGTTAAGATAGGCGGGATGAGCGCCGAAAAAAAGTTAAGCGTGCCAGTAGTAGTCGGTATACCGGTTGTAAGTATCGGCAGCCAAGTTTGGATGGCAACAAACATAAATACAGGAACTAGGGTAGATGGTAGTTCTGCCCAAACTATTGATCAGAAGTACTGTTACGGAAATGTCGAGGCCAACTGTACCGCTAATGGCGGCTTATATTTGTGGAACACGGCAATGAGTGGTAATACCGCGGAACGCGCTCAAGGTATTTGCCCAACCGGTTTCCATATCCCTATTGATGCCGAGTGGTACATATTGGAAAATAATCTTAAAGATACGGAGCAGCCTTGTTCTGATACTAGAAATGGGCATGAATGCAGTTCGGCTGGTACTAAACTTAAGAATGGGGGGTCATCCGGTCTTAATATGCTGCTTGGCGGCTATCGTTACCCCGGGGGTACGTATTTTACTCTTGCTAACTTAGGTGGATACTATTGGACGAGTACCAAGGATCTGGTCTCGGGCAATTATTACTATCGTAGTGTGGAAAGCGGGGCTATTATGAGTACTATTAACCGTAATCTAATCAATTCAAGCTACGGCTATCATGTCCGTTGTATCAAAGACTGATTTAAAAATAAGATATTACATGCGAAACCTAAATAACATCATAAAGAGCATAGCAAAGAAAAGAATGTCCTTTAGGTCCAAGGGCAGTACTCTAATGGAGATTGTTTTTGCTATTACCTTTTTGGGGGTTGCGATGGTT
>LBWX01000003.1:114834-229321 GCA_000995065.1 candidate division CPR2 bacterium GW2011_GWC2_39_35 | reverse complement strand
AGAGACACGAACTACAAAAAAAATCTCTATCCATTTGACAAAAACTTTTACGACCAAACCGGCAAAAACGGCTGGTACCAGCTCAAAAATTACGACTCGTCAAATGGCGCGGGATGGGAACTAGCCTTTAAACAAGCAACAGAAGCAGATGACGGCAAATCACTTGTTTTGGATGGCAAGGAGTTTAAGCGGTATATTTACGTCACCAAAAACATTAACGGTACCGACGAGACTGACAAAAGACTAATAACCGTAACGGTAAAATGGGACAAGGGAAAAGTTGAAAGTTCGACAGTCCTTACAAATTGGTATAATTACCCATATTCCATAGGTGTAGGGATAAGTCCAGCCTCGGCTGAGGGCGAGTTAAATCCAGCTACTTATAGTGTTAATCTCAATGCTTCTATACTAGCAGGAAGCGAGAAAAATGTTATCGGAAGTCCAACCTGGTATTTTTACTGTGATCGTTCGGATGCCGGCATTGATATCGGCGGCGCTACTCCAAATGCAGGAGGTTCGGCAAAAACTTGTACTTATTCTTCGGTTGGTACTTTTACAGCAAAAGTGATTGTTACTAAACAGTCAGTAACTGGAGAAACAGCTTATGCCGAAGCCAGGGCTACAATTAAAGTAAATGCCTATACGCCGCCGCCGACATTAGATTGTATCGGGGTTACTAAGAACGCCGTGACTTTAAGATACACTTCTCCAAATATCGCCACTATCACCAGGTCAATTGCGGTGCCGGCTAGCATAGTAACCCTAACAAGCAATTTGGCAGCAGCTAGTTCTGGTACGAATTACATCGATTCCAATTCCGTGACTCCGGCTACTGGATATACATATTTAATTTCAGATAATATTTCCGGAAAAAGCGATTCGGAGTTTTGTGTAACTCAAGGCAATATTGCGGTTGGCACTGGCAGCTATCACTCAGCTGTTTTAAAAAACAATGGGACGGTGTGGACAACTGGGCACAATGACTGGCGTGAGGATGCGTTAGGCTTAGGTTTAACAACCGATGAGAGCAAATATTTTTGGACTCAGATCCAGACTGATATTGATGGCAATGCCTTTAACAATGTAGTTAGCATTTCCGTTGGTAACGGCTATGTTTTAGCTTTAAAATCTGATGGCACAGTTTGGGCTTGGGGAAGAAATGAAAATGGGCAATTAGGTAACGGTGAGGATGCTGCCATGTTTGGTTGGACATGGAACCCGGAACCAAAACCCCTCAAAGCTCTTACTGCAGCAGGGGTGCAGCTTACCAATATTGTAGCAATTGCAGCAGGTGAAAGTCATTCGATGGCTCTAAAAAGGGACGGGACAGTTTGGGTAGTGGGGCAAAATGACAATGGCAAATTAGGGCTCGGTACGGTCGGAGGAAAGAAATTATATTGGACCCAAACTACTCTAACAAATGTAAAAGCAATTTCGGCCGGATCTCAGCATTCCTTAGCCTTAAAAAATGATGGTTCGGTTATGGGGGCTGGGAGCACGGCCGGGCTTGGTACGGCGGCAAGTTTAGTTATTGGCGTAACTCCATCAACACAACCAAATTGGACAACAGTAATTGCTAGTGGCATTACAGCTATATCTGCCGGGCAAGAACATTCTATGGCTGTTAAAACCGATACTACAGTCTTGGTAACCGGACTAAATGAACATTGGGAGCTTGGTATTGCTACCGGTGGCGGATACAAAAATACCTGGGTATCGCCTATCAATTCTATTGATGGGACAACTTTCTCTGGAGCCAAAGAGATTTCTGCATCGGTTTGGGGTTCGATGGTGGTTAAAACCAATGGTGAAATCTGGGTGGCCGGCAGTAATGAGTATTGGCGGTGGGGCACGCTTTCTGGCAGCTCAGTAGGAGGATTTACTAAATCTACAAATGCTAGCGGTATTTCTCAAATCGGAAACACTGCAGGTCGGCATACGGTAGCTACCACTACTGGTAGCCGTGTCTTATCGAGCGGAATGAACACTTACGGACAATTAGGTATCTGCAACGGGAGTTGTGAGCCTCATGATTGGTATTGGGGTAGAATTGATGTTTGGCTTGGCTGGAATGATCCATATGCCTACGCGTTGCTTGATTTAGCTAGCTAAATCTTTGAAAACAATATAGCTGATCATTATAATTATTATGACTAAATGATTAATCATTTTTTGCTTAGTTTTTAAATAACATTCATCTTTGTTTCTTTATTGCTATAATTAACTAAATAAGGGTTTTCAAAATAGTAATGCATAAATTTACTCGGGAATTTAAAAAAATATTTGCCAAAAATAATAAAGGCTTTACCTTAATAGAAATGGTGGTGGTAGTCGTCTTAACCCCCCTCTTGTTTATAGGCATATCCGAGGTATTCATCTTTACCTCGAATAATTATCATTATGCCAATAATGTCCGCAAAGTTACCCAGGAAGTAAGAGGCGCCCTAGAAGCGATAGCTAGGGAGACAAGAGAGGCTTCATATGTTAATGCCAATTCATCAAGCGACATTTTAACTATAACTAGCAAGGACGGAACGCAAACGGAATTTAAGTTTCAAAGTGGAGAAATCATTGCTACTTCACCCCCGGTTACCGGAACCAGCCAAAAAGTTACCTCCGCCCAATTAAATGTTTTGGTTTTTGACGTGGTTGACTCTCTATCGACCACAAATATATCCCAATCTTTTATTAAGCTAAAAATCGAAGTGGAAGGCAAGCAAGTAAGCGGTAATGGGCAAAAATCTAAAATATCTTTAGAAACTGTAATATCCCCAAGAACATATAATGAAAAAATCCTATATATATCTTCCTTTGCGGCAACGCCTAATTCCGGGAATGCTCCTTTTTCTCCCGAGTTAAAGGCCACGGCGTATAGCTCCGGATTTTCCGACTCCGAAAAATACACTTGGAAATTCTATCTAAACGATACCGACACCACACCTTGCGCTACTTTTGACAACGTTACTACTAATCTCCAATCTGCCACGACATGCACTTATAACACAGCCGGAGTATATACGGCAAAAGTTAAAGTTACAAGAGGTGGCATTACTTCAGAAGCAATAGTATCAGTTTCCGTCGGCAACCCAATAATTACTCTTAACCCGACGGCCGATGCTTCGGCTGACAGGGTCAGCCCAAATTTTAACAGTGGTTCTAGTTCTCAGCTATTGGTTGGCGGCATGGATGGCACTCATGATACGTATGCGTTAATGAAATTCGATTTAACCCCTCTTGCCGGAAAAACCATCCATTCAGCAAGCTTAAAGTTATATTGTAAGACAATGGAGACCGTTCATATCAATCGCATCCGTCCTTATCGTATAACTGGTGATTGGGTTGAGAGTACAGTTACCTACAATACAAGACCGGGCTATTCAACAACTGATCCGGTCGTTAATTATACAGATGTCCAAAATTGCGCTAATGCATGGTTTTCATTCGACACAACAACGCTTGTTAGCGGATGGGCACGAAGTATAAATCCATATACAAATTATGGCTTTTTTCTGTATGGCTCCCAAGTGACATCATACTTTACTTCTCGGGAAGAGCCAACTAGCACGATCAGGCCGCAACTGGTTGTCCAATACACGCCATAATATAAATTAGGACGCTTTCTTTTTTGCTAAATTTCGGCACTTAAAGACCGTCAATAATTAAAAGAATCGGTTTATACTTAATCTTTTTTTGATATAATAACTTTATGGAGGGTTTAAATAAAAATCTTTAAGAACAATAAAATAAAGAACCAATACATAAAAAAGCCGAGTCATGAGCGTGGTTCAATTTTGATTTTTGCGATTGTGGCGTCAACAATTCTTTTGATGATTGGTCTAACCATTGCTCAATTAGTCGTCTCCGAGATAAAGCTGTCCGCCGATGCCGCTAATTCTCAGCAGGCATATTTTGTAGCCGAATCGGGGATAGAGGAGGCATATTATCAAACTAATAAAGGAGCGGGCATACCAGATGAAGGCGTTGAAATATGCATTATCCCCAACACGTTATGTTATCGATATGAAAAAGATCCAGTTACGGGAACAATAACGGTTAAGTCATTAGGGTTTGGTATTTTTCGGACATTTAATTTTACAATGCAGAATAAATGGAATCTTGGTAAATATAGAAGGCCCATAACCATTAGCAACACCGGAAGCACGTTAACTGATTATCAGGTACCCGTATCTCCCTTTGCAGACTCTAACTTCATAAACAACAATGGCTTGGTTGGAAGCTGGCATTTCTCAGAAGGCAGCGGCACAACTGCGGCTGACATGAGCGGAAACTCGAATAACGGATCATTAACAAATAGTCCGACATGGGTAGATGGACAGACGGGTTTTGGCAAAGCCCTGAGCTTTAACGGTACAAATAATTATGTTAGCGTTAGCAACTCAGGTTTAATAAATCCAACTTCAGATTTTTCAATTGAAGGGTGGATTAAATCAGGAACCGCTACAGATCAAATTATATATTCTCAAGGTAATTCGTCTAATGACACCACGCTGTTAAATTTTTTCTTGCTTAATACGGGTAAAATATACTATGTAATACGAAATGACGCAGGTAGTCTAATTAGTAATTCCGGTACTATAAATGTTCCTGTTGGCCAATGGAGCCATGTGGTGTTTACTAAAACAGGAACCACTTTTGGTCTCTATGTCAATGGTGTCGGCGAGACTTTTACCCAAACGTTACCATCCAGTCCATATACATTTAATAAGTCCACTATAGGTTTATGTAACAGACTCACTCCGACAGGCTACTTCAACGGCCAAATAGATGAAGTAAAAATTTATAGTAGAGCTTTTTCTTCATCAAGTCCTAACGAGCCCTTAAACCGTTACAACTATTTCAAATCATCAGGTCAAAAACTAAGACCAGATTATCAAGACTTGCGCTTTACCAACAATTCCGGTACAGAACTTCCCTACTGGCAAGAGACTGATAATAAATATTGGGTAAAAGCCGATGCTTTGGCAAATGGCAGTAATAATATTAATATGTACTATGGCAATTCCAGCGCTAGTTTTGACTCTAATTGTTCGGATGGAAACGGCGATAAGGCTAATTGTCACAATAATACATTTGCAGCAGTTGGTACTTATGCTCAGGAAATTACTCCAGACGCCAATACAAAGGGATTGTGGCATATGAATAGTAGCTGGGCCGACTCTAGTAGTAATATAAATAATGGTACGGCATACGGAAATGCGGCATTTAGCACTCAAAGAAAATTAGGCTCGCACGCTGGCACTTTTGATGGGGCGGGAGATTATGTTGATGTGGGCAACGGGGCCAGTTTAAACATTCGAGGTAATGTTACAATTTCGGCCTGGGTTTATCGGCCAACGTCTTCTTCGTCGGGTTGTATCGTCCGTAAGGGTGACTATGCTACCTATTCTCTTAATATTCAGTCCGATGGCAAATTTTATTTCAACAATTATTATAGTGATGCCGCCGGTCAACAAGTTACAAGTGATGATTCGGTTCCTTCTGGCGGTTGGCATCATATTGCTGCTATTAGAAATAATCATATAATTTATTTTTATCTAGATGGCAAGATTTCTGGGATAAAGAGCCTTACAAATTCCGGTTTCTCGACTTTTACTCAGGCGCTTAACATGGGTCGAGGACATTCTGAACCTTACGCAAATTATTTTACTGGCTATATGGACGAGGTTTTTATTTCTAATAATGTTACCAGTTTTTCACAAATCATGAGAGACGCTGGTATCCGACAATATGCTGTTACAGAACCTACGCTAACCTCCATTGGAAACGAAGAGTCATAATTTTTATCTACCAAATGATTATAATTTTTTCTGGTACCCCGGAGAGGATTCGAACCTCTGACCTACTGCTTAGAAGGCAGCCGCTCTGTCCCCTGAGCTACCGGGGCATCTGTTAGTCGATAGAAAATAAGAACTAGGAAATAATATTTTATCGGGCTATCTATTTCCTATTTTCTAATTCCTACTTCCTTTCAAACTGGGGTGGCTGACGGGGCTCAAACCCGCGACCGCCGGAACCACAATCCGGAGCTCTATCAACTGAGCTACAGCCACCATATATTTTCAGAATAAAGAATTAAGAATAATGAATAAAGGGTTTTTTAATCTTCTTAATTCCTGCTTCTTTATACTTAATTCTGTCAATCTGGTACCCCCTGTAGGATTCGAACCTACGGCCTTCTGGTCCGAAGCCAGACGCTCTAATCCGCTGAGCTAAGGGGGCTCGATTGGGAAATAGGAACCAGCAAACTTAAATGAAGAGTTTGCATCTAGTAATTTCCGATTTTTTTAATTAATTGTCAACTTTGAAATTATACTATAAAAAACCGTATTTGACAACATGCAGTCTTGTCGACAGTCTTATATCGCCCCTTTGTAATTTAAAAAAACTTTGTTATAATTCTTATACTATTAAAAAGGATACTTCATGAAAAAATCAAAAAATACTCTTTATGCGATTAGCTTTGTTATTATTCTTATGGGTGTTGGCGGTTATTTTTTTTATTCTACTCAAAATAATAGTGCTTTAGAAAAACCGGTTGAGGTGGTTGAAGTAAAAACGGCGGCAGATGAGCTCGGTCCAAATGAGACTAAATTCGATGCAGACAATTTTGATAAAGAAGTTCTGGAATCCGATAAGCCTGTTCTGGTTGATTTTTATACATCCACTTGCGGGCATTGCATTCAGTCGGCACCTATTTTTACCGAGACCTCGAATCTACTGGAAGACCAAGTTAAATTCGGCAAGCTCGAAATTCGAAAGAATAGAGAGTATATTGACAAATATAAGATAGAAGGAACTCCAACTTTTGTTTTATTTAAGGATGGTAAAGAAGTGGCAAGACGCGAAGGAGGAAATGTTACGGTTGAGGATTTTAAGACGTTTATAAATACTTCGCTAAACAAAAATACGCCTGCAGCTTAAAATTCTATTTTTAAGTTTGGGGGTAAGAAATAGTAGGCGGTACTGGTCTTTTAGCCTTTTTTACCCTATAATCTACCCTAAAGGCAGACTATGGATCAAACAACAATCGATACTATTCCAAAGTTATTCTTAGAAACGGCCGATAAATTTCCGGATCGTCCGGCGATCTATTATAAAAAAGGCCATTTGTTCGATGAAATCCCCTACAAGAGACTTAAGAACTTAGTGGGTAATTTTACATTATCCCTTGAAAAAATGGGCGTCAAAAAAGGGGACCCCGTAATTTTGATTTCGGAAAATCGGCCGGAATGGGTTGTTTTAGACTTGGCGATTCAGTTCGCCGGAGCGATTAATGTTCCGATTCATAATATCCTGACCAGTATTCAAATTAAACAGATTGTTGATGAAATAGAGCCGGCCTTAATTGTCGTCTCTAATCGCGAAGCTCTAAAAAAAGTTTTAGAAATTGAATGGGTATTGGATAAAAAAATTCCGATTATTTTTTTGGATGATTCTTTAACTGGAGAGCAAGATCTAATAAAAAAATTTAACGGCCAGCATTTTGTGGGGACTCTTAAATTATCCGGCCATTATCATACCGGGGATGAGCTAGAGAGGAGGCTTAAAAACATAAATTCTAGTGATGTAGCCTCTATTATTTACACATCCGGAACTACGGGCCATCCCAAGGGCGTAGAATTAACCCAGACTAATTTTATCTCGAATATTTATGCAGTTTTGGAGGCGGTTAAACTTTATCCGGAAGACAAGCTTCTATCAATTTTACCCTTATCTCATGTATTCGAGAGAACCGCCGGCTATTATGTGCCGCTTGCTGCCGGCGCTTCCATTACTTATATCGAAGACATTTCTAAATTAAGTGAATATGCCAAAGAAGAAAAACCTACGGTTATACTTGCTGTTCCGCGTCTGTACGAGAAAATCTACGAGAAAGTATGGGCGAACGCTTCCAAAAGTCCGGTAAAAAAGATGATTTTAAAATTTGCCTTGGATTACGGAAAGGACAAAAAGCATCGTTCGACTGTCTTATACAAGTTACTAGATCGAATTGTATTTTCAAAAATAAAAGAGAATTTTGGCGGCAATATTAGATTTTTTGTTTCCGGCGGAGCATCTCTGGCATCTTGGCTAGGTGATTTTTTTGACTCAATGGGGATGCCGGTTTTAGAAGGCTACGGCCTTACGGAGACATCTCCGGTAGTAACTTGCAACCGCTATGAAAACTACAAATATGGTACTATTGGTCCAGCCCTAACAGATGTTCAGGTTAAGATCTCGGGTGATGGGGAAATTTTAGTTAAAGGGCCTAACGTTATGAAAAGTTATTATAAAAACGAGGAGGCATCAAAAGGAGCCTTTACCAAAGACGGTTGGTTTAAAACTGGTGATTTGGGTAATGTAGACAAGGATGGCTTTTTCAAAATAGCGGGCCGCAAAAAAGAAATCATTGTCCTTACGACTGGCAAGAAGATTTTTCCGGTTCCAATAGAAGAAGCCTTGGAAAGCAGCGTTTATCTTGATCAGGCTTTTATGTTTGGAGACGGGTTTAAGCATATTGGGGCAGTAATCGTACCATCAGAGATAGCAATAGAAAAATTTGGCGAAAACATTGAGGAGAGATTAGCCGGAGAAATAAATGAGCAGCTTAAACATTTTTCGAAAATAGAGCAGATCAAAAAATTCATTATTTCTACCGAGTCTTTTACTGTGGAAAATGGCCTTCTAACTCCGACAATGAAGCTAAGACGAGGAGTTATCCTTGAAAAATATGCCGATAAAATAGAAGACCTATACAGTGTGAGGATGTAGGCCGGTAATTTGTACTATCTGTAATGCTTATGATAGAATGGTTACAAGAAATACTTCTCGTTGTTCTTTATCAATCTTTAGGAAATTAGGATTGGGTTTTTGGTGTAAGCTTTGGCAATGCAACTTATATAGCTAAGGAGGTAGCAGTTATGAAATCGGATTTAAGCCCGTCGAAAGCGCCGAATTTTAATGAAGATGAGCCGTGTCCAAGATACGAAAAGTGTAAATCAGGTTTAGAAGAAGCGTCCAAGATTGTTTACGACACTTGTAGAATATTAAAGACGGATAATGCACAGGTAGCTTATAAGAGCTTGGTTAAAGAGCGGCGTCAGGATGTCAGGCGGTTGTTACAGGTAGAAAATATTGATGACTGCTGCAATTGTCCCGAAGCTATAATCAGCTTAAAATCCCATCTGGCTAATATTATATGCATTCCAATCGTGTGCATCTAGAATCTCGAAAAAAAGGGGCGGTGGAAAGTAGAATTAGCTTATAAGTATCCGCTAACATATTAGTTACGTAGTAACTATTGGCAGATACTTATAAACTAGTTCTCTTAAAACCCGCCTCTTTCCCATTTCTATTTCTTGTCCAATAGCTAATAAGGTAACCGTTTCTAAAAGACTTGATGATTTTTGATTCTATGGTAAGGTATAGCCAATTCTGCATGCGCTCTATTTTATTTCTAAACTTAGTTATTTAACATATACTACCGGCGACGGTTAAATATATAGTTTTTATCAACGTTTTTAAAAATCAAAATGATCGGCAATGTTTGGAGATTTTATTAAGAAAGGGGTTATTGCAATGTATCTTGCGTTGCGGGAAAATGTACAAGAATGTTCGGAGAGGGCAAGAGAGGAAGTCACTATGAACGCGCTTGAAAGTGCGGCTGCCATTTCTTCGGGCAGGATCTCGAGAATGCCGCTTTCGCCGATCGAAAGGGATTTTGGCTTGGCCATTTATCTTAACAATAAGGGAGAAAAAGATTTATCGAAGAAGTTTCAAGATCGTTGCGCGCGGCTTTATGGGACGCTGGATTTAGAGACTCAAAAGAAGGGGCTTTTAACGACTTGTCCCGGTTTTCTCGGGGTACGGATGCCGCTTGTCATTAATCCGAACGTTTTCAGCAAGGCGCTTATGGAGGGTGATTTGAATGGTGCTCTTGAGAGCGAATTCGAATGCCTTTGCGGTTTGGATATTCGAAAGGCCGCAGAAGTAGCCGGGTTAATTGCTGAAATGAGAGAACAACAAGGATACAGCGAGACTGTTGTATATGTCTGGCGAGAATGCGCAAAGCGATATTCGATTTTGGCAGAGAAGTCTCAAGAGGAGGTAAAGAAGGGAATGATTGTAAAGGAAATCAAGGTTTGCGGATCTAACGAAACATACATGGCTAGATTAGAGATGCAGTAGTTTCAAATTGCGAAGAGTCGTCGGGGCTTTATGATTTAGTATTTTATTAAGCTACTTAGCTTTCTAAAACATACTGGATGATAAAGACCCGACGACTCATTTTTATTCAAGAATCAGCAAGAATGCTTTTGAATAAACTTTTTATTCAAAAATAGGGTTACTTATGTTTTTCAGCGATTTTGTTTATTTCTTCAATAGCGTGATTATAATCATCTTCTTTGGTGGTAATGTGATAGTCGATAAAACCGTCTTCTTTTAAACCATCTATTAGTTTTAACTCATCATAAACAGTTTTTATTCTGCGGCTAATTTCTTCTTCATGATGACCGCGATCCTTAAGTCTTTTTCCGACAGTTTCGGGAATTGGATCATTAGGGTGGATGCAAATAATTTTTACATGATTGATTAAGCCTTTTAGCTCTTTAACTCTATCGAATGTTATAGTATAAACAGAGTGGCCCTTTTCAAGATGTTCTTCAACATCTTTTTTAAGTTTTCCATAGTAATTTCCGGCAAAATGGGTATATTCTAAGAGTTCACTATTTTTGATGTATCTTTCAAATTCTTCTGCTGTTACGTGTTTATAATCGGTTTCATTATCACCTCTCGGTGGTCTTGTGGTAATCGATGGGATGTAAAAAAAACCATGTTTCTTGCATAAGTGCTTTGCAAGCTCAGTCTTTCCGGAGGCGGTTACGCCAATTAGTGCGAACAATTGGTTTGTATTATCATTTTTCATTTGCCAACTATACCAAACTACTTATGTTTTTCCAAGTAAATGTTCTTACGCTCTGACCCGCCTCACTTTTTAAACCGAAAGTCTCTAAACACGTCATCCTGAACTTGTTTCAGGATGACGGTAATAATGTAGGTTTGTTTAAAAAGCGGGGCGTTTCGGGTTCTTACGTTTTCATAATCACTTATTAATAAATCCCTTTGCATAAGTAAAATGTCCTTGACTTAAGGGGCGGGTTGTGTTTTAATGGTTTTCTTAGCAGGCAACAAAAAGCCAAGCTTGGATAAGCTTTTTAACATATAGAATAAAAATATTGGGGAAGGAGTTGATCCAAGGGTTTTGTTGATGGTTACAGTGTAGTTATCGATTATAAGGGATGGTGAGTACAGATGAGAAAGAGATTCTTGTTTCTGTTAGTGGTTGTGATTCTGGCGACGGTAATCGTAGGATGTAATGGGGAAGGGAAACAGACAAAAGCCAAGAACGCTCAGCCAACAACGACCACTACGGTAGCTTTGGTAAGTATTGTGCCGAGTTACTTAGGAATGAATGTCGATGACGCAGAGAAAAAAGCCCAGGCTGATGGGTTCGAGGTTGATTTTAGAGCGTGGGACTTAAGTCAAGCTATATTGTTGTCTCCTGATGCTCGTCCTGGTAGGGTTTTTTATCAGTCACAAGATTCTGGGAATAAACCTAATACCAGATCCCTTACCCTTAGAGTAGTAGGGCAAAGTGACGATGGCGGTGATTCTGTAGAGAATGATGGGGCGCCAGCGACCACGACAACCGAGGATTCGAATTTGGGACAGCTGACTCCAAAGTTGGCGGATAAGATAATTAGGCTTGATACTCAGCTTATTCCTCGCTACGTTACCCATGAGGGTGTGAAGATTAGTACCGGTTGGGAACCGTATCGCTTCACATCTGAAACCCGGTATGAAATGTATGAGGCATTACAGCATGCAGGATTTATTATTATCGACAAGAAGGTAAAGGAGCACCGTGCGCATGACGTTAACGGCTTGGATCCGACGTATGTGGTAAGTCGTACCCCGCTCGGTGAGCAGTATTTTTACACGGAGAGACGTCCTGCCTTCATTGACGATAATAAGTACTTTTCAGCTGAGCTATATACCTACGAAATTGTTGACGTGAAGAGGGTTGAAAATAAGGGCAATGGCAGCGATCTATTTGGACCGCAAATTGCTACTTTTAGGGTCAAATATGAAAAGATTAATCAACCCCTTCATGATTGTTTGTCCGACAAAGATATAAATCCGGTTCAGACGGATGTTTATTATCTTCGCTATGCTACCCTAAAGTATGGTAGACCGGATGGTTGGTATATTGCAGCCATCGGAGAAAAGCCATATTAAAGGCTAGAGTTTTGGCAAGAAGCCAGGTGAATTATTTGCACCTGGCTTTTTACATCTTATTAAACTAGAGATTGTATGTTATGAATATTATTTAATGTCAAATCTCTTGGATAGCTTTTTTAAAGTCTTAGGATAAAAATATAAGTATAGCAGCACAATAAGAAAAGACAGTCCTACTAAATATCCGCCGATAACGTCGGTAAGCCAGTGTACGCCCAGATAAATTCTGGAAATCGGTACTAAAAAAATCAGATTAAGGCAAATATAGCTTATAAGAATTCGGGTGAGTATAGGAATTTTCTTAAGGCGCAGCATGAAAACAAAAATCAGGCCGAAAAAAACGGTGTAATGTACAACATGTCCGCTTGGAAAGCCAGGGTCCGTAACCTTGGCATAGATGCTAACCAGACTGGAATCGGGCCGGGGACGGTTGACAATATATTTTATAGCCAGCGTTGCAGCATCTACGGCTATGGTTGAAATGAGAAATAATGCCTCTCGGCGATAAGAAAAAAAATAAAAAATGGCGGAAGCTGAAGCTACCGTCGTAAGCAATCCGGCGGCATTTCCAAACATACTAATAAGCTTCATGGCCTCAAGAAGGATTGAACCACCGTTCTCCTGAATTTTTCTAGAAATCTCGACATCAATAGATAAAACCGGGAAAACATGAACGATTACGGCAAGCGTTACGATAATTGCCGTGATAATAATTAACGAATCTACAAGAAACTTTTTTAAATATTTTTTTCTCATAATTATTTAAGAAATATTGCTTTTGAGAAGATGAGGACACCTACAACAAAGGCAGCTACAACAAACACTAAAACTACAGCGGCCATCAGCTCCTTAATTTTAGCAATTTCGGGGTGATGCTCGGTAGTTATAAAATCTAAAGATCTTTCGATGGCGGAATTGATGAGCTCTACCCCCAAGACAAGAGCGGTTAGAACCACAATGATAGTTTTTTCGATTAAATCTAAGTTAAAGACAAAAGAAAGGCTGATGGCTAAAAAACCAAAAAATAAATGGATCAAGAAATTACGCTCTTCCGTGCCGTGTTTTATGCCTCTAAAAGCACTTTGAAAGCTTCGGTGCAGGGGTTGCTTCTTTCTTTTTTCGTTTATTTTGGTTGATAGTCCGGTTGATTTCATGACCAAATTATCTTACTTTGACGAGTATACGTCAAGGCGAGTTTGGGATTTAAGAAAAGTATATTTACTTTTCGATTTGGAATCTGGGTAATTATTTAGTAAAATGCTTAAGTAAACCAAAGGAAAAAATGGATAAAAAGATAACTTCCAGAGAAAAAGATTATTCAAAATGGTACTTAGACGTCATTCAAGCGGCTGATTTAGTTGATAACTCGCCTGTTAGAGGCTGCATGGTTATAAAGCCGGAGGGTTACGCCATCTGGGAAAATATACAAAAAACGTTAGACGGGATGTTTAAAGAAAAGGGGGTCAAAAACGCTTATTTCCCTTTATTTATTCCTAAAAGTTTTTTCGAAAAAGAGGCTAAGCACGTAGAAGGTTTTGCCAAAGAATGCGCTATTGTTACCCATCATCGACTAAAAGAAGAAAACGGCAAGTTAATTCCGGACGGGGAGCTGGATGAGCCGCTAATTGTTCGTCCGACGTCGGAGACTATAATATATGACACTTATTCCAGATGGATCGAGTCTTACAAGGACTTGCCACTTCTTATTAATCAATGGGCAAATGTGGTTAGGTGGGAGATGCGGACTAGGCCATTTTTAAGGACCACCGAATTTTTGTGGCAGGAAGGGCATACGGCTCACGCGTCAGAAAAAGAGGCGTCTGAAATGACACTAGAAATGATAGGCGTTTACAAGAAATTTGCAGAGGACTACTTGGCTATGCCGGTAATTAGCGGCTTTAAGTCGGAATCCGAAAAGTTTGCCGGAGCGGTTTACACAACGACTGTCGAAGCCATGATGCAAGACGGTAAGGCTCTTCAGTCCGGCACGTCTCATATGTTGGGCCAAAACTTTGCTAAGGCCTTTGATGTCAAATTTTCGGACTCGGATGGAAAAGAACAGTATGCGTGGCAAACAAGTTGGGGTTTGAGTACCCGAATAATTGGCGGTCTCATTATGACTCATAGTGATGATAAGGGTTTGGTGTTGCCGCCAAAAATTGCGCCCGTCCAGGCGGTAATTGTGCCGATTTGGGATAACGAAGAAGATAAAAAAGCGGTGATGTCGAAAACTAAAGAAATGGCTGATTCTTTAAGGGATCAAAGCATCACCATTCATATTGATGACAGAGAAGGTCGCCCGGGTCCTAAATTCTACGAGTGGGAGAAAAAAGGAGTGCCGGTAAGAATAGAAATCGGACCGAAAGACGTCGCTAAAAATACGGTGGTTGTAGTAAGAAGGGATACTGGAGAAAAGGAATTTGTAAGCGACGAGAGGATAGGCATCTATGCAAATGATCTTTTGGAAACTATCCAAAATGATCTCTATAAAAAGGCTTTGGATTTTAGAAGTAACAACACTCATATTACTGACGATTGGGATGAGTTTAAGAATATTTTGGAGGAGAACCCCGGATTTATAAGGGCTCATTGGTGCGGTAGCGAGGAATGTGAAGCCGAAGTTCAGCGGCAAACCAAAGCCACTATCCGCTGCATTCCTTTTGACGAGAAAGAAGAAGAAGGTAAATGCATTCTCTGCAGCCAAAAATCTGACAAGCGAGTAATCTTTGCCAAGGCTTACTAGATAGTCTCTCTCGTGTCATTCCCGCGACCTGTCCAGCGTAGCTTTAGCGAAGATGGAAGGGGCGGGAATCCAGTAACTTCTTAAAAAGACATATAATGGTATTATAAGCGTATGCTGTATCGAGTTCTAAAAATTCTTTTAAGCCCCCTGATTAAACTTTTTTGGATAGAAAGGGTTGAGGGAAAGCATAATATTCCCAGAAAGGGGCCGATTATAATTGCAGCTAATCACGCGAGTTATTTGGATTTTGCATTTCTTGGTGCGGCGGTTAGAAGAAGACTTTTCTTTTTGGCGGCAGACTGGATCTATAGAAACCCTTTCTTTAGGTTTATTATGCGTATAACCGGACAAATAAAGGTGGATCGTTTTAGTAAAGATAAGAAGATGGTTTATCAGGCAGCGGCTGATGTTTTAGGAAGAGGCCATATCTTAGTTCTTTTCCCGGAAGGAACCAGGAGCTACGATGGAAAACCGCTTAAGGCATATAGGGGCGTGGCTAGAATGGCTCTGCAAAATCAGGTAGATATTTTGCCTGTAGCTATAGAAAATTCGCATCACGTTTTTGGAAGGCATCATAAGTTTCCCAGAATAAAGCGGATTTGTAGGGTTAAATTCTTGGAACCGATTTCCTATAAAGAAATTGCTGACAAAACACCCGAAGAAATAGTGCACGACATCTTAATGCCTGAGATAGCGCGTGAGATTGGGCATGAGTACGAGCACAAAACTTAGCCTTAGTAATTGCTTTTGTGTCTAGGCTGTACACACCGGGTGTGTACATTTCTTTAGATCGGCTAATTTTTTGTTGACTTAGGTCCTAACAGAAGGTATATTATTTTTATGGATAAGAAAGAGATGATTAATTTATTTAACGAAGGTTTCGAGCAAGTTGTCTTGCCGCATATTGTTCGTTTGGAAGATAAGATGGACGGGTTAGAGAACAGAATGGATAAATTAGAGCATAGTATGGGTGGGTTAGAAAAAAGGGTTGAGAATTTAGAAATGAGCAATGATAGAATAGAAAGAAAACTAAATGCTGTTATTGAACGGCAAGATGAACAAGGTCTAGAGATAAAAAAAATTAGGAAATTCATTCAAATGCCGGAGATGGCATAAGCTTAAGAAAGATTAAGGTAGTAAAGCGGCTTTGGGGCCGTTTTTTAGTTTTGGCTGGCTATTTTTAATGCTGCCCTCACTTCTTCTTTTATCCAATCCGAAAGATTGCTTTCTAAAATTTCTTCTGGCGATAGCCAAGAAAAGCTTTCATGTTCAAAGCTTGTCTTAACTTCATAGGTATTAGTAGTTACAGCAAACGTGATTCCTACAAGATGCATATCATCTTTTATTAGGCTCCATGTTTTGGAAGGTGCTATGATATTGATCTCTTTTATACTAGTTTCTTCCTCAATTTCCCTTTTTAAGCAATCTTCAATTTTTTCGCTGAATTTTAGACGTCCTCCAGGGATATCGGCAGTTTTCGGGTTAATTTCATCTTTATTGCTCTTTACTAGTATTAAAACTTCTCCTTTTGGATTTAAGATAACAGCTTTTGTAGCAACCGCAAATTTCATATTAGCTCCTTTAGTTAGTCATTGCTTATCAAAATAGCTTTTCTCTTCTTAAAGATGGGCGTGTCATTATATTACGATAATTACATATGTTTTTAAACTTGTAATCCTAAACTATTGGAACGTCAAGAAAAAGTTTAGCGGTTATTAGGATAAAATTCATAAAGCGAGCGCCTTGTTAAATGACGTAATTACCACGATCGTAGAAAATCCGTCATCCTAAAATAATTGATTGGCGAGATTCGGGAGGTGTCAAATGTTGCAGGATTTTGGAGGCTATTTTTGTTATTTGTGTGGGTAGGCGATTGGTTATTAATAAAATAGGAGATTAATATTTAAAGAGAGAACTGCCCCTTTTTTTAAGAATATTTAGCAAAAGGATTTGTATTTAATTATTTAGAGTAAGTAGGGTATAATGGGATAAATAGTAAATGATGGAAGAAATAGTGCGTGATTTGCTAGTGGTCAGAGATAGCGAGGGAGATTGGGCATGAGTATAAATAAAAAAATAATGAAAGTAACCAGATTTATTTATGAAACTAGGGAAAAATAAAAGACTTTCAAAGATAGTATTGTTAACAACCCTTGTTATCATTGGTTGGCTAGTTTTTGAAATTATTGTAAAAGGTTTTAACGTTGTTAATGAGCAATACGGTATTGATCCAATGTTTTTTTTAACCATATTAATTATTAGTGAGATTTTTTTTAATATCGGCATTATTTTAATGATTCTTGGTAGTGGTATTATAAAATTGCGCCTTAATCATATTTTTAATTTAGATTTTCAGAACGTAACATTCGAAAATGAGTTAGTGTATACGGGATTTACGTTGAACAGGATAGCTGCTTTTGTTCCTCCAGCCTATCTATTGGTTAGTGGATGGGATAAGTTGCCTCCTTTAATCTCTTCATTACTATTTGTTGAACTATCTATTGTTTTGTTAATAGCAAGCATTCCGCTAGAATTCAATAGGATTTTCAATAGAAAAAAAGTTATTATAAGAAATGTTAAAATATCAGATCTGGAGGACATACTAGAGGTTGATAATGATAGGTATGGTGACATTTCTAAAGAAGTTACGGCTACTGGGGAGATGATGGGAAAAAGGATAGAAAATAGTAAAGAATGGTTTTTTGTTGCTGATATGGATGGAAAAGTTAAAGGAATTTTAAGCCTAATGCCTACCAATAAAGGAATTAAGGATTTTACATCTTGGGAGGACTCAACTGATAATGGGACACTTGATACTACATTTGATTCTAACGGTAGGTATGTTTATGGTGTTGCATTAACAACAAGCCCTGACGTTAGAGGTTTGGAATTGGTAGATAGGCTTTTTGCGGCGGCGGGGAGGAAATTAATAGCAGAACGCAAAAAAATGGCATATTTTAGTGGTAGAATGCCAGACTTTCATAAGTTTAGACAGGAAATGACTCCAGAGGAATATTATAGCAAGAGAATTATAAAGGATGGTAAAGAGGTTGCGCTTGACCCGCAAATTCGGATGTATGAATCTTTCGGATTAGAGAAAGTTAGGCTAGTTGAAAATGGTTTTGTTGGAGACAAAGAAAGTGGTAATTATGGTGTTTTATTTAAGGCAACAAATCCCTTTTATTCATTTCCTTTTCCTAAATTTTGGGGTTGGTTATTTGAAAAAGCAGCAACTAACCAATTTTTGCTTAAGCTAATTTTGGGAGGCAAATAATTGGAAAGTTTTAGCATTGAGTTTGCTCATATTTATATTGATGAAAAAAATATTCGTTCTCATGGTATGATCCCGGCAGTTAAGGACATAACCATAAGTATTGGCGAAAAAGGTTTGTCTTATAGTCTAGCACTTTTAATTGATGATTATAATCCGACAAGGCAGAAATTAAACATAGATAAGTACTTATCCAATCTCGAGCATTCAAACGTTATGCCAGATTTTGTACTATTTGAGTCCGAGCTAGTTAAGCTTAAAGAGCCTTTTTTTGAATTAATAAACGAAGGTAAAGCAAAAAGAAGTTACTTAAGTTATATTAGTAATAAAGAGGGTCATATTCCTTGTTCTTTGCTCATATCTGTGTGGTACTTTTTAAGGCTAGGGCTATTAGATTATAGTTATTTAAATTTCTATCATCAGAGTAAAGGAAAAGGTTTTGTTGGCAATGAATTAATAAATGTATTACAGTTAAAATATAAAGGTGTTGAAAAAAAGGCTATCGATATAATTAGTAATTCAAAATTTCCTGATAAGCAAAACCAAATTCAGAATGTTTATGTTAAAAATTGGAGACGAGGAATTGTTTATGATTAGTTATGCGCTTTTAATTATAGCGGTCTCTCTAAATTTGTTTCTTGGTCTCCTGGTTTTTTCTAGAAATTCAAAAAAACCCTCCAACCTTATCTTCTTCTTGCTTACACTAGCGTTATCTATTTGGTCATTGGTTATTTTTTTTGAAAGCGAGACATTGAATGTTGCTTTAGTTAGTTATCTTGTAAGGACAGATTTTGCATTTGGTCTAATCACATCGTTTACCTTTTTTTCTTTCTGCTTGGTTTTTCAGTCTGAGAGTAAGATAAAGAATACTCTTTGGATAGTATCGTTAATAGCTTCAATTGTTTTTTCTGGATTAGCTTATTCATCGTACATTATTGAGAGCGTACATTTTTCTAAAGATATGGGCATAGATTTTCAAGAGGGTCCTTTATTTATTATTTATTCTGTCATGTTAATTGCCTTATCTCTTGTGGGAATCACTATTCTTATTAAAAAATTGTCTTCTTCTCGAGGAGTGGCTAGGTCGCAATTACTTTATATAACAATGGGGTTATCTTTATCTGCGACAATTGCAATTTCAACTAACCTAATCATACCTAGGCTGTTGATAGTTAATGAAACAGTTAATCGTTTAGGGATTTATGGTTTTGTTTTTATGATTGGTGGCATAGCCTACGCCATTGTTAAACATCGTCTTATGGACATTCGGATGGTGGTTGCCAAATCTTTGGCATATACGCTGCTTGTCATCATTCTTGCCGGGGGTTATGCTACTACGATTTTTGCAGTTCAGAGATTGTTTTTTCCGGAGCAGGGTTATTCTATGACGCATACAATCATCCAAATCATTCTTGCCATGGTAATGGCCTTTACCTTTCAGCCATTACGGAGATTTCTTACCAAAGTTACGGATAAAATTTTCTTTAAAGAGCAGTATGATCCGGATGCTTTTCTTAGGGAAACTAACCATATCTTAAGTACCAATATCGTCTTAACCGAGCTTCTTTATAAAAGCTTAGATCATATTTTGCAGCAATTTAAAATATTAGAAGGCATGTTTGTAGTAGTAGAGGAAGGGCATATTCATTCTGTTCAGTCTATCGGTTACAAAAAAGCGCCGGAAGTTGAATACGGCGACATTAAATATCTAAGCCGCTTTCCAATTGCAGTATATGACGAATTAGAAGAAGGAAGCAGGCTCAAATCTATTTTAAGAAGATATGAGACTTCGGTAGCCGTTAGGCTTATGGAGGATCACCAATTTGCCGGCATTTTGTTCTTGGGTGAAAAAAAGTCGGGGGATATGTATGCGGCAAAAGATATCCAGATTTTAGAGATTGTGGAGCCGGAAATTACCATGGCGATGCAGCGGGCCAAGCAGTATGAGGAAATCCAGAAGTTTAACATCACCTTGAAGGCGGAGGTTTTGCGTCAGACCAAAAAACTTCGCGAAGCTAACGACCATCTGCAAGAACTTGACAAGGCAAAAGATGAGTTTATCTCCATGGCATCTCATCAGCTGCGCACTCCGCTTACAGCTATTAAGGGTTATTTATCCATGCTTTTAGAAGGGGATGCGGGAGAAATCAAGGTTGGCCAGTTTGACTTTATAAATGAGGCATTTCAGGGCGCTAATAAGATGGTGACTTTAATTAATGATCTTCTAAATGTGTCCAGAATGAGTACGGGCAAATTCTTTATCGATCCCAAGGATCTTGATATGAAAGTTATGATTGCTGATGAAGTTAAACAATTAGCGCATCAGGCTAGAACCAAAAACTTGTGGCTTAAGTTTGAGTGCCCTAAAAAGATGTCAACCGTTCAGGCCGATGAGAATAAGATTCGTCAGGTCATAATGAACTTTATTGATAATGCGATTTATTATACAGAAAAGGGCGGAGTGACTGTAAGAGCCGCGGCCAATAAACACGAATTTGTCTTTGAGGTAATTGATACCGGCATTGGTGTTCCAAAAGAAGTGCAAAATAAATTGTTCTCTAAATTCTACAGGGCGGATAACGCCAGGCGCTTGCGTCCGGATGGTAATGGCCTTGGCCTTTATTTGGCTAAAAGGGTAGTGGAAGATCATGGCGGCGAGATAATCTTTAGGTCTAGTTCCAAGGGTTCGGTTTTTGGCTTTAGAATTCCGATAAAATCTATAATAAAGGCAGATCCAAAGAAAAGAATGCTGGTTACGACACCGTAGGAAAGGAAAAATATGCCTATTACTAAAGAAAGCGTAAAAACTTATTTGACCCAGTGGAGCCAAGCGGTTGATCCGGTAATTTTAGATCTTTTAAACGATGGTGTTGGTGCAAGAAATCATGAGCTTTTGGATCACCAAATGAAGGTTGGGGGAAAAAGAATTAGACCGGGTCTGGCCATTGCTTCTTGTCTTTGTTTGGGAGGAAAGCTGGAAGATGTCATTCATGCGGCCGCATCGTTAGAAATCCTTCATAATTACACTCTTATTATAGACGACATGATCGACCACAGCGATTTTAGAAGGAATGAGCCGACCGTTTGGGCAAAATACGGAAATTCCATGGCACAGTGTGCCGGAATAGATTATGCAGTTTCTGTTTTTCAGGGTGCAAATAAATCTCCCAATGTTTCTAGACTAACAGAGCTTCTAGCTAAAACCCTAAAGGCAATTGCTGATGGTGAGATTACTGATGTTTCGTTTGAGCGTTCCGGACGGGAGAACGAGCCTTTTGTTACAAAAAACAGGTATAAAAACATTTCTAAAGAAGACTATTTTGAAATGATAAGTAAAAAAACGGCTGTTTTGCTAAAGGCTAGTTGTGAAGCTGGCGGAATTTGTGCCGGCGGACACTGGCAGGAAATTTTGATGCTTGGAAATTATGGTTTTAATTTGGGAATGGCCTTCCAGGTTCAAGATGACATTTTGGATATTTTTGCGGATGAAAAATCGTTTGGCAAAAAGGTCGGCAAAGATATTATTGAAAAAAAACTAGGCAACGTGGTGATCCTTCTAGCTTTGGAGGAATTAAGTGCCGAGGATAAAGAAAAAATTCATGGCGTTTTAAACAGCAATCATCCGGTCACAGAGGGCGAAGTAAAAAAAGTGATCGAATTAATTAAAAAAACTAAAGCTAAAGAAAAAGCCGCCAAGATCGCTAGAAATTATGTCGAAAAAGCCAGGGGCGAGCTTAAGAGTTTGCCGAAAAATGAGTGGCGGGAACTTTTATCCGGTCTTGCAAATTTTGTAATCGAGAGGGAAAAATAAAATGGAAAAGGTAATACTGGTTGATGAAAACGACAAAAATATTGGATTGGAAGAAAAAGTAAAAGCGCATCTGGATGAAGGAAAGCTTCATCGGGCTTTTGCAGATTTTATTTTTAATAAAAAGGGTGAACTTTTGATTCAGCAAAGAAGCGAGAAAAAAATGCTTTGGCCTCTTATATGGGACAATACCTGTGCCAGCCATCCAAGGGAGAATGAAAGTTATGAGAAGGCAGGGGAAAGAAGATTGTTGGACGAATTAGGATTTACCTGCAAACTGAAAATGGCAGATAAGTTTCAGTACCATGCCGCCTATAAAGATGTGGGAGCGGAGTCCGAGGTTTGCGCCACTTTAATCGGGGAGTATGATGGAGACGTGAAACCCGTTAAAGAGGAAGTAGCAGATTGGAAATGGGTAAACATTAATGATCTCAAAAAAGACATGGAAGAGAATCCGGATAAATATACGCCGTGGTTTATTATTGCTCTAGAGAGGTTAGAAAGTTTAAATACAATATCCAATTGATCCAATACTACTGAACGCGACTTTCGCATTTGACACCTAAACTACCTATTTTATTCGTAACTGCTCACAACTGTCACCCTCAGCGAATGAAATGAGCGTGGCGATCTTTGTCTGGAACTGGAGCGAGATTGCTTCGTCGTATGAACTCCTCGCAATGACGATGGGGTTGAGCAGTTGCTTTTTTCTTCCCATACGGATGGTATGGCGAGCGAAGTGAAACGTGGTCTAGAAGTACTTTAATGCAGTTCTCCACAAGGTCGAACAATATGTAAGCACACAAGTAGCGAAAGATGAACGAAAAAAGTTGTTTACGTTTTTTTGGTTTCAGCGGTAGCTTTAAAATGATAAAATATATTTATGAGGAAAATCGAAGAAATAAAATCGAAACTAAGTCCGGAAAGTATCAGGTCTGAGTTAGATAACATGATGAGCGTGCCTTTACCTCAAAACATTCAAAAATGGGTGGATGAATACGTAAAGGCCGGCGGAGTAAGAAGTAACATAATATGGCCGTTTACCTATTGTGTTATTAAAAATGTCTCTCCTTTTGTTGATTATGATAAAAGCTATGAAAAAGACGTTGAGGAAGCAAAATTTTTATTCAGTATGTTTGTCGTCATCATAGACGATATTGCGGATTTAAAAAAAGACAGCGAGCTTTTAGAAGAAATATACAAAGCTATTTCTAACGATAATTATTTAGGGAGGGAAAATTTAGATACTCTTTCGACATTTGCTTTAGATATTTTTCGGCATATTAATAAAAAAATAGCCAATTTTCCTTTTTATAGCGATTTTAAAAACATTCTTAGCTTTGAAATTGACCAGATATTTAATTCTATGAGATTTGCTATTTTAGTGAGCAGCCACCCTTTTTTAATAAGCGCGGAAAATTACTGGACTTATTTTCCATGCTCGATGCAAATGATGCTTTATAATATTATGGAATTAATGGCCGGAAACGGCAGATTAACGCCTAAAGAATTAAAAGAAATAAGAGACATAATTCTAAAGGCACAGAAGATGGGCAGGATTGGAAATTGGATCAGTACGTGGGAAAGGGAAATAGACGAGAAGGATTTGACAAGCTTGATTTTTGCTTATGCGCTGGATTCTAATATTTTAGACGTCGATAATTTGGAAGCAATAAGTAGTGAAGAACTTATAGCGAAGATAAAAAGAGATAGGCTAGAAGAAAAGTTAATGAATGTTTGGGATGAGTGCTACAAGGATATTAGCGGCAAAAAGGACATTAAAGACTTAATCGAAATAAGAGAATTGGGACAAAAATTAGAAAAATTATTAATATTACAAATAGTAAGCAAGAGCTAAATAAAAATGGCAGAAACATTTTTTTTGATTAACGCAATATTGACAATCGTAGTTGGAATACTTTGTTTGGGGCTCGGTTTTTGGGTTCTTTCCTCGAACTCGAGACTCAAGGTGAACGTATTTTTTTTCTGGACCTCGCTTTTTTTGTTCTTGTGGATCCTTGCATGTTATTTAGGAAATTCTATTTTTATTACTACGGATCCGCTTTGGGGTAGAATTGCATATGGTGTTGTCGCTCTTTTCTTTATCCCCTTCTATTTTTTTTCTACTTCTTTTTTACAGGAATACAAGAAAAATATTAAAATGGATTTCTTTTTAATATTTTCGAGCCTTTTTTTATTTACTATTTCTATTTCCGGCAATTTCATGGTAAAAAACATGGCGGTAACGCAGTATGGAGCTATTCCTGTTTTGGGGAAGGGCGCATATGCTTATTTCTCATTGATATTTTTTTGGTTTCTATATATTGCCTATCGTTTTTTGGTAAATTATTTTAAATCTAAAGCTAATGCAAGAGCTAAGCTCGTTTATTTTCTATTTGGTTTCTTCGTGTGGGTTTTGGCAAATCTTATTTTTAACGTCATTTTGCCCTTTTTTCAGGGAATTCCCCAATTCTGGGCAATCGGCAATTACTCAGCGCTCATTTTCTTGAGCTTTACCGCATATGCTATTGTAAAGCATCGTCTGATAGACATTAAGGTAATTTTTGTCAAGTCATTTGCTTTCTTTCTTCTTGTTATGACTCTTGCAATTGCATATACCGCTTTTATATATGCCGCAAATGTTTTGGTCTTTGGCGAAGAGGTGAGCATCGGGCATCAGATTTTTCGCATTGCCGTGGTATTAGTTCTAATTTTTTCTTTTCAGCCAATAAAAATCTTCATTGCCAAGATTACGGACAAGTTCTTCTTCAAAAATCAATATCGGTCAGAAGAATTTCTAAATGAAATCGGCGAAGAAATAAGCTCAACAATAATACTTCATGAAATTTTGTTCAAGGTATTTAGAGCGCTTGAGATTACCATCAAAACTTCTCGTATCTTATTTGCTATTGCCGACGAGCAAGGTAACTTAAAAGATACTTACGCAGTTGGATTCGGAAAGCTAATAAAACTAACACCTAAAGAATTTGACATGCTTAAGACAAAGATGCTTCTTGATGAATACGAGTTAGCCGATTCAGATCCCAGAAAAGCGCTTCTTAAGAAATATGACAGCGGGATAAGCTTTGTTTTAAAAACAAAATCTTATTTAGCCGGAGTGATGTTAATTGGGCATAAGAAATCCGGAGAAAGTTACAGCCCGGAGGACATTAAAGTATTACATATTTTATCCAATCAGCTGACCGTGGCTATTCAGAATGCTTGTCAATATGAAGAAATAAAAAATTTTGCCTGTACTCTAGAAGAAAAAGTCGAAAAATCAACGGCCAAACTTTTAAGGGCTAATGAACATTTAAAGGAATTGGATAAGGCAAAGGATCAGTTTTTGGCAATGGCATCTCATCAGCTTAGAACGCCGCTTACCACTATTGCGGGTTATCTTCATATGCTTGTGGAGGGAGACTTCGGCGATCTGACGGTAACACAGCTCAATGCTATGCAGGAGGCTTATTTAAATACCTCCCGAATGGAGAGGCTTATTGATGATCTTTTGAATATTTCTAGGATTGATACGGGTAAATTCTTTATGCAGGGAGAACTTATTGATATTGCGGAAATTGCGGCTGAGGAAGTGGCTCATTTGAGGGAAAGGGCAGAGTCGAGGCAGTTATTCTTGAAACTAGAAGTTTTGACTGGAAAGAGAAAGAAGATGATGATTGATAAGTTAAAGATGGGTCAGGTAATCTCTAATTTTATTGAAAATGCTATTTTTTATACAAGAGATGGCGGGATTACTGTTGTTGTGGACAAAGATGATAAGGGAATGATTGTGCTTGTTAAAGACACGGGAATTGGAGTGCCGGGAGATCAACAAAAAGATATATTTAAAAAATTCTTTAGGGGATCAAATGCCCAACAAATAAGGCCGGATGGCAGTGGTCTTGGTCTCTTTTTGGCAAAAGAAGTTATAGAGGGCCATAAAGGTAATATCTATTTTGATAGTAAGCCAGGAAAAGGTTGTACCTTTGGATTCTTTATTCCCTGGGAAACCGGCATCGAAAAAAGCCAGAACTCTCAGAATATAAATGCATATCGAAAAGCATCTAAATAATAATGGGAATTTAGTATAAGGCATTAGGTAAAAGTATGGAAGAAAATAACTATTCGAAAATAAGGGTATTATTAAATCATCAAACGTTATTTAAAAAATACCTAATACTTTATACCTTATACTAGATACGTGAAGCTAGAACTGGATAATGATCTTCTTTTTTGGAGTTTGTTTGGCCTTTGTAATTTGAGGTTTAGCTATCTCTATCGGTTCTAATACAAGTGGGGCGATTTTGATTTGATTTTTCGACGATCCAAGCTGCTTTAGGGTTACGCTTGCAAGCATAGCAAGGCCGATACTAGCAATAAGGATGAAAAAATTTATTAGGAATACAAAATTGGAATTATCGATAGTGCCATAATCCATACTCGATGCGGCATTTGCCAGAAAATCTTGGCTTACCGGAAAGGTAACAAAATAAGTTAAAGCAATAAGAAGATGAAAAGTGCCTACAAGAAAAAAACCTCTGAATAATTTTGTAAATACTGATTTGTAGTAAGCCATATCTCCTCCTTTTAAAAATAGACCTGAAACCAGGCGGCCTCAGGTCTATTCCCAATATATACTCGAGGCCTTTGCATTCTCTATATAACTATTTTAAAGTAAGCAGATTTAAAGTCAATAAAACCTTCATGCTCAAAAATAAAAAAATTATTTGGAAATTATCTACCGAATTTTTTAGGATCGTTTAAAATTTAAAAGTCAAGCGGAAATATCATTAAATCTCAAATATCAAAACATTCCGAATTTCTGTTCTTTATTCTTAATTCGTTATTCAAATCTTTTGATGTTTTAATTATCCCTTGATATCCTCAACATCAAATGTAATAGAATCGCCTCTTTCTAAAGATTCGCCGAGGATTTTTTCGGCTATAAAATCTTCTAGTTTATCTTGGACAACTCTTCTCATCTGCCTGGCGCCAAAAGCCGGATCGAAACCCAATTCGGAAAGTTTATTTATAGCCCCGTCTGTTACCTTAAGGGCTATGCCTTTCTCGTCGAGCTGTCTTGCTATCCCTTTTATTAAAAGCCTGGCTACTGCATTTATTTCTTCTTTGGATAGAGGGGTAAATGTGATGACGCCGTCAAATCTGTTCAAGAATTCCGGTTTAAATATCCCATCTTTTAAGAGTTTATCGATAAGGATTTTGCCGAACTCGTGAGTATCGGCATTGCTACTCATAAAATGTTCTCTAATTAGCTCCGAACCGGCGTTCGAAGTAGCAATGATGATAGCGTGGGTAAAGTCGATTGTTCTTTCCAAATTATCTGTAATCCGGCCATCATCTAATACCTGAAGAAAGAGGTTTAAGATGTCCGGATGTGCTTTTTCGACTTCATCTAATAAAATTAAGGTAAAAGGTTTTTCCCTAATAGGTTTGGTTAGATATCCGCCAGCTTCTTGATCGCTGCCAAGAAGCTTATGAATAGCTGAAACTTCTTGGTATTCCGACATATCAAGCCTTAACATGTTTCTTTCGGATCCAAAGTAGGCTTTAGCCAGGGCTTTGCAGGTTTCCGTTTTCCCGACTCCTGTAGGGCCCAAGAACAAAAATGATGCTACCGGTCTATTATCGTTCTTTAAGCCGGCTCTTGCTCTTCTTAAGGCGCTAGCAACTGTCTTTATAGCTTTGTCTTGACCTACAATCCGTTCATGCAAAAATTGTTCTAAGTGTAATAAAACATTCTTTTCGTCATCATTTGCTTCGGAAACAGGAATGCTTGTTTTGTTAGAAACCACTTCTTTTAACAATTCCGGGGTTAAGTAATTTGATCTTTTATTCTGGCAGAAAATAGCAGCTTCTTCCAAAAGATCAATTGCTTTTGCCGGGAAGAACTCATAAGGAATATATTTTTTTGCCAGGTTGTAAGTTTCGTTCAGGCCTTGATAAGTAATAGCAATCTTATATTTATATTCGAATTTGAAGCTTAAGTCCTGAAGGATCTTTAAAGTTTGATTTTTGTCTGTTTCCGGCACCTCGAGTTTATTAAATAACGAAGAAATGTTGGAATTGGCACTTATCTTATGCCAGCTTTCGAGATTGGTGGCGCCTATTAACTGAAGCCGGCCCGATTCTAGATAGGGAATTAAGATTTGAGAAAGATTAGCTGTTCCGTAGCCATCTTTAATAAAAATAGAATGGATATTGTCGATAAAAATGATAACATTCCCGGCTTTTACCGCGTCGTTAAGAATTAATTGTAGCCTGGTTTCAATCTCGCCTTCATTATCGTGAGCGCCGGCGACCAGAAGCCCTGTATCAATCTCGATTATTCTTTTAAAATTAAGATGATCTAAAGTCTTGCCGTGCAGCACTTTCCTGGCAAATTCTAAAACGAGCGCTCTTTTGCCAACGCCGGCTTCGCCAACCATAATTAAATGGCTGTGCTGCTTAGAAAGGGCGGTTTCCATCTCTCTAGTTAGGTTTTCTCTCGAGACAACCGAAAAGTTAAGCCATCCGCCAGACACCATACTGGTTAAATCTTTGCCGAACTGATCCAGATAAATTGTGTATCCCGAAGACCAGTCTTTAGCAATACCGCCGGTTGAGGTCCAATTTTCCGGATCAAGCAAGCTCTTAGCTTCAGTTCTGGCCATCAGGGTCTTTTCCCAAAATATCAGGTTTTCCAAGTCTTTAGTGTCCAGTTCGGCTTTATAGAAGGTATCCTGAATTATCTTAGAAGATGAGGCAAATCCCCAGAATAAATCACTAATATAAATAAAGCGCTGGTTATTTTTTGCGGCCGATTCGAGGGCTCTTTTTAGTATTTCCTCTATGGAAGCATCAATTTTTAGCCCCGAAAAATATTGGGTGCTAAGACCAGCTTTATACAAAATAAAACTTGCTTCTCTGGTTTGACAAATTTTTAAAAAGATTGACTCCAAGGTATTGCCCCAATTTGTTTTTAGAAGCAAAGCGGCTTCGAAGTTTAAAACCGGACTGATATCGATTTGATTCCCCAGACTTTGCTTTTCAGCTAAAACTGAAATCTCAATTTTTGGGACATAGTTTTTAATTTTTAGGTCGAAATAAAGCTTTAGGTTAATAAGAAATGTGCTTATAGCTAGCAGATTTATAGCAAAAAACATCAAAAAATCGCTTAACTTAAGGATATTTATTAGGGCAAAGAAAATGATGCCTACTATTATAATAATATTAGAAATCGACTTGAATCTGGGACTGCCAAGCTTTTTATTGATTTTTGCAAGCGCGAAAATGGGGTCTTTAAAATTAATGATTATTTGTTTTGTAGTAGTGGATTCATTCATGAGATAATAAATCCCAGGCTATAAAATGCTAAAGCAATCGGCAAGGTCGGAAAAATGATCCAAATAATCGAGCCAAGCATCAATGTTACTATGTAAAAAACTATAAAAAGAGCAGCCAGAATTAAGATTGCCGATCTCATAACCACTCCTACGAGCCTCGAAACAGCATTGTCTTCCAATGCCCTTACTCGTTCTTCTAGTGAATTATTATGTTTATAAGAGGTGACTTTCTTCCAAGGGCTAAAGAATGTCCTTAAAATAATCGAAATAGAAAGGCTATCCATTATTTTTCTGGCAATCATTTTGGCAAGTGTCAAAAATTGTTTCGGCGACTCAAAATACCACCATTTAAGAAGAGACAATATTAAACTTTTGGCGAGCATACCCTCCATAATGTTTATTTTACCATATTCATAATCATTTTGGATGTTTAAATAATGGTTCCCGGGTTCTAACAGGATATAAATAAAGTATGAGAATAAGAAAGCCGAGTATCGAAGAAAGGGTAGAGGAGTTTACTGAACGTACCAGGGACGGCTGGGAACGTTTTTTTAAATTTTTAACAAGGATTACCACAGAAAAAGAAGAGGAAGCAAAAAAGGAGACAGAAGACAGGCGTCTTAATATGGCAGTAGGAAGACCGGTAGCTAGAGTTATTTTGGATAAAAGAGATAATGTGATTTTAAACAAGGGAGATATAATAACCTATTCGTCTATTAAAAAAGCCAAAGAAGCCGGCGTCTTAAATAATATATTAGACTCGGTGGAAAGAAACTTTGGTTAAGCTTCTTTTCTTATTGTCCTAGGTTTTTTTGGAAGAGAAAGGAGGATTCCGGTAAAAGTAATGATTACAACTGAAAGCACGGCAATTACACTGCTAAAATCGGTAAAGTTCTTCATGGCGCCCTGATTCATATTGAAATTTGTCGTAATAAATATTACCGATAATACGCCGCTGAAAGAAAATACATATTGTTCCGGGTTTATTTTTAATTTAACATATTTCATTAATTGGTGGTTTACCAGGTATATTATTAGAAGAAAGATGGAAAATTTAATGAGCGAAAAAGAAAATATTTCCTTGTGAGTTACTTGAAGGTCCGCGAAAACATTACTCACGTGCTGCATATAATATAGGCTAGCTGTAAAATTAATTATTAGATTGGATAAAAATTCGGCAAGAATGATAAAGATAAAATTAAAAAGAGTAAACTGCAGGATTGGTTCTATTCTTTCGATTTCTTTTACAATTTGGCTTTCTTTTTTCATTAAATTAATATGCGTCATAATAATTACCTCCTATATATATAATGAAACTATCGGTTAAAAAAATCAAGTGCTTAAACTTAAATTCAAATCTGTACTGTCTTAAATCTGAACCACCCACTTTTTCGTCATTCCCGCGGAGGTGGGAATCCAGATGCCCCATTCCTTCCCAAGCTTTCCCGGATTCCCGTTTTCACGGGAATGACGAAAAAAGATACTTTCTATTGCTTTTAGAAAAGGGTGGCAATTGGGTTAATTTATTTTATGATATGCAAATAAAAACCGCCCTTTGCTGGGCGGTTTTTATTAGAATTATTAGTGCAATCATTATTCGGTCGTTGTTGGAGTAGGTGTTGAGGTTGGGGTAGCAGATGGTGTTGGCGTTGTCGATGGAGTAGTATCATCGTCATCGTCTGTGTTACTATTACTGGACTTTTTTTCTGTTTTTAAAGCAGCGATAATTTTCTTTAAATCGGTGCCTGCTTGTTTTAGAAGATCTTTAGCTTGTGTTAGGTATCCTTTGCCTTCTTCCCTTAAAACCTTGGCTTTTGCGGGGTCATTTATCGGCATCGATTTAAAAGTAGCTTTTGCTTTATCGATTAAGCTTTTTGCCTGTTCGGTTTTAGCTTTAAAATCGGTAACATAGCTTTCTACGGCGGTAGTGTCTTTGCCATCGTCTTTTGCTTTATCTATCAGTTTTTCTAGCCTTTTTTCCAAATTTTCTAATTTATTGACGGCGCCTTTTGTTCTTGCAGCTGCTAAAATAGCCAGTTGTTTTGGTTTAACGACAGCGTAGATTTTGTGATCGGTATAGATCTTTTTAATTAAGGTTCTTAGGGTTTCGAGATCTGTTGCGCTGGTGATTTCTTCCTTAAGGGCTTCTAGGGTTGCGATTTCTTTTTGGATGTCGGTCTTAAGTTCTGTCTTGTCAGCACTCTCCAACATCTTATTTTTTTCGATCTGAGAGATGATGTTATTTAACTCTTTGATTCTGTTATCAACCGCTTTTGTGCCGAAAGTTTTAAGCTTTTCAAGCTTTTTAGCTTCGCTTGCTTCTTTATAAGCTTTTAGGGAATCTTCCAGGCTTTCTTTTGATGTTTTTGGAGTAACTTTTGGGGTAGTTGTTTTTGATGGAGTCGGGGTTGCTGTAGTAGTAGTTTCGTTTACATCTTCGTCTTCGGTGGTAGTAGTAGTTACTCTTGGAGTCGGGGTATTTTTCCCTGATTCTTCTCCATTAGCTTCTCTTGCAAAAATTACTGATGGAAGAAGGAGTGCTAAGACTAGGAATGAATAAAGTGTTTTTTTCATATAATCCTCCTATATAGCCGGAACATCATCGAGTGATGTTTCGCTTTCATTAATTTCTTTTAGATCTTTTTCGACTCCGGCAATTTCCGTATCGATTGCTTTTTCATCTTCTTCGATTTTCTGAAGCTCGGTTTTAGTTGGAGTCGGAGTTGGTGTGGCAGATTTGTTTGCTGTCTTTTCGCTGGACTGCATTAGGCTTAAATAGATAATGCCCGAAATCCCGATTACCACAAAAAACACGGATAAGGCAACCCACCAATACTTCTTAAAGCCGCCTTTTTTCTCTAATTGGTCGTTTTGTTCTTCCATTGATCCCTCACTTATTAACTAGTAAACGTTTACAGTATATTGGATATTAAGAAGACAGTCAACCTCACCTTAATTATCAGAATTTATTAGCCTTACAACTTTTTTTGCTTCTTTTATGGCTTCATTCATTCCCCGGTCGAATGGATAAGTATGCGCCATGCTCGTCATAAAGAGGTTTTTTAAAGACGTGGAATTATGTAGCGGTCTAAAATTACTATAAATTACCGGTTGAGCATTACTCTCTTTAAATACTTGGATGCTAATTACTACTTTGCGGATGTTTGGAATGATTTCTTCCAGATAGTTAAGATAAGTATTTTTAATTTCTTTATCGTTAGACTTAAAGAAGGCAGAATTATTTGGTAAATAATGGCTAAGATAGAGTAGATGACTATTTTTGTATTCCTCGGGGCTTACAAGATTTGTGTGCTCGATGATGCCTTTAAAGGGAATTTTAGAGTCTAAGACGTTGTTCCAATAATAATTTGTTTGTTTTGATTTTAACTCGATTAAGGTAGAGATAGCTCCGAGGTAAGAAATTTCTCCGAGCCTAACCTTTTCTTTGGTAGTAAGGGGAGCGATTTTTATGAAGTCGTTAAGGGGAATTGTGCTTATTATAAAATCAAACTCTTCGTTTCCTATAATCAACTTATCTTTTAACGAACGAATACTTTTTATTTCTTTGCCGGTAATTATCTTGCCGCCTTTATTGTTAATATTTTCCTTGAGGGCACTCACTAGTTCCCAAAGGCTTCCTTTAATATAACCCAGGGTTTCTTTGCCGTTTCTTCTGGAACTAGTTCGAGTTTTAATTCTTGACCAGAGCCAGGCGGCGCCAATTTTGTCGTTATATATTCCAAACTTGCCTTCAAACAAAGGAGACCAAATTTTGTCCCAAATATCTTTACCAAAACATCTACTGACGAGTTCCTTAGCCGTCATGCTCTCATATCTGTTTAGATTGGTAGCGTGTTTAAGGATTAAGGTTGCGATGCCGAATCTTAACCTTGAAGTAAAAGATATAAAAGGCAGTTTTAGTAAGTCTAGGGGAGTATTTAAGTTGGAGAATTGATGATTACGGTAAAAGCTAACAGTGCTTTTTTGCCAGATGACCTTAGGGTTTAGTCCAATATCTTTTATTAATTCTAAAAGTTCAGTGTCGGTTTTAAAAAAATGATGATAAAACTTTTCTATTCTAACATTCTTTTGGGTTGTAGTCGTTTTAAGGAGCCCGCCAAGCTCTTGGTCTTTTTCATAGATTACAACCTCAAAACCTTCTTTTAAGAGAAAATAGCCGCAAGCAAGGCCGGCGATACCGCTGCCAATAATACCAACTTTTCTACTCTTTTTTAAAACCATAAGTTTCTTCGATTACATAAAGAGGCCGGTCTTGGGTTTGGAAAAAAATCCGGCTTAAATATTCGCTGATGATCCCTAAAGAGATGAGGTTTAGGCCGCTAAGAATAATGATTGTTACAAGCAATATGGGAGATAAGGTCTGTTCTTTAAATAAAGAAGCTTTAAATAAAAGAGCCAAGCCTAAAACTATGCCAGTCATCAAAACAATCATACCGAGGTAGGTGATGGCTCTTAAGGGCTTATTGGAAAAGGAAAGCAAGCTGTCTGTTGCTAGGCGCATCATTTTTTTAAGAGTATATCCGGTTGTTCCCTTCATTCTTTTAGGTCGAATTATTTCGATTTCTGATTGCTTAAATCCGAGCCAGCCTGTAAGACCTCTAAAATAAAGAAACTTTTCGGGAAGCTGCTTAAGCTCGTTTACCACTTTTCTGTCCAAGAGGTAAAAATCGCCGGTATTTTTTGGCATTTTAGTATCGGTTAGAAAATGAAGCAGCTTATAAAAAATTGAGGCAGTGAATTTTTTTAAAAAAGAATCGCGCCTTTTAAGTCTTTTGGCATAAACAATTTTGTAGCCTTCTTCCCATTTTTTAATTAGTTGAGGAATATATTGAGGCGGGTCTTGGAGGTCAGAGTCCATCACGATAATTGCTTTTCCATTGGCCATCCGGAGTCCGGCCATGATTGCCGCTTGCTGGCCAAAGTTTCGGGTAAAGCGGATAGCTTTAATTTTGGGATTTTGGACGACAATGGCTTTTAAAATATCTGGAGTATTGTCTGTGGAACCGTCATCAATAAGAATAATTTCATATGAATCTTTTTTTAAGTTTTCTTGAGTTTCTTTTAGAAAATCTTGAATAACTTCCTGCTCATTAAAAACGGGGGAGACTATTGATATTAGGTTAGTTGTCATGGTTTCGCTTCTGTATGATTATGTGTATAATAATAAATGATCGTAGCTAGGAGGGCAAGTATAAATGAGCCAATCTGGTAGAAGGTTTTTTCTGTTTGACTTGCTAAGGGGGATAGCGGTTCTATTAATGATTCTAGCTCATACCGTGTATTTTTTTCATAATTCAACAAGCCCATTTTTACTTTCCTTAGAAAAAATTGGCAATACTGTTTGCTTTGTGGCCTTTCTTTTAATCTCGGGCGCGGTTTCTTATATTGTTTATTTTAGAGATGAAGAAAGCTGGCATCTAGATAAGAAGCGCATTATAAAAAGGCTTACAATGCTTCTGGTCTCCTATTATGTTTTAGCTTTTTTTGTAATGGCCGGACAAATCCTAACTTCTTATGGTCTTTGGAAGTGGGGAGTTATTTTAAATATATTAACTTTTAGAACCCTTCCTTCTTACACGGAATACATTCCGCCGTTCATACTATTCTCGTTTCTCATCGCTTTTTTCCCCAAATATTTTAAAGAAATGGCGAGATCCATTCCTTTAGCGTTTGCCATTTCGGCTTGTTTTTATTTCGCAGGCACCACGCTTTTTAGGCTGCCGATGTTTCAGTTTTTAGTGCCGTGGAAAGCGTTTTTTGTCGGTCATCCCGGTTATTACCGTTTCCCAATCTTTCAATATTTCCCTATTTTTATTTTAGGAATCAGCTGGGGCTACAGATTGATAACAGCTGATATTCTCTCTAAAAAAGAACAGATTTTAAAAAAGTTTTTAGTTTTTTTTGGATTGCTAGCCGCGGCAATTGCTGTCTTAAGTTTTGGGCTTACCAAGAATCTAAGTCTTTTCTCGCTAAGATGGCCGCCTTCAATTCCATTCTTGCTGACCGGTATTTTGTTTACTTTTTTTGCAAGCGTTTTGTTATATAAAACCGCACAATTAAAAAAAATTCCGATTCTTCGTGACTTTCTTTTGGTCTTGGGTCAAAATTCTTATGCTTTATTTTGGACCCATATTTTTTTGTTGCAATTATATGAGATGTCGGGTGGCACAAAGGTTGGCTCGGTTGTAATATTTATTTTTCTTTTTGCTCTAACGATTGTTTTGTCTCTGGCCCTCGCTACTTTTATTCCATTTAACTTTAAATTCACCTTAAACTTTATAAAAGGTTCTCGCGAAGACCAGGAAGATGCAGTAAAAAGCGAGGCTATCTATAGGCTTGGTGAAGAGGTTTATAAAGAGTCAAAGTTAGAGATAAAACACTTAAAAAATTTCTTTTTTCTAAAGTCGGATGGTTCGCTAAAGAAAAAACGCCTCATTAAAAAAAGGCACGCTCTATTTGCATCTCTTATTTTATTACTCGTTTCTTTTATGGTTGTACCTAGTGCGATGGAAGAGGTTAGGGAGTCTGTTAAGTCGGCTCAAATTACAGGTTGGTGGAGCGACGAATATGCCTTTAATCGGCCGCTTATAGTAAAAAACAAAGAATCTTTTAGCGACATTACAAAAGGGCAAATCCTAAAATTTTCGCTTGATCATCAAAAATTAGTAAAAGAAAAAAAATCTTTGCCTAACGGGAAAGATGTTCGTATTGTGTTTTGGAATGGCGGAAGCTTTGAGGAGGCTGAATTTTCCCTTCAAAATGGTTGGAATTTAAGTAATACGACCATAAAATTTAAGAATCCGAAATCCATTCCGGCCGGCCAAGAGATAAAAGACCTTTATCTTTATTACGGCAATGCGGTTTCAAAAGATGTACCAGCCAGCAATATGGCGGGTGAATGGCGTTATGGTTACGAAACTGCGGTTGGCGACGAGGCTCACTATCCAACAATTCTTGAAACCGATCGGTTGTGGATTTTAAAATCGGATAAAGTTGCGGGCGTCAGCACTCTAAATGTTTCGGTAAAAACGGCAAGCGAACTTACCGATCCTCAGACAAAAGTAGAGGTTTTAAAAACAGAGATAGAAGGAAGCTTAGAAAAGAGCGATGCCAACATCTTGGAAGGCGTTATTGATGTTGGCGACCTAAAACCTGGCCAATATCAAATTCAGGCTACTATTAAGGACGGAGGCCAGACCTACAAAAGTCAAAAACATGGTTTTTATGTTTCTTATCCGTTATACGTTACTTGGACTCAGGATTGGGAAGGTATTGATGTTTCCCAAGTGTATTTAAATGCTATGGCCAATATTGCCGATAACCACGGATTATCAATGACCCATCTTTTTAATCCAAGAATTTATGTTTCGTCTATGCCTCAGGATCGGCAGGATTATCTGACCGATTGGGTAAAACAAAGAGAAAAGGTTAAGGATGAGGAAGTCGGACTGCATCTTCATATGTATTATGATTTTATAAAAGATGCGGGAGTGGTACCGAAAAATTCTCCAAATTGGGGTGACAGTGGTGACGGTTACGGTTCCCTTACGTCTAATTACAACGAAGCCGAGATGGTTAAAATCTTGGAGCGAGCGCTTTGGTGGTTTGAGAAAAAAGGTCTCTTGAAACCAGTCTCTTTTAGAGCTGGCGGCTGGTTTGCTAACGAAGAAACTCTAAAGTCATTAGAAAAAGTAGGAATCAAGTTGGATAGTTCGGGGAGAACATCTTACAGCTTTTATAGCGAGAAGGGGCCTTGGAATTTGTCTAAAACAGCTGCGCCTTATAAGCCGTCTAGAACGGATCAAAATAAAACATCTGACGATGCTTTAGATGTTTGGGAAGTTCCGAATAACGGGGCTGATTCTTATTGGTTTTCGGCCAAAGACATGATAAGCCGTTTTGATGAAAACTATAAGGGGGGAATCTTAACAGATAAAAAACAAGTGACTTATCTTTCTCATCCGCATTGGTTTAACCGTGCCGAGCAGGATAAGGTAAACGAGGTCTTTAACCATGTTGATCAGTTTAAGTACGAAAAGGATTTGGGCCCGGTTATTTATGTGACCTTAAGGGACATTTATAACGATTGGCTTAAAGAGAATTAAAATGCTAAAAGAGTTATTTAAATTTTTGTTAAACCCCAACTTTCTAAAAATTTCTCTTCTTATTATTATGTCTCTTATGGTTATTTATAATGCTTTACTTTTATTAAATTGGTTAAAGCAGATTAAAAAGCCGGAGCTTGATGCCAACTTTAGCCTTTTGTACCGCGTTAAATATTTTCTTCGTATTTTTCTTTATCTTTTGGTTAACGTGAAATTATATATTAATATCGGGCTTTTTCTGGGGTTTGCGGGCTTAGTTGCTGGTATTGTAGTGCCTCAACCTAAGGTAGTTTTTCCAAGCGAACCTGCTCTAGGTGTTACAGAAGTGACTAAGGACAAGCCATTAGTGATCAATTTTGATCGCCCTATTCGTAAAGAAAATCTTAAATATTCGATCAGTCCGGAGCTTGGAGGAAATTGGAACTTTAAGACTAACCTTTACAGCGGATCAAGTGCTTTAAGTTTTATTCCGATAGAAACCCCGGAAATGGAGACAAGGTACACAGTGTCTTTAACAGAAATCAGAAATATTGTCGGAGTTAAAAAAGAGAATTATTTATTTAGTTTTCTCACTTCTCCCATACCTAAAGTTACCGCTGTAGAGCCAGCAAACGGTGTTCAAGGGGTACTGCCAAAACAGGAGATTGTTATCTTAACAGATGTGTCTCATAATGAGTTGGCTCAGTTTTCTTTCGAATTAAGCCCGCCAGCAGAACTAGAAGTAGCGGAGGATGGCCTCAAATATATCCTTAAGCCAAAGTCAAATTTGTCCAAAGGAACAGATTATACATTGACGGTTTTAAGGACGCTTACGGTATATAATTATAATACTAAAAAAACTCGTGTTTTAAGCGAGAAACAAGAAGTAGGTAAGAGTTCTTTTAGAACCATTGATGCGCCCGGTGTTAGTTCTTACTCGCCAACCGGTAGCGGTGTTTTGGCAAATAGCAACATTCAAGTCGAATTTAAACAAGACATGAATAAGGAAGCTACGGAGAAAGCTTTTAGCTTGACCCCGAAAGCGGATGGCGGTTTTAGCTGGGAAGGGAATCGGCTTCTAAAGTTTCTACCCAAAAACCCATTGGAAAAGAATACCCAATACACTGTTTCTATTTCTAAAGAGGCTAAGGCGGCCGATGAAAGCTTATTTGAGAGCGGTCTTTCTTATTCATTTACTACAATCGGTTATGTTACTGTCTCCGGTTTTTATCCGGCAAATAGCGCTCGGAATGTCGACATCGGAACTAAAATCTCAATTACTTTTAATCAGGCGGTGGATCATAAATCAGCCGAAGACAGTTTTGCTTTAACGCCAAAAGTAGACGGAAGCTTTAGCTGGAATGGAAATACGATGGTGTTTTCGCATGGTGGTTTTTTATACAGTCAAAATTATGCGGTATCTATTGGTTCCGGCGTAAAAGCAGTTTATGGTTTAGATTCAATTCAGGCATTTAGCGCAATTTTTACAACGAAGGAGCAATCTATTGTTTTAAACATTCCTTCTTACAGGCAGAGTCATCTTTATACGTGCATGGCGGCGGCTGCCAGAGACGCACTTTCCTACCGGGGCCTTTCTGTGGGCGAGCTAGAATTTGTTGGTCTGATGGGTTACGATCCGACAACTTGGTCGGGAACTTGGCGAGATGCTAACGCTACTTGGGGCGACCCAAATGCCGCTTTTGTGGGGGATATCGACGGCAATACAGCTCCGGGCTGGGGTTATGGATCGCATTGGGACCCGGTAGCCAAGGCTTTGTCTAAATACCGGACTGTCGAAGTAAAACAAAGTTGGACAGTTCAGGGAATTGCCCAGGAAATTGCCAACGGAAACCCGATTATTATATGGTGGGTAAATGGCGTTTGGCCGGCTTACGAAGTTACGTGGCAAAATAACGGGCGAGCGATAAGGGCGGTGAACTCGATGCATGTTCAGGTTGTAAAAGGCTTTACCGGAACGGTTCAGAATCCGACATCTTTTGTGGTAAATGACTCTGGTTATGGTTATCCGTCAAAAACTTTTGATGTTAATACGTTTGCGGCCAAGTGGAGCTGGTTTGGAAACACGGGGATAGTGGTAAGGTAAATGCTGAATCTCTAATTTTGGTATATAATCATTCCCAACTGCGAAAATTCTTTTTTAGGCTGGTAATGCTGGATAATGTAGTTTTGCAACTTTTTGGCATAGGTATATTTTAAGTCCTTGGGCCACACAATTATTGTATCCTTATTGTTTTTTAGGATTTCAATCGTTTTTTCTTCGGCAGCTTCTTTTTCATTCACTTCAGTAATATAAAGATATTTAGTTAGAGCTTCTTTTTCGGAGAGGAGATAAAAACCGGTGAATTGGTTTTCGGCAAGGATGTTTTTTTGCGGTAATTCCTTTAACATTTTGGCGGCCTCTTTTTCTGCTTTTAGCTTTGGTTGGTCTACGTTTTTCGCCATCCAATAAAACCACTTAAAATTGGTAAAAAAACTTAAAGCAATAATCGAAAGCACTGCTACCCTAAACAAGTTTAACCATGTTTTTGATGATTTAAACCCAATGAGGCTATCTAGACTGATGGCTGCTGCAATAGCTATAAAAGGCATTATTTGCAACCAATAATGAGGATAATGACGGACTAAGAGAAACGGCATTGGTGCAAGAGCCGAAATAATAAGAAGCAATTTTTTTTGATCAATATTTTTCCCTTTAGAAAAGACAAAGGCCAGAAAAAGGATCCAAATTGGTAGTGTTTTTTTAAAAGGAGGCGCCAAGTTATTAAATACCATAGACATGTTTTCTTTGGGATAGCTAGTAAAATTAACGGTAATAATCTGATTTATGGCTTCTTGAACAACTTTTTTACTCAAGAGATAAATTAGAAAAGGAAAACAAACGATAATAGTACCAAAAATAAAATAGCCAAGATCAGAAATTTTTTTCTTTGCAAAGTAAATAAATGGGATAAAGATAAATAAATTGACAATTGCGGTTTGTTTAAATAGAACGGCAAGTCCAACCATCAATCCGGATCCAACAAGGTATTTGCGTTCATTTTTGTTCGTCCATTCAAGCATAAGCAAGAAAGCTAAGAGCAAGAAGGTAACCATAAAAGGTTCGGCGATAATATGATTTGTTTCAAAAAAAGTAGCACTAAACAAAAAAAGAACTGAAGCCAAAAAACCAGAACCTTTTTTGTACTCATTCGCAATTTTAAAGATTAAAAACGACGAGATAAAGTTAAAGAAAAAGAGGATCCCTTTTGCCATAAGAGCAGTATTCTCTGACAAATAGACTGCTGAAGCTAAAAGAAAATAAATGCCGGGAGGCTTGTGATCAAAATAATCTTGGTATGGGGATTTTCCTTCTACAATCCCATTGGCAATAGTCAAAAAAACACCCTCGTCTTGTTCGAGGGGTTTAAAAAAAGATAAATAAAGAAGCATAGCCGTAATAACCGTTATGCATGCAATAAAAAAGTAAGTTAAAAGTTTGCCTAGCTTAAATGATGATTTTTCCAAAGCCTTATGGTTCATTTATTTTAAGAGCCAAATATTTTTGGGTAATCCAGCTGCATTGTTTTTCGGACTTCTTTTAGAGTGTCGTTAACGATTTCGGCGGACTTTAACGTGCCCTTTTTAAGAACTTCTTTTACCTCTGATTCGGAAATTTCGGTTCTTTTCTTTTGTAGTTCCGAAAGTTTATCTACCAATTCCTCGGCGATAGCAGCTTTAAATTCGCTATAGCTTGCCTCTTTAAACTCTTTTTCAAGTTCGCTTATTTTCTTGGCGCTAAAGAAACTAAAAATAGTGAGGAGATTAGAAATTTCCGGTTTATGCTCTTTATCAAAATAAATTTCTCGGCCCGAGTCGGTAACGGCTTTTTTAAATTTACTTCTAATTTCGTCTGGGGTATCGGAAAGCATAATGGTGTTGCCTAGGGATTTACTCATCTTGGCTTTTCCATCCAGTCCTAAAATTCTGGGGGCTGGAGAAAGAAGGGCTTCCGGTTCAGGAAAAACTGCGCCATAAGTTTTATTAAACGTTCTCGCTACTTCTCTTGTTTGTTCGATGTGGGGGATTTGGTCTTCGCCTACCGGCACTAAGTTTGCCTTAAAGCCTAAGATATCCGCAGCCTGAGAAACGGGATAAGAAAACATGGCAAGGGACATGTTAGCTTCATCTATATGAGCCGCTTTTAATTCTTCTTTTACAGTTGGGTTTCTTTTAACCCTAGAGACAGTAACTACATTTGATAAAATTTGGTATAACTCTGAAAGGGCTGGAATATGCGATTGAATAAAAATGGTGGTTTTTTTAGGATCAATGCCGGCGGCCAGATAATCCTTGGTTATTTCGATAATATTTTCTTCTATCTTTGCGGTATCTTTGCGGTCTGTAAGCACCTGAAAATCGGCGACTATAATAAAAGTATCGTACTCGTTCTGAAGCTTAATCCTATTTCCTAGAGATCCGATTAAATGGCCAATATGAAGTTTTCCAGTTGGTCTGTCTCCCGTTAAAATTCTTTTCATTTTTTTTCTCCATTACAACTTGATTATAGCGTATTTTGAGCGGGAATTCTATATGCCATCAATTTTTTTGCTAATAAATAAAGCATTTTCTAAATACTCTATACTAAATTCTTATACCAGATACCGGTTTCCATTCCCTGATTTGCAAAATAGGTGTTATTTGTGTATCATAACTTGAAGATAAAGGCAAATATTCAAGTGAAAAGAAAATTGATTTTAAGGACGATAAAAATTCAATCGGCTCACAAGAAAAATGCCCCTGGGTTTGCTTATGCTTATGAATATCATCCGGACAAAGAGGCAAACAAGGATAAAGGCAGTATTTTTGGCGTCATTGAAATCTTGGGAAATGCAGAAAGCTCGAAAGTTATTGCCGAGATTGTTTTGGATTCAGTCAAAGAAGCCTATTATGAAAGCAATAAGCAAGAAGCGCTGCCCCGTTTTGAATACGCTTTAGGGAGAGTGAACGAGGCCTTAGTTGAGGCAGCAGAAGATGGAAAAATTGCGTGGCTTGGAAAGTTAAGTGCTGTTATTGCAGTTTTAAGAGAAAAAGAGCTTCATGTGACCCAAACTGGCGGAGCCCAAGCCCATCTACTTAGGAAAAAGAATTTTATTCAGATCACCGAAGGACTATCGCCAAAAGGGGCGCTTCATCCCCTAAAGACATTTGTAAATATTGCGAGTGGCTCGGTAGATAGAGGAGACAAATTAGTCTTTTTTACCCCAAGTCTTAACTACAATATCTCAAAGGAAGAGTTAAAAAATGAGCTCATTCAGCATACGCCTTCGGTAGCTGTAAATACATTTTATAATATTTTAGAAGATGTAAAGTCTCAGAATAGACTTTCTTTTATGGTTTTAGAGATTACTGATCCGGAGGCTTTAGCCAATGACACTTTGGATTTTCAGGACGAATTTTGGTTAGACGAACCAAAAAACGTTACCGAATCGGTGGTTACAAGTGCGTCGCCACTTATCGACAAAGTGGCTCATAAATCCAAAGATGCCTTAAAAATGGGAAAGAATATAAAGGAAAGATTTGGTCACGTAAAAATAAAAATTGCTAAAGTTGCCGGTAAGGCGACTGAAAAAGCCAAAGCAAAAAGAGAGCATATGGCTAGAAATAGGACGACAAATCGTAATTCTAATCAGGCGTCCGTATTCCCTATGTCTGTTAAAATGCGCAAGAAAAACATCTCTTTTAAAAGATTTTTACCCGGTCTTAAATACATCAAAAAGGATTACTTAAAGATTGGAATTTACGGAGTCGGGATTGCTGCATTTTTATTTATTGGGTCAAATTTCTTGTCGAAAGAAAAAAAGCAGCCTGAGGAAAATAACGAAATCTATCAAGTATATCTAAGCGATGCTGCCGCAAAAGAAAATGATGCTTTAACGAAAATTATTGCAGGAGATAAAAACGGTGGTAAAGCGGACCTAGATAAAGCCAGAGAGGCTATCGAAAAAGTAGAAAATTCTAAGTTTAAGGATCAATTTTCCGAAGAGATCAAAACCTTAAGACAAAAACTCCAAGATATCTTAGATCAAATAGACGGCATTGTTAAAGTAAATCCTGAAGAGATGCTCGCTCTTGATAAGCAGTTTGATAAGATTGTTTACGGCAGCAAAAATTTTTATCTAATTTCTGAAGCTGGGGTTGGCAAAGTAGCTATTCAAAGCAAAGATGTGGTATTTACAGATAACTCTTCGACCGATACTCTAGGCGCCGATATTTTAGAAGATGGTACAATTGTGTTTATGACTGCTGAGCCAATGGTTTATGGTTTTTCGGGGAAAGAAATAAAAAGACAATCACTCCCAGTAGGAGAATGGTATAAGGCGAAGGACATGATAGCTTATTATTCAAATATTTATGTTTTAGGTGATGACGGTCAGATTTATAAGCATCAAAGAATAGTTGATGGCTTTACAAAGCCGACTCCTTATTTCCAGGAGAATTTGAGTCTTCGAGATGGAATTTCCTTAACTATAGACAGCAGCATCTACGTTTTATTAAATGATGGCCAGGTAAGTAAATTTAGTACTGGTAAGAAACAGGATTTTTCATTAAAAGGCTCTCCTAAGATGGAAAAACCAAAGCTTATTTATACCTCCGAATCTTTAAGCAATATCTATATTTTTGATGAAGTAAGCTCTAAAATTTTAGTTTTTGACAAAAGCGGTAATTTTGTAAAACAAATGACCTCGGAATCCTTTAAGGGGATCACCAGTCTTACTTCCGATGCTAGCGGAAATATTTACGTTTTAGTTGGTAAGAAAGTTTTTAAATTACCAAGCTAGTTAAATTTCTAATTGACCTAATTGACCTAAAAAATACCCAATTCAAGAATGACTAAACATTCCTCTGCTTTAGATGGAGAGGGTTAAAGTGAGGGTGATAAATTAGACATTTTGGTATTAGTTATTGATTAGAAATTAGAGCAATTAGAAATTAGAAATTTTTAAATCTTTTAATCTGTATTTTGTTCCTTGATCTTTGAGTTTTGATATTTGATGTTTTATCGTATAATACTCATGTGTTAACAAAGAAATCGAGCCTAGATCTCGCTAATCTTAATAAAGAGCAAAAAGAGGCTGTGCTTCATCTTAAAGGACCGCTTCTTATAATTGCGGGAGCCGGTACTGGCAAAACGAGTGTTATTACTCATCGCATCGCCTATCTTATTGCCGAAAAAAAAGCGAAGCCGGAGGAGATCTTGGCCTTAACTTTTACCGATAAAGCGGCGGCTGAGATGGAAGAGCGGGTAGATAAACTGGTGCCATACGGTTTTGTGGATACTTGGATTCTTACCTTTCATGCTTTTGGCGATAAAATTATAAGAGAAAATGCGCTTGATTTGGGACTTCCGTCAAATTTTAAAGTTCTAACCCGTCCGGAGCAAGTTGTCTTTTTCGAAGATAACTTAATGGCTTTTGACTTAAAGCACTATATGCCGCTTTCGAGTCCTGTTAGGCACGTGGACACTTTGGTCTCTTACTTTTCTAAACTCAAAGACGAGATGATCGATCCGGAGGCGTATGTTGATTTTTGCAGCAAAAAGGTTTCCGAAGTCTTGGAAGAAGACAAGAAAGAATGGGAAAATCAGCTGGAAATTGCTCAAGCTTTTAAAAGATATCAGGAGCTTATGGCAGAGAACGGCTATCTCGATTTTGGCGATCAAATAAATCTTGCCCTTAAGCTTTTTAAGGATAATCCTAAAATCCTAAAAAAATACAAAGAGCAGTTTAAATTTATTCTAGTGGATGAATTTCAGGATACCAACTTTGCCCAGAACGAATTGGTAAAGATGCTTGCCGGCGAAAATGGAAATATTACGGTCGTAGGAGATGACGACCAAAGCATTTATCGCTTTCGGGGCGCTGCTATTTCTAACATTTTAGATTTTAAAAAACATTATCCAGGCTCCAAAGAGATAATACTTACCCAGAATTATCGTTCGACTCAACCCATCTTAGATGGCGCTTATCGCTTGGTAAAACACAATGACCCCGATCGTTTAGAATCCAGATACGGTATTGATAAGAAACTAAAAGCTCAAGGTAGCGGCATTATTCCGGCTCATTTTCATTGCGATTCTTTATCCTCCGAAGCTGACAAAGTGGCTGGTACTATAAAAGAAAAGCTAAAAAAGGGATATGAATTAAACGATTTTGCTATTTTAGTCCGCAAAAATTCGAGTGCCGAGCCTTTTATGCGCGCTTTAACCTGCTATGGTCTTCCTTATAAATTCGATGGGTCATCTGGTCTTTACGATCGGCCGGAGATACGGCTTATGATCAATTTTGTAAAAGCAATTGTCGATCCCCTGGACTCCATTTCTCTTTATCACTTAGCAGCTTCCGAGATCTATGGGATTCCCGTTTCCGACTTGGTAACTCTTAACTCATATGCCAGCATAAAAAGAAGGTCTCTGGAATGGTCAATGAGAAAAGCGGACGAGATCGAAGAACTAAAAGACAATCTTTTTAGTATGCCTCGAGAAAAAGTAGATAGGGTTCTTAAGGATCTCGAAAAATTTCGGGAGTTATCCAAGGAGGACACCACGGGCCAGGTTTTGTATGCTTTTTTAAAAGATACGGATTATTTAAAGGACTTATTAGGGAAGGCAGATGCGGCGCTTGGTAAAGGAAACAAGGATAAAACGCCGATAGAAGTGGTGGAGGCTCAGGTAAAGGTCTCCAATATTTCCAAATTTTTCGAAAGGGTAATGCAGTTCGAGCATGTGTCTCAAGATAAATATTTGGTCAATTTTAAAGCGCACATCGAAGCCTTAATGGCAGCAGGCGAGGATCCGGCAACGGCGGAGATTGATCCGGATTTAGAGGCCGTTAACATTCTTACCGTTCATAAGTCTAAAGGTTTAGAGTTTAAGATTGTTTTCTTGGTAAACTCGGTAGCGGGACATTTCCCTACGAATAGGCGGTCCGACCCGATCCAAATTCCGGATGAGCTGGTAAAAGAAACTCTGCCCGAGGGAGAAGAGAGAAATGTGCATGTCCAGGAAGAAAGAAGACTTTACTATGTCGGGATGACCAGGGCTAAAGAAGAGCTTTATCTAACGTCGGCCGAAGATTACGGTGGCGCCAGAAGAAGAAAAGTTTCCCAATTTGTTTTGGAATCTTTAAATCTTCCTGAAGTCGATGTCGCAAAATATAAATTGTCCGACATGGAAATAATAAGGAAGTTTGAAAAGCCTAAAGAGGTTTTTGCGCTTCCAAAGAAATTTTATACGGAGAGGAAGCTTACCTTAAGCCCTCATCAGATAGATGACTACCTGTCTTGCCCTAAAAAATTTGAGTTTTTGCATATCTTAAAAGTGCCGGTTAAGACTTTCCATGCCGTGGTTTACGGCAGCGCTATCCATAAAGCGGTTGAAGAATATTTTGCCCGGAAAATGGGCGGTTTTAAGGTAAATCTGGATGATGTTTGGCGGGCGTTTGAAGAAAATTGGAATCCAGAGGGATTTGTAACCAGAGAACACGAAGAGCAACGGTTTCAATTTGGGCGTCAGGCGTTAGCGAATTTTTTCGAAAGAGAAGAAGAATTAAAGCGAAATCCTACCAAACTTGAGGAATGGTTTATGGCAGCTCTTCCTGATTTAGATGTTAAGATCCGGGGCCGCTACGACGCTATCTATGAAGGCCGGGAGATGGTAGAAATCAGGGATTTTAAGACTTCGGATGTGGAGTCTAAAGAAAAAGCGAATGATAAAGCGAAAAAAAATCGCCAGCTATCCATCTATTCCCTCGCATATTTAAATACTAAGGGTAAGATACCCGATAAATTAACGTTGGATTTTATTGATAAGGGAATTGTGGGAGAATCGGTAAGAAATGAGAAAGATATAAACAAAGTTATGGACGAAATAAAAAGGGTTGTGGACGGTATTAAGGCAAATAACTATGAGGCAAACCCGGGATTCGGCGAATGTGGCTGGTGCGCCTATAAAGAAATCTGTCCGTTTACGCTAACGGAAGTATAAATAATTCAAAGTTCAAAAATCGAAAGTCAAAATTACAGGTCAAAATTCAAAAGTTTATGACCGGGTTCATAATGGGTCGTTCCCTTCTTAGGGTGCGACCCTTAAAGGCATTAAGTGTCCTCCGTAAATAAAAAAAGCAAGAAATTCTTGCGTTGCTTAAAGATTAGGTGCCGGGCAGTGTGTTCCTTAATGTATACAAATACGTGTTGATTTGTATTTAAGGAACACATTGCCCAGCGGGGTAAACATTATGTTGCTAGTCTAAGCACCAAAGAACATCAGACAGAGAGTTGACTATGCAAGGCTGATAGGCGTCAATAGTCCGTTAGCAGTAGCTCTAAAGACAGTGATTCTGCCTGGTTTGGGCACGAGCCGGTGTGCCATATGTAACACGCCATTATTCTGTCCAAGTATGCTTGCAATCAGGGCGTTGATATTGGGAGCGACAAACAAGGTATCCTTGTTGTCGTGCAGGCTAATTGCAGTTTGCAGGTTATGCCCTAGTATTGCAAGTTCGTCGAAGTGCGGGTGATTAATGATATCCCTCACAAGCATTGTGTCGCTTACTCTTCCAGCGTTCTGGAGCAACCCTTTAGCCATCTTGCTGATTTTACGCGGGATGCCAAGGTAATCGGCATAGCTGATTTCGCTTGCATGCACAGCTTCGGCTATTTGTTCAGCTGAAGTTGTTGGTGCAATTATCGCTTTAAAGCTCCTGGATAGGCCGAGTTCTCTACTTGCTTTTCTGGCCTGTGTTGCGATCTTCTCTTCGATCTTCTTGTCTGTTGGATTGAATCCGATGATACCAATAACTTTTTGAGACGACATACTACCTCCGATCGTGTGCTTGAGAAATATTTTGTGAAAGGTGCTAGACTTGGACAATATTTTACCACCTCAACGCTTGGCTGTAAAGGACATAAGCGGTATTTAGGTAGAATGTTGGTTTCAAACTGTCTTAGGTAAACACTTTTGGCGGATTTAAAAGGATATGTTTGAAGAACTCTACCTGGAGTTATCTTTTTGGTAAAAGCCAAGATTATGTTAATCTCTGAGAGTGACAGTTTATAACATTTATAAAACAAAATGGGGTGGCGGGGCGGTTTTATTTCGAGATCAAAAGCTCGTTGGTCTTTTATTTCCCGAGAAAAATAGAAGTTATTTAGAGGCACAGATTTATGAAAGATTTGGCGAGGTTACGTTTAGTAAAGATGTTGGAAATGAGCTCTGCAATAAATTATCCAATTATTTTAAAGGACAGAAAGCAGATTTTTTAGACATCAAAATTGATTTGGATTGGGCCACCGATCTAGAGAAACAAATTTACCAAAATTTAAGAAAAGTTCCTGCCGGAATAACGGTTTCTTATAGAGAACTAGCAATAATGTGCGGCAAGCCAAATGGCGCTAGGGCTGTGGGGAACGCTATGGCCAAAAACCGCATTCCGGTTGTTATTCCTTGTCATCGGGTATTAAAAAGCGATGGTAGCTTAGGCGGCTGGAGCGGAAAAACGAGGTGGAAAGAAATGTTGCTTAAAATCGAAGGGGTAAAGTGAAAAGTAATGTTAACAGAAAATCTTTATTTTATCCGGATTTTTGCTATAGTTAGGCCATGAAAGCCACTGGCCAAAAGCCCAAAAACCAAACTAATGCGCCTGTTTGCAGTTATAGCTACAACTTAAGGCAAAGTATCGTAATTCTTATCTTTAATTTACTGATGTTGGAATTGGTCCTTAGTTTGGTATCGATGGCAGTTATTCTTCTTATTAATGCCTATTTATCCGAAGTCAGTCAATTTGTTTCGCCGCAAATCCTCCTTATTGCAGGAGGGCTTACTGTTCAGATAATAAACATTTTTTTTGTCTCCTATATTGTCTTATGGTGGGCGAACTTAGAGTATATTATTATGCCCTACGAGATAATCGAAGAAAACGGAATTATAAGGATTGTTGAAACCGCTTTTTCTACCGAGAGAATCGAAACGGTCAAGGTTAGTCAAAACCTCTGGGGAAGGATATTTAACTATGGCACGCTTATTGTGTATAACCCTGTATTAAAGGCAGATTTAACCCTTTTTAACATTCCTGCTCCCTACAAATATGCGGAGATAATAGAAAGCCGGGAGGCCAAAGAAACCGTCCGCTTTTTTCCGAAAAGAGAATATAAGTAGGTCTTTTGCTCGCTGGCCGTATTAAAGTGTTATGTATGATTTTTTTGTTGTAAAATACTTTCATGGTTAAATTAAATAATTGTTGGGTAGAAATTGACTTGGGAGCTATCCAGCACAACATCAAACAGATTGTGAATTTGGTCGACAAGAGTGTTAAGGTGATGCCCATTATTAAGGCCGAAGCCTATGGTCATGGACTTATTGAAGTTGCCAAGGCTTGTAAGAATGAAGGAATTGATGCTTTTGGGGTAGCGACGGTTGAAGAAGGCATTAGGCTTAGAAATGAAGGGATAAAAGGGCTTATTTTGGTTCTTTATGACACGCCTTCGGATAGAATAGATCAAGCTATTTTGTATGATTTGTCATTGTCTCTTTATAGCAAAAACTTTGCGAAAGTCCTTGGCAACGAAGCCGAAAAACAAAAAAAGAAATCTAAAGTCCATTTGGCAGTGGATACGGGTATGAGTTGGTATGGGTTGCCGATTGATAAAGTTTTGGATTTTGCAAAAGAACTAAACAGTTTAAAGGCCATCGAAATCGAGGGGATTTATAGTCATTGTCCGCAGGCAGATAGCGCCGATTCGGATAAGGCGTTTACCAAGAATCAGATTCAAAAGTTTAATAATGTTATAGTAGAGTTAGAAAGAAATGCCATTTCTCTAAAGTATTGCCATATGGCCAACAGTGCCGCTACTATTTCCCTACCCCAATCTCATTTTAATATGGTTCGCCCCGGAATCATGCTTTATGGGATTTGTCCGGACAATGTTGATAAAAGCAAAGTGGATCTTAAGCCAGCCTTATCTTTTAAGACCAGAATTATCCAAATAAGAGATATTTCTAAAAACACGCCTATTGGCTATAGCGGGACATTTACAACCAAAAGGAATAGTAAGATTGCTATTTTACCAATCGGATATTCAGATGGCGTGAGCCGTTTCTTGTCAAATAAGGGCGAAGTGATCATAAATAGCCAAAAATTCCCGGTGGTGGGAAATGTTTGCATGAATATTATGATGGTGGATATAACGGATGGCGTTAATATAAATACAGGCGATGAAGTTACAATTTTGGGTACCGAAGGGAAAATCTCTATCAGTGCCAACGATATTGCAAAAACTAGAAACACAATTAGTTATGAAGTCTTAACTAACCTGGGCATTAACAATCAAAGGATTTATCACTAGACTTTGTGAGAGTTAATCTTCGAGGTAGCTCTCTAGCATCTTTTTTAGAACTTGATATTCGGTTTCGGCCAGTTTTGGCGCTTCTGGTAAGAGCTTAAGGTCACGCCAATCTCTGTCTAATTTTGCTAAAGCTTCGTGAGCCATCTGTTCTAAGCTATGTTCCGGAAAGAATTTAAAATGAATAAGATAAATCGCGCCTCTAAAGTGAGATAAGGTATCGGCCACGGTGACAATCTTTTCTTCTAAAGTCTTAGCCGGATAATCTTTCGAGTTTCGATGTCTTATAATGCAGCTTAATATTTCTTCAATTTTTTCGTCTGTAAGTTCCTTGTGTTTTAATAACAAATCTTTCGCGACTTCTGCGCTTTCAAGATGATGGGTTTTGTGAATCTCTTCAAATTCGATAATATCTTTTGCGTAAATTTTGGCAGTGTCATGAAGCCAGGCGGCAATAATTACGATTTCTTTATTGGCTTCCGGATAAAGCTTTAATAATTCGTTAGCGCTTTTTACCATCGGTTTCATATGAACCTTGTAAAACCATTCCCAACCATTTTTGTTGGCAATTTCAAAAACTTCTTTTTCGATTTTTTGGATTAATTCTGATTCGGCCATATTTTCTCTGTTTAACTTTAATAATTTTAGCATAATGCGGATAAGGCGCAAATGGCTGCTTTCTTAGTTGTTTACAGCATTATATTTTAAATCTATACTTTGTTTAGAATGAGCATTGTTTTAATCGCCAGGCGCAATTTATTTAAAGAAAAAACTAGGTTTCTGATAACCATCGGCGGAGTGACTCTTTCGGTGATTTTGGTTTTTATTCTAATGGGACTTTACGAGGGCTGGCGGGCCGAGATGACAAAATTTTTGAAGGTTATCGAATCCGATTATTGGATCGGTACCAAAGGAAATATCGATCTAAGCCGCGGAATTTCGGTTATTCCCAAAAGCCTTGAGACTCAAATTAAAAACTCGGAAGGGGTAAGCCGGGTGACGCCTTTCTTGGTGCATCAGGTAAGCCTCGATGTAAACGGGAAGGATAATTTCCTGGCTCTAATCGGTATGGATAAAGAGGGGGTTATAAGACCTTTTGAGGTGATTGATGGTAAGGGTAAGCCACAAAAAGGCGAGATTATTGTTGATAAATCTTTTGTCGGCAAAAACAAGCTTAAAGTCGGTGACAGCTTGATTATTAAAGATGCTAACTACAAGATTGTTGGAATTAGTACCGGCGGAAACTTCCTTGGTTTTACTTATGGCTACGCTCAAATGGAAGAGGTTATAAAGATTGCGGATGCCAAAACTCATGTTAATTTTTTTGTCGTTTCGGCTAAGGACATTGGGAAAGCCGAGGTGTCGCTTGGCAAGATTCCCAATATCGAAGTTATAACTAAGCAAAGACTCATGGACACTAATGCCGGAATCGTAAAAAATGCCTTTTTGCCGATTCTGGGGGTTCTGATGGTTATTGCTTTTTCTATCGGGCTTGCGGTAATCGGCATCACTATTTTTACCGGAGTTTTGGAAAGGTCAAAGGAGTACGGGGTTTTAAAGGCGATAGGCTATACAAACAAGCAACTTTTTTTGGTGGCAGTAATGCAAGCTGTTATCGCCGGAATCGTAGGGCTTGTCATCGGAATTTTGCTGATGCCCTTAATTATTGATGTGGTTCAAAGCAAAGTCCCGGATTTTATTTACGAGGTACCGACGGCTAATTTTATTTTTGTATGTATCGCTACATTGGTAATGGCGGCTATTTCTTCTTTAATTCCGCTTAAGAGGCTTATGTCGATTGATCCGGCGGAGGTTTTTAGGGCATAGATAGGCAAATTGGCGAATCGGTTAATGGGTCAATGGGTCGATAGGAAATACTGTTCGAGCGAAGTGAAACGAAGTCGAGAACTAAAACGAAGTCGAGAACTAAAACGAAGTCGAGAACTAAAACAACATATAGAACTTATAAAAGATAAAAAATGAAAACAATTATAGAAACCAAAAATTTGACCAAAGTATTTGACGCCGGCAAGCCAATCGAAGTGCGGGCAGTTCAGGGCATCGATTTTTCCCTTAAAGAAGGGGAGCTGCTTATGATAATGGGACCATCCGGAAGCGGTAAAACCACTTTTCTTACCATGCTTGGCGGGCTTTTAACGCCATCGTCCGGTAATTTATTGTTTCTGGGTAAAGAGATGCAAAAGATAAGTCCTAAATATCTAACTAAGTTTAGAAGAAAAAACATCGGTTTTATTTTCCAATCTTTTAATTTGCTTTCTAATTTATCAGCCGTAGAAAACGTGATGATAGCCGGATTTGGAGTGAGGGACAAAAAGAAAAAAGCGACGGAACTACTTATTGCATTAGGTCTAGAAAAGAGACTTAACGCCGATATTAATGATTTATCAGGCGGAGAGAGACAAAGAATAGCAATTGCCAGAGCCTTGATGAACGACCCCACGGTAATCTTAGCCGATGAACCGACAGCCAATTTGGATAAAAAGACGGGTAGGGAGGTTATGGACTTATTAAGTTCTGTTGCCTTGGATCATGGCAAAAGTATTATTGTCGTAAGTCATGACGACCGCATAAAATCTATTGCTAACCGAATCGCCTACATAGAAGACGGCCGGCTTATAAAGTGGGAGGAGAATAATTAATATGCCACAAAGAATAATTGCAAATCATGAATCTGAAGTTCCCTTCCTAAAAAGAGTTGGGGTTATTGGTGGAATGGGGCAGTGGGCGACTCTTGATATATTGAACAGAATATTTCGGGCTTCTGTAGATTTTCCTGTCCCACAATACGGTAACCGCGGTTATCCGCCGATGGATATTAGGATGGTAAATAAAGCTCCAATGATTCTTAACTCTGATGGCTCGTATCCCGATGCGCTAGAACCTTCGCCTACTCTTTTGGAGGCTGCAAAATTTGTAGGTAAAAACTCTGATTTTCTAATTTGTACATCAAATACCGCACATATCTTTGCAAAGGAAATCGAGAAGGCGGCCGGAAAGCCACTACTTAGTTTGGTAGATGTCGCAATCCAAGAGGCCAAAAGAAGAAATTGCAGGAGAGTAGGAGTAATGGCAATTGGAGTCACGTTAAGGGAAGGGCTTTTCCAGGGTCCCCTAAAGAAAATAGGAGTCGAATCCGTTTTGTTACCAGTTGAGTTGGGATACAAACTTGATGAAGAAGGAATTTATCCGGTGCAGCAGGGAGGAGACCCCCAGGAATTTTCTAAAGTTGCTTGCGACGCAATAGATTATCTTCGCGGAGAGGGAGTGGACGGCATTATCTTGGGGTGTACCGAAATTCCCCTTCTTCTTGGGGATAAAGCAAACGAATCGGATATCATCAATCCATCCCAATTAATTGCCGAAGCTGTAATAAGTAAAGTGTTGGAAATTTAAAATAAGTAGAGTAAGAGGGATTGCTTCTCGAAATGAAGCTAAAATTTGCTCTGACTATTAAATCCGCAAAATCAAAATGGCTTTTTAAAAAAGCCATTTTGATAATAGCTATAAGCTATCAGTAAAAATCTTTGATTTTTCTATTGGCAGCCCCGGCGGGATTCGAACCCGCGATCTTCAGGATGAAAACCTGATATCCTAGGCCACTAGACGACGGGGCCATAAGTCAAGTAAATAGGAAATAGTGACTAATAAATAGAAGGCTGATTCTTAATTATTTCCTGTTTTCTACCTTCTATTTCCTATTTTCAACTCTAATAATTTAACAGAAAAATGGAAATTTGTAAAGAGTTTTCGAGGCTATAGTTTTCCCGCATTTAATCACCAAAAACCAACAAAACGATCTCTTAAATGACGAAAATTAAACGATCGTATAAAAACCGTCATTTAATAATTACCCACATTATTTGAGGGGTTATACTTTTTTTACTTATGTTCTATAATAAGAAAAGAATTCAAAATTAAGGAGAAGAAATGTTTCAGAAGTTATCTAAAGATAATTTAATTGCAAAAATAATGCTCGTTACGGTAGTTGGTGTTTTCTTTATTGCCCTCATTGCTATAAGGCTTAATGGTGTGGCGGTTGATACTCGTAATAAAGTGAGAAGTGACGATTTGGATAAGATAAAAAACGTCATTGAAACTTATAAGTCGAGGCATGGGAAATTTGTGAATGGTCGTCGTAGTTTAACTAAAGGACAGGCAGAGGGCAATTCAGGTGTTTTTTACGGAAAAGACTCTAGCTCAAATTTTCCAAGCAGCTATTTGCCAACGGAAGATTTTCCGACAGACCCTTCCGATAGTTCTTATTATGTTGTAGAAGTTACAAATGCTAATAATGGGGAATATGTTCTGTTCGCGCCGAAGATGGAGAAGAAATAAAAAATGAAGGTCCTCAAAATCATTCTTTCTATTTTAATTGTTGCTTTTTCAGCCGCATATGGCGCTTTTTTTGGGATAAATAAATTTCAAGATCAAGTTAATAACCCCAAGAGCAAAGACCAAAATTTTATCGTTTACCCCTTGCCTCAAATCATTTCACCTAAGGCGGGGGAAGAAGTTTTTGGAGAGAAAAAAATTACTGTTGCAGCCCCAGGAGCCAAAGCCTTGTATCTATCCGGCAAAAATGAAAATGGAGATGCTATTTCTGAGGGAGAAGTTCGGATAGCAAATGGACTTGGGGAATTTGAATGGGATACAATTGAATACGACGACGGCGTCTACAATCTGTATGTCACGGCTTATTACCAAACCGGCGCGCCTTCAAAGACTGCCATCGAACTTGAAGTTAAAAATAAAAAAGCAAGGAGCGAGGACAATGACGGCACCCTTAAATCTTCGGCCTCTTTAACCGCTAAGAAAAAAGTTGATAAGGACAAGGCTTTAACAAAAGAAGAGAATACTAGTGCAAAAGAAGAATTGGAAAAAATAGAAGTCGATAAGGATTTAAGGGTAAATGAACTAGAGGTTGGACAAATTGAGGATAATAAATTTAAAGTTGAAGTAAGAGGCACGGCCAAAGCAAGTACCGATCTTAAAGTTCTTGTTTTTTCTAGTCCCGTAAAAAAAGAAATACAGTCGGGTGAAAATGGTGTTTGGGAAGCTGATGTGGATTTAGAGCAGGGAAGACATCAACTTTATGCAGTAAGTGGAGATAAAAGAAGTGTTGCGGCGGAAGTTTATCTTTCTTCAAATACATCAGAGAAGAAGCTGATTGACCCCAAGAATATGAAAAAGGCCATCATTAATAATAGTATTTATGCCGGAGGGCCTAGTCTTATTTTGGTTAGTTTTGCTTGGCTTATGGGAATGATTCAAAAACCGAAATCGAACAAAAAAGAAAAGGAGTAATTTTTATATCAAAATTACCTTGGTAAAAGCAAATCGGGTAATTTTTTAATTGAAGCTTTTTTGGGAAGTGATATACTTATTTCAGACAAGCGTTTAGTTTAAGGAGGGTGTAAATGAAAGTTGCAATTAATGGCTTCGGCCGAATTGGCCGCCAAGTTTTTAAAGCGTTTACGGAAAATTATCCAAAAGTAGAAATAGTTGCCGTAAATGACTTAACCGATACTAAAACTTTAGCTCATCTTTTAAAGTATGACTCTACTTACGGAATTTTTGATGCCGACATTAAGCCTACCGAAAAAGGCATTTCGGTTCACGGTAAAGAGGTAAAAGTCTTTGCCGAAAAAGACCCCGCCAAACTTCCCTGGAAAAAGCTTAAGGTTGATGTGGTAATCGAATCAACCGGATTCTTTACGGATGGCGAAAAAGCCAAATCTCATCTTGCAGCCGGAGCTAAAAAAGTAATTATTTCGGCTCCCGGCACTAATGTTGATAAAACAATTGTGATGGGGGTAAATCATGACGAATACGATGAAGCGAGCCACAATATTGTATCTAACGGTTCTTGTACAACCAACTGTTTGGCTCCAATTGCCAAAGTTTTACTCGATGAATTTGGTATCAATAAAGGAATAATGACGACAGTCCATTCTTATACAAACGATCAAAAAATCCTTGATCTGCCTCACGAAGATTTAAGAAGGGCGAGAGCAGCGGCTTTAAATATGATTCCCACTAAAACAGGGGCAGCTAAAGCAATTTCTGAAGTAATTCCAGAGCTAGAAGGTAAAATGGATGGATTAGCGGTTAGGGTTCCAACTCCAACAGTTTCTATTGTTGATTTGACGATAGAAGCTGGAAGAGCAGTAAAAGCGGAATGGATTAACAGCGCTATGAAATTTGCGTCGGAGCAAGGAAAATTAAAAGGCTATCTACAATATACCGAAGAACCATTGGTTTCCATGGACTTAAAAGGCAATAAATACTCGGCAATTTTTGATGCTTCTCTTACTAAAGTAGTGGGGGAAAACATGGTTAAAGTCTTTGCTTGGTATGATAATGAATGGGGCTATTCCAATAGGGTTACCGATCTGGCTGTTTATATGACCAAGTAAACCAAGCTAAGTTGGCTTGAGTGGGTCTAGTAGGCTTAATGGGTATTTAAAACATTTAACTCATAGGCCTATTTAGATTATTTGAACCCATTAGGCCAATAATTAGCAAAATTGTTATAGTGAAAATTTAAAACATTGGTTATTATGAATCAAAGGAGGTCTCATGAGATTACTTACCGATATTAACGATTATGATTTAAAAAATGCGCGGGTTTTGGTACGCGTTGATTATAATGTTCCTCTAGAGAATGGCAAAATTGAGGATGATACAAGAATAAAGGCTAGTTTAGATACCATTAATTATTTAAGAGAAAAAGGTGCTAAGGTTATCTTGCTTTCTCATCTGGGCCGGCCCGATGGCAAGCCGGATAGTAAATTCTCGCTCCTACCGATTACCAAACATTTAGAAAGCTTATTAAATCATCCTATTTCTTTCGCGCCGGATATTTTGTCGAAAGAGACGGAAAAAATGGTTGGTGATATGGACAATGGCGATGTCTTGATCTTAGAAAATTTGCGCTTTTATCTGGAGGAAGAAGCAAATGACGAGGAGTTTGCCAAGAAAATTGCACCCTTGGGGAATATCTATGTTAATGATGCCTTTTCGGTGTCTCACAGGGCGCATGCTTCGGTAGATGCCGTTCCAAAACTTATGGATTCTTATGCGGGATTCCAACTTAGAAAAGAAGTGGAAGCGTTATCAAAAGTAACCAAGAATCCAAAGACTCCCGTGGTGGCCATCATTGGCGGAAAAAAGGTCTCGGATAAAATTAGAGTTTTAGAAAATATGCTTAAATTTGTGGATGTTATTTTAGTTGGCGGCGGTAGCGCGGATGTGTTTTTGGCCGGTGAAGGGTATAATATCGGCAAGTCGTTTGCAGAAGAAGATTGGGAAGAATTTTCGGATAATCTTATGTACGAAGCGGAGCAAAAAGGGATTCAGGTCCTAATTCCGGATGATGTTTTTGTGGTAAAAGAGGCTAAAGAAAACGCCCCGAAGATTTTGAAGGATGTGGCGGATCTCGAGGATGACGATATTATTGTGGATATTGGTGTCGAAACGATCGAAAAATTTATAGAGCCGATCAAGTTTGCCGGAACCATAGTTTGGAATGGCCCTCTTGGATATTTTGAGATTGGTGGCGATAGGGGAAATCATGCAATTGCAAAGGCGGTTGCTGAGAGTGGTGCTTATAGCGTTATTGGGGGCGGCGAAACTATTTCCAGCATTCCGGAAAATTTAAAAGAAAATTTTAGTTATATTTCTACGGCCGGTGGGGCAACCTTAGACTTCTTGGCAGGAGAGAGATTGCCGGGAGTAGAAGCAGTAAGCTAGTTTTCTTCAGGAAAACTAGCAATTTCTAATTTCTGAATCCTAATTTCTAATCGAGTCTCAATAAATAAAAATCCTAAGCACTAAATAATAAACTCCAAGCAATATCTAAATTTAGATGTTCTAAATCCAAAAGTTTAGAATTTTGTTCATTCGAATTTGTTTAGTATTTAGGCCTTCGGTTCCGAGGCTTAGACTCGAAGAGACTTTGATATTAGGATTTAGTAAGTCAGTTATTGGGATTTTAGTAAGTCAATTAGAAATTAGATATTAGACATTTTTGACTCGTCTTATGCTATACTAATTATAGGTTTATATCTTAAACAGTGAGGGTATATATGGTAAAGCGAAAACTTGTTGTCGGCAATTGGAAAATGCACGGGATTGTGCCGGAGACATCTATAATGCTGGAGAAACTAAAGAAAGAAGTAGAAGACATAAAGAAAGTAGAGATCGTAGTGTGTCCGCCTTTTGTGGATTTATATACCGCTAATATCTCTGTAAATGGGACCAATATTGAGCTTGGATCCCAGAATGTTTTTTACGAAGAGCAAGGCCCCTATACTGGAGAAATATCGCCCCTCATGCTTAAAGGGCTATGTAAATATGTGATTGTTGGTCATTCTGAAAGAAGAATTCATTTCTTGGAGACTGACAAGATAATCGCTAAAAAAGTGGCAGCGGCGGTTCGTCATGGCCTAACCCCAATACTGTGCGTTGGCGACACTCTGCAGGATTTTAACGATGGATTTTCTAAGATTACCATTTTATCTCAGCTTCAAGCGGCCCTCCATCTTATAACCAAAGACGAAGTAGCTAAAGTGGTTATTGCTTATGAGCCGGTTTGGGCCATTGGTACCGGTAAAAATTGCAGCGCCAAAAGGGCTACTGAGGTTGCAAAAGATATTAAACACACCATTGCCGAATTATTTGGAAAAGCAATCTCGGAGAAAATGAGAGTATTGTATGGCGGCAGCGTTAAAGCAAAGAATGCAAACGTTTACTTTGATGACCCGGATATTGACGGCGTGCTTGTGGGTGGAGCTTCAGTCGACCATTTCGAATTTGCAAAAATAATTAAAGGTGCAGAGAAGCATACCAAATAAGAAGCTTGTTTTAATATAGGTGACGTATGTCACTACGAGGAGCGGAGCGACAAAGCAATCTCGTCTCTGTCAATTCAAAACTCAAAAGGCAAAATTTCAACTTAAAATTTAAAAGTAAACTCAATTACAGGAGATCAAAATGCCAAATAATGTCGATCCATCTAGAATCGCGGCTGAAGTAAGTAAAGTTCCAGAATGGCTTACGCTTTTAGACAATTTCTTGGGTTTGGGCGTCTATACCGTTCCGGTGGTATTGGTTATTGTAGCCTTTTTACTTAAATGGAGTATTGGAAAAGCAATTAAAATAATCTTAATTGCTACAGTGGTTCTAATTGCTTTAAAATATCCCGTTTTATCTGTTGTTAAATCTATGATTGGGTAAGTTGGGAATGCTATCAAATAACAAAAAAATTTTAGAACATGCTTATTATCACCGTTATGCGGTGGGGGGATTTAATGCGCCCAACTTGGAAATTGCGATGGCAATTATCGAGGCTGGTGCAAAGCAGAAGTCGCCCGTAATTGTAGAATCGTCAAAGTCCGAGATGCATCATGCGGGGGCGGAACTTCTGGCAGCTATTGTAAGACGGGCGGCAGAAAAGTATAATATTCCAATCTCGATTCATTTAGATCATGGGGATAGTTATGAAACGGTTCGGGAAGCTATCGAAGCTGGTTATACCTCGGTTCATATCGATGGCTCGGGTCTTCCCTTCGAGGAAAATATGAATGTGACTAAAAAAGTTGTGGCATTAGCTCATAAGCATGGAGTGTCGGTTGAGGGAGAAGTAGGTAAGGTCTTAACACCTAAATTCGAAGGCGAAGATTCAAACCGTTCCGATTTTTTTACGAATCCGGAAGAAGCCCAGCTTTTTTATAAAGAGACAAAAATAGATTCATTGGCAATCTCTGTAGGAACATCACACGGGGCTTATAAGGGGGAGACAAAGCTAGACCTTGAAAGGATAAGCAGAATAAACCACCTTCTTGGCATTCCTTTGGTTTTGCACGGCGGCTCCATGTGTCCCGAAAAACAGTTAAGGCAAGCCATTTTTAATGGCGTTGCCAAGGTAAATATTAATACCGAACTCCGGCTTGCTTTTACAAATTCTATAAGAGAACATTTGGAGAAAAATCCGGAAGAGCATGTACCCTATAATTTTTTGGGTCCAGCCAAAGAAGAAGTAAAGAAGGTTGTGGATGAAAAGTTGAAGCTTTTTGGTAGCTGTGGAAAAGCCTAGTTTTTCTGTGGATAATCGTTGTGGATAAAAAAGCAAAATACTAGAATGAAGACTGTTATTAGATCTTTTAATCACGCATTTCGCACTTGGTATTAATGACCCATAATTACTCTTCGAGCGAAGTGAAACGGAGCCCTGAAATTCGGGGATTTAAGTTCTCCACCCTCTTTGAGGAGTCGAACAATAAGGAAGTGCGAAATGGGTGTTAGTATGTCGGTAGAGATAAATTCTCGTTCTTTTGATAGTTCATAATAAGGTCTCGGTAATAAAATGCGCTGGGGCGAGGACGCCGCTTCATGGTATTATAATCCACTTCATAAAGACCGTATTTATCTTTATAGCCGCCCCACCATTCGAAATTATCCATTAGAGACCAGTAGAAATAGCCGTTGATTTCGACCCCTTTGCTTTTTGCGGTGTTTAAAGCTTCGATGTGATTTTTAATGAAATCCGGTCTTTTATCATCATCTTTATCAGGTAATCCATTTTCGGTAATAATTATTGGTTTTTTGTAGCGATTATGGGCCATAAGGGTAATATGCTCCAAGCCTTCGGGCTGGATGTTTTGCGGCCACTGATTCCATTCGGAAACGTCGGTGTACTTGTAATATTGGGAAGAAAACGGATAGTCGAGGCCAACGTAACGGCTAAAATAATAATTAATGCCCACAAAATCCATCTCGTTCTTAACCTGATCGGTCCAGTACCAGGAGTAGGCATAATTACAAATTCTGGCTGATAAAACATCAATTAGCCGGTACGTTTTCGGCTTAAAGTCGCTAAAATTGTAGGCGATGCTCACCTGGGCTTTATTATTTTTTTCATGGATATATCGGTAAATTTGACGGTGAGCCTCAAAGACATTTTCTATGGCTTTTTTGTAAACCAAAATATCTTTCTTTTTGTAAGGCGGAAAATTGCCAAAGATATAGCTATAACTTAAGAAAACATTTGGCTCGTTTACTGTAATCCAATAAGTAACGTCATTATTGTTTTGGTCAATTATCTTCCTCGCATATTCTACAAATTCGTTTGCCGTTTCTTTGTTAGTCCAGCTACTTTTATCCGCAATCCATTTAGGATTAGTAAAGTGATGAAGGGTGACAACCGGAGTGATGCCATTATTCTTTAGCGCAACTATTAAATCGTGATAATGCTTAAGTGCTGCCTCGTCAAATTTGTTATTTTCCGGTTCCACTCTTGCCCACTCGATAGAAAAACGATAGGAATTTACGCCCAATTCTTTTAAGAGTTTGATGTCTTCAAATGCTAAATTATATCCGTCCACAGCTTTTTCGGTGGTGCTGCCATCCGGCGCTTTTCCTTGTTTTTCGAACTCGTACCAATCGCTGGGGATATCTCCCCCCTCAATCTGATGGGCGGATGTGGCGACCCCCCAAAGGAACTCTTGTTCGTTGCTCGCCAGAACTGCATTTTTAAGGCAAAGCGAAAAAATAACCGCGGCAAACATGATCCATTTTGTTTTCATGAATCTATAATAACCCCAAAATCTAAATTGGGAAAACAAAACTTCTTTATAAAAAATATTAATCTTCCTTCCTCTTAGATAAGGGTTTATAATATTTTTAGCAACGGCTAGTTGTTTGTTTTATGTATTTAGATGTTTAAAAATAATTGATCAATAAATAAGCTAAGTAAATTTTTACTAAAAGGAGGGTGATAAATGACTGAAGCAATAAAAAATATTCTTTGGTTTTCCGAAGTAGGCAAGGGCGACGGCGCAACCGTTGGCGGAAAAGGGGCTAATTTGGGGGAGATGCTTAAGGCAGGCATTCCGGTTCCTAACGGCTACAATGTTACTGCTCAAGCCTATTTTTATTTCTTAGAAAAGGCCGGTCTTAAAGAAAAGATCGAAACCATCTTGGAGGGTTTGGACGTTGAAGATTCTAAAGATCTTCAGGCCAGAGCGGAAAAAATCCAAGATCTTATCATTAAGTCTTCTATGCCGGAAGACTTACGAAAAGATATTATTGAAAATTATCACAAGTTAAAGGGTGATAGGGAAAAGCTTTACGTGGCGGTCAGAAGCTCGGCAACCGCCGAAGATTTGGCTGATGCCTCATTTGCCGGCCAGCAATCGACTTATTTAAATGTTCTTGGTGATGATGCGGTAGTAGAAGCGGTACAGAAATGCTATGCTTCTCTTTTTGGAGCCAGAGCTATTTATTATAGGTCAGATAAGGGTTTTGGTCAGCTTGAAGTTGGAATCGCGGTTCCGGTTCAGGAAATGGTTGATGCCGAAAAAGCGGGCGTTATGTTTACTATTGATCCAACCAATAATGATCTCGATCATATTTCCATCGAAGCTGCTTATGGTTTGGGAGAAGTAGTGGTGCTTGGGGCGGTAACGCCGGACAGATACCTTGTGGATAAAAAGACTTTGGAAATTTCTAATAAAGAAATCCACAAGCAAACTTGGATGTTAAACCGAGAGTCTGGTTCTTCTGATACTGATGATCCGGGCGCTCTTCAGAAAGCGGCTCAGCCAGTGCCGGTCGATCTTCAGGATAAACAAAAGCTAACGGATGACGAAATCAAACAGCTATCCCAAATTGCTTTAAACATCGAAAAGCATTACGGCAAGCCTCAGGATACGGAATACACTGTCTATAAGGGAAAAATATATATGGTTCAGTCCAGGCCGGTAACTACTTTGGGTGATGCCGGGGCAAAAACAGAAGAGACTTCGGGTACTCCGGAAACGACAACTGAAAAAGAAATTATCTTAAAAGGCTCGGCTGCTTCCGCCGGTATGGGTGGTGGCCCGGTCAAAATTATCCACTCTCCAGATGAAATTGATAAAATCCTTGAAGGTGATGTTTTGGTTACCGAGATGACAACGCCGGATTATGTTCCGGCCATGAAAAGGGCTTCGGCGATTGCAACCGACGCCGGTGGAAGAACTTGTCATGCGGCTATTGTTTCCAGAGAGCTTGGTATTCCTTGCGTCGTTGGCACCGAAACTGCGACCGAAACTCTAAAAGCTTATGATGCCGTTACTGTGGATGGTTCCCGCGGCTTGGTTTATAAAGGTCTTATTAAAGAAGCTGTGGAAACAAAGCAGGCGACAACCGTTTCCGGATCCGCTGCTTCGGCTGTCATGTCCGAGCCGATTACCGCAACTAGAGTTTATTTAAATCTTGGCGAACCGGAACTTGCGGAAGAAATGGCTAAGAGAAATGTGGATGGCGTTGGACTTTTAAGGGCCGAGTTTATCATTATGGAATACATCAAAGAACATCCGCGCAAATTCCATAAAGAAGGCAGGCAGCAGGAATTTATCGACAAATTGGCTGAAGGCTTAGAGACAATTGCGTCGGCTTTTTATCCGCGACCGGTAGTTTACAGGGCTACTGATTTTAAAACAAACGAGTATCGAAACCTTCCTGGCGGCGAGGACGAACCGCATGAAGAAAATCCAATGATTGGATACCGAGGCTGCTTTAGGTATATGAAAGAGCCGGAACTCTTTAATATGGAACTTGAAGCCATAAAAAAAGTACGCCAAAACAATCCGAATCTTCATTTAATGATTCCATTTGTAAGAAGAATTGATGAATTTATGGCAGTTAAAAAATTAGTTGAGGATGCGGGTCTCAGGCGAGGTCCGGACTTTAAACTTTGGATTATGGTAGAAGTGCCATCCACGGTCTTCCTCATTGATAAATTCATCGATTGCGGCATTGACGGCATCTCGATTGGCTCTAACGATCTAACTCAGCTTATCTTGGGCTTAGACAGAGATTCGTCTGTTGTGGCTGAAGAATATGACGAGAGAAACGAAGCCGTACAAATTGCCTTAAAGAGAATTATCGAAGTTTGTAGGGAGCGAGGAGTAACAGCTTCCATCTGTGGCCAGGCTCCGTCGGTTTACCCGGAAATTACGGAAAAACTAGTAGAATACGGCGTTACCTCAGTTTCTGTAAGTCCCGATGTTATCGAATCTACCAGAAGGCTGATTGCTTCTGTCGAGGAAAAACTGCTTTTAAGAGAATTGTCTGAAGTTAGGAAGAACTTTCACATATGATCTCTTAAATAATATACGTTGCCAGAGGTAAAAAGGGGTTTAGGTGGAAGAAGGAACCTTCGGAGAAGAAAACGAAGAGATAGGTACCATAGATTTTGACCAGATTCTTGAAGCATCAAAATCTAGGGGCCAAATAAATAACACGGGAGATAATGATTTTTCGGGATCTTCTTTAAATATCGAAAGTGCAGAGAAAGAAGACGATACTGAGTTCCATGGATCTAATTACGCTTCTTTTGGAGAAGAAGTTTCGATTCCGGTTAAATCTGATGGTAGCAAGGAAAACGATGTTAATGATTACGAAGGCGATAATTATGAGGAGTTGATCGAAGAAGATTTGGCTAAAGAGTATGATCCATCAGAACTGAGCGATAGTGATGATTCGGATGAGGCGGAATTCTATGGAAATGACTATGAAGATCTTATCAAACAAGATTTAAAAGATAGTTCCGATGAGATTTTTCCAACCAAGAAAGAGCCGGAATTTTTAGAAACGGTTGAAGTTCCAGAAGAAATTAATGAAAAATTGACTGAAGGCATGGTGGATCAGGAGACTCTGCCTAATGGGCCAGAAAACATAGATTTAGTGGCAGATGATAAAGAAATAGTTGTTACCGAAGAGCTTGAAGCTAAAACCGAAGACACGAATCAAAATCTAACCGTCAATCTACCCTCCGAAGGGGAAGATGGTGTTGATACTAGGACTGATTCTCCTTTCGACGAAGCTTTGGCTGAAATACAAAAGAAGGCTTTAGAGCCGGTTATCGAAATCGATAATAGCTTTATTTCTGCAGATTTAGATAGCAGTATTTCTGATAACGAAGATACAGCGCAAAGCGAAGCTTTAAAAAATAATAGCGATGAGGATAACGAAGAAGATTCCAAAGGCTTAGTACCCGAGAATGGTCTTCAAGATATTTTAGGTAACATTGATGACAAGATAGATAGTGTTTCCAGTAAAACGATTGAAGATAGGTCTCTTCTAGACGAAGCAATTTCTAAAATCGGTGCTAATAATGATGCCGAGGAAGAACTTGTCGATAATTCTGGGGAGCAAAAATTCGATTCAAGTGCCGTCAATTTTCATTTTGCTAAACTTGATCAATTTGGAAATGATAGTAATGAAACAAAAGGGACGGAAGAAAAGGCAGAAAACAAGCCAGCACAGAAAGAACTACAAGAAGCTAAAGAGCCGGATATTATGGCGTATGAGAAGGAGGAAGATCGTAAAGAAACAACTGCAGATAAACCATATAGTATAAATGATATTAATCCATCAAAACCTCATTATCCGGTATATGGGGCAGTCGAAGAGAATTTAGGAACGGATGGTCGCAGCGATTCCAGGCATCTGGATTTTTCCGGGGAAAGCAATAACATTGTTATTCCCAACGAGAAGGTTGACGCTAAAAAGTTGATAAAAAAAATTATTTATGGTTTATTCTTAATAGCCTTTGTTATGCTTCTTTCATACGCAGGTTTTAAAATATTTGGTGAAGTAAAAAGGATAAAATAATATGGCAACAATTAGAGAAATTAAGGCGAGGGAAATTTATGACTCTAGAGGCAATCCAACTGTCGAAGTGACAGTTATCTTGGACAATGGGAAAATGGCCAAGGCTAGTGTGCCATCCGGGGCTTCGACAGGTGCTCACGAAGCTCATGAGCTAAGGGATGCGGATGGTTTTGGAGTAAAAAAAGCCGTAGCAAACGTTGAAGAGATTTCTAATGCCCTTAAAGGAAATGAAATCGGAAATCTTTGGGAAATAGACAAAGCAATGATGATGCTTGACGGCACGGAAAATAAATCCAGGTTAGGCGCCAATGCGATTTTAGGTGTTTCTCTGGCAGCGGCCAGAGCAGCAGCCTTAGACAAAGGAATGCCGCTTTACAGATTTCTTCAAAAGTATTTTGAATTTAATGAAGATTATGTTGCTCCTAAGCCACTTTTAAACATTATAAATGGTGGAGCGCATGCCGATAACAATGTTGATGTTCAGGAAATGATGGTTGTTCCGGTGATGGGCAACAATTTTACAAAAAGAATAGAGGCCGGAGCCAAAATTTATAAATCTTTAAAAGAAGTGTTAAGAAGCAGGGGGCTGGCCACGATGATTGGAGACGAAGGCGGATTTGCTCCAAATTTAGAAAACAATGAAGCTGGAATGGTACTTTTGGTAGAAGCCATAGAAAAAGCAGGTTATATTCCCGGTAAAGATGTTTTTATTGCCTTGGATGTTGCGGCAACAGAATTATATAAAGAAACTGATGGTCAGGGAGGTTATTATTATATTAAATCCCAAGGCGTTTCTTTAAAGGCGCCTCAAATGACCGGCATGTATTTCCAGTGGATTGTAGACTATCCTATTTTCTCCATTGAAGATCCTCTGGCTGAAGACGATTTTGAGGGTTGGGCAAATTTAAAGGAGCGCTTAGAAAAAGTGGACGGCCGAAAAATCCAAATTATTGGAGATGATCTTTTTGTAACCAATCCGGCAAGAATTAAAGACGGAATCTCTAAAAAGTTAGCAAATGGCGCTATCATAAAATACAATCAAATTGGTACTCTAACAGAGACCGTAGAGGCCATAAAAATGCTCACAAAAGCCAAATTTCAACCTATAATTTCTCATAGGTCCGGTGAGACCACAGATGATTTTATAGCAGACTTGGTAGTCGCCTGCGGGTGCGGCCAAATCAAATCCGGCGCTCCGGCGAGAGGGGAAAGAGTGGCTAAGTATAACAGATTGTTAGAGATCGAAGCAGAGATAAAATCTTAAAAAACTGGTACAATATAAATAACTAATTTGTAAAGGGATCGTAATGAGTAAAGGAAATAACAAGAGTGCTTCCGAAGAAAATAGTTTTCCTAAAATTATTGATTTAGTTGGTGAATCGTGGGGTTTATTTAAGACAAATTTTAAACCTCTTCTTATTCTTATTGCTATAACTGGCATGATAAATTTAATTGCGAGTCTTGGCGGTTTATTCTTTGACGATACAAATGGCCAAGAACTTATTAGTGATCTTTTTGTCCTTGTTCTTGTAATATTTCTTTCGATCCTTTCGATTTACCCTCTTTTGATGTATCTACAGTCTTTGGATAAGATTATTTCGGGTAAGAATCTAATTAAGGGCCAGTTATCCGGAATCTTTAAGGAAACAAAAGGAAAGTTCTGGGGATTTCTTTTCGTAACTATTCTTTACGGCCTAAAAGTTCTTCTAGGGTTTATTTTGCTTATAATTCCGGGCTTTATTTTTATGGTGATGTATTTTATGGCGCCTTATATTTATGTCTCTGAGGGAAAGCGAGGCCTAGAGGCTTTAAGGGAGAGTAAAGCAATTACAAGCGGCTATAAGGGAAAAATTTTCGTGACTCTCGTCGTTCTCTATCTGCCAATAATCGTAGTTAGCATTATTCTTACATCCTTGCCAATAATAAGTAGCATTTTAGTCACTTTTCTCTCGTTTATTTTAATTACCAATCCGTCGTTTATACTTTATAAAAAATTAAGAAAACTAAAGGGAGATGGCGTTTAAAAAAATTCTTTTTGTAATTTTAGATGGTTTGGGCGACAGGCCCATAAAAAATTTGGAGGGTAAAACGCCGCTAGAAGCGGCTCGGACTCCAAACATGGATTTTTTTGCCCAAAATGGTATTTGCGGAGTCCAAAATGCCTTGCCAAAAGGCGTCTATCCCACTTCCGAAGAATGTCATTTGGCTCTTTTTGGCTATCATTATATTAAGGACTATCCCGGACGCGGTGTTTTGGAGGCCTTGGGGCTTGGGATCAAATTAAATCCCGGGGATCTTGCCTTACGAGTTGATTTCGGCACGGTAGACGAAGATTTGCGAGTTGTGGATCCGCGGGCAGGGAATATTTCTAGAACAATAGAATTTTCTGAAGCAATTGGAACTAGGGAGGTGGACGGTTTTAATTTTGAAATTTACTCCGGTTTGGCTCATCGCGGCGTACTTATTATAAGCGGTAAAGATTTGAGCGAGAATGTTCATGCTCATTCGTCTATGGTGTCGGACACGGACCCCCATAAAGATGGCCCTCACAAAAAGGACGCCAAGGTTTTGCACCCTCAACCCTTGGATAGTTCCCAGGCTTCCGTTAAAACCGCAAAGGCATTGTGGAAATATCAGCTTGAAGTCAATAAATATTTAAATACCTTACCTTTAAATGAAGAAAGAATTAAAAAAGGGCTTTTACCCGTTAATTTTCTTTTAACAAGAGGATCCGGCACCTTTTTTAAGGTTCCTTCTTATAAAGAAAAATATGGTTTAAGGGCTGCTGCGGTAGCCGGAGCGCCTCTTTATATTGGGATCGCAAGGTATTTAGGGATGGATTTTATAAAGGTGAATGGCGCTAATGGTCTTAGCAGTTCTAACTATAAAAGCAAAGTTGTGGCGGCCAAAAAGGCTTTAAAAAATCATGATTTTGTTTATCTCCATTTTAAGGCTGTCGATACTTGTGCTGAAGAGCGAGGAGATTATATGGAGAAAAAGATATTGATTGAAAAAATAGACCGAGAGCTTAAGGCTTTCCGAAAGCTAAAAAATACTTTAATATTTATATCTGGTGATCATACTACGGCATGCGAGCTTCAGGATCATGCCGAAGATCCGGTTCCTTTTCTAATCTACGATGGTAAAAATAGAGATAGTATTTGTGAATTCGGCGAGACGGGTTGTCGTTTTGGCGCCCTAAAACATCTAAGGGGGAGAGAAATTTTTAAAACAGTCTTAAAAAAATCCGGAAGGATAACAACGCATGTTTAACGTGGTAAGCATTGGTGGTGCCACCAGAGATATCTTTTGTAAAACCTGTAAAGGTGAGATTATAGAAAACAAAAAGGAAACGCTTCTCGCTTTTGAATATGGATCGAAGATTATCCCTGACGAGGCTTTTTTTACTTATGGCGGCGGGGCTCATAATTCTTCGGTTTGTTTTGCCAGATTGGGGCTTAAGGCTGCCATGGTGGCAAGTATTGGTAAAGACGGCACCGGAAGCGCTATGGTTTCAGATTTGCAGAATTTAGGGGTCAATACAACCTTTATTAACAAAACTTTGAAAAATCATACGGCTTTAGGGTATATAGTAGTAGCCGGCAAGGACCACATAATTTTTAACTACAGAGGGGCAAATGATGAACTGGTTATTAACAATTGGCGGCCGTTAAAAAAGACGGATTGGTTTTACGTTAGCTCCTTAACTGGAAAATCCGATCTTCTAGTCCCCCAAATTTTTAACTTTGCTAAAATTCATAAGATTAAAATAGCTTGGAATCCGGGATCGGTCCAGCTTTCAGAGGGTTATAAAAAATTGGCCGATTTCTTAAAAGAAACAGAAATCCTTATCTTAAACAAAGAGGAGGCTAAGGATTTAGTTTCTTCCTCGGGGTCTAAGCTAGATTTAAATGACGAAAAATCTCTTTTAATGGAGCTTAAATCTTTTGGTCCAAAGATGGTAATTGTAACTTGCGGCAATGATGGCGCTTATGCTTGTGATGGTTTTATGGAGTATTATCAAAAAGTTTTGTCTTCGCACATTATTGATACGACGGGAGCAGGCGATGCTTTTGGCTCGACCTTTACGGCGTGTCAAATAATGGGATTAGATGTAAATATCTCGCTCGAAAAAGCGGCAAAGAATGCCGCATCGGTTGTTGGAAGATGGGGAGCAACGGAAGGGCTGCTAAGTAAGAGGGATTTATTTAAGGCGAGACAAGCAGTGAAAGTAAAGTGAGAGGGAAAATGAAAAATAAAATTAATGCCAAAGCTCAAATATCAAATGTCAAATCAATGACAAAATCCAAATGTCAAAAGTCTTTTTATTTGAAATTTAATCATTTGGATTTCATTTGGAATTTGAAATTTGGATTTTGTCATTTTAAAGCATCTTTTCTGTTTAAAGCTTTGGAGACGAATCAAAAGTAATTATATTTTAAGGCATTATGTGAAAAAGAATTTATTATTCCAACCAAAAAGTATCGCTATAATCGGGGCTTCCAGAGATCCGGATAAGCTTGGTTTCTTGGTGCTTGCAAATATTAAAAGATACGGTTTTAGGGGTAAAATTTATCCGGTCAATCCAAAAGCCGAAGAAATTCTTGGATACAAGTGCTACCAGACGATTCATCATATCCCGGATTCGGTAGATATGGCCGTTATTCTGGTGCCGGCTTTTTACGTACCGGAAGTTTTGGAGCAATGCGGTATTAAGGGTATAAAAACCGCGATTATTATTTCAGCCGGTTTCGGGGAGATCGGCGGAAAAGGAAAAGAGCTGGAGCGACAGATAAAAGAAATTGCAAATGACCATCAAATTCGAGTCTTGGGACCAAATTGTTTGGGGTATATCGATACTTTCCAAAAGCTTAATGCCTCTTTTGCCCAAAGCATGCCGGAAAAAAATAACATTGCGGTTTTTTCTCAATCCGGAGCGGTTTGTACGGCTATTCTAGATTGGGCTAATGCTAACGATATTGGTTTTTCGAGATTTGTTTCTTTGGGAAATAAAGCCGATATCGATGAATCTGATTTGTTTCAGGAATGGGAAAATGATAATGCGGCCAAGGTAATCCTGGGATATTTAGAGGGAATAAGCGAAGGGGATAATTTTATTCGCTTTGCTAAAAAAATTACCGCCAAAAAACCTTTAATTGTTTTAAAAGCCGGGATAACATCTGCGGGGGCAAAGGCTGCCGCTTCCCATACGGGAAGCCTAGCGGGTTCAGAAACGGCTGTATCAGCTGCTTTTAAAAAAGCCGGAATTATAAGAGCATACAACTTAGAGGAGCTTTTTGATTATGCCAAAGTGTTTGCTTTTGAGCCTCTTTTAAAGGGAAATAAAATTGCTATCATTGCCAATGCTGGCGGACCGTCAGTCATGACTGCTGATGCCATTTTTCAGAGCAAACTGGAGCTTGCCAAATTAAATTCGATAACTAAAGCATATTTAGAGCGAAAATTGCCAAAAATGGCAAGTATCAATAACCCGGTGGATCTTGTGGGAGATGCTAAGGCCGATCGGTATAAGATTGGGCTCGAGGCGGTTCTCGCCGATAAAAATGTGGATGGCGTGATTGTTATCGCTACGCCGCAAATAACAACCGAAGTTAAAAAAACGGCAGAGGTGATAGTGGCGATGCAAAGAAAATATAAAAAACCGGTTATTGCTTCTTTTATGGGCGGAAAGAAAATCTCAGAAGGTGTTAAAGTTCTAGCGGAGAATAAAATTCCAACGTTTGATTTTCCGGAAAGGGCGGTTCGGGCTTTTGAGGCGATGTTTGAATATTCAGAATATCTAGATCGAAAAGATAAGACCGATCTTATACTTACAGAGAACATTAATAAGGACCGAGTTAATAATCTTTTAAGGGAGGCACATGTTGCCGGAATCTTTAACTTGGGCGATTCTTTGGATAGTTTGGCGGCTAAAATTTTACGTTCTTACGGCGTTAATGTGGCAAAAAGTCAGCTAACTAAAAATACGGAGGAAGCGGCCGAAGCAGCTCAGAGTATTGGTTTTCCGGTAGTCTTAAAAATTACATCTCAGGACATTCTTCATAAAACGGATGTTGGAGGCGTAAAAATTGGTTTAAATAACAAGACTGAAGTAAAAGAAGCCTTTAAGGAAATAATGGCTAGCGTAAATAAAAAAATGCCCGAAGCTAGAATCGAAGGAATTACGGTTTATCATATGGTAAGAAAAGGTCAGGAAGTTATTGTGGGCGGCAAACGAGATCCGATTTTTGGGCCGGTTATCGTATTTGGATTGGGTGGAATCATGGTTGAATTAATTCATGATGTTGCTTTTAGAATCGCACCTGTTACCAAAAAAGAAGCCTTAGAAATGATAGCCGAAACAAAAAGCTCAAAACTGCTCCAGGAATTTAGAGGCGGAGAAGCATATGACATTGATGCCATTTCCGACACGATTATTAGGCTGTCAAAACTTATGACTGATTTTCCCGAGATCGAGGAAGTGGATATAAATCCGTTAAGAGTTAACGAGAGGAATAAGGGCGTTATTGCTTTGGATGTAAAGATGGTGTTAAAATATGATATATAAGGAGGGTTGGTGAACAAGGTCCTAGCAATTGGAAATGAAGTTGTTGTCGAAGCTGCAATAGATGCCGGAGCATCCATGTTCTGCGGTTATCCAATAACTCCCTCAACTGAAATCTTAGCTGGTTGGGCGAAGCGTGCTGATGTCGATAAAGATTTGGTTTTTCTTCAGACAGAAGACGAGATTGCAGCAGGTTTCGCAACAATTGGCGGTATTCTTGCAGGGAAAAAAGCATGGACAGCTTCGGCTGGTCCCGGAAACATTTTAATGCAAGATTCTTTAGCTATGGCCGAGGCGATGAGAATCCCGATTGTTACTTACATTGCTCAGCGCGGCGGCCCGTCTACTGGTACCGTCATTTTTTCTCAGCAAGAGCTTTTTTTAACCGCTCATGGTGGAAATGGCGAAGGCATGAGGATTGTTTATTCTCCCGGAAATCTTCAGGAGTTGTATGATTATACTTTTAAAGCTTTCGATGCGGCCTGGCGTTATCGTTTCCCGACTTTTATTTTGTCCGATGGATATCTTGGCAAAACCTTTGGCGAAGTTATTTATCACAAAGGAAAAACCATAGATGCAAAGCCGATGCTGCAGGACAAAGAAAGGATCGAAAAAGGCGAGTATGTAAATATCCGCAACTGTTATAGTCTAGAAGATGAATTGGCAGAGGTTTTAAATAAAGATATTGAAGATTTTCATAAAATGAGTCCTAAAATAGTCGAATATGAAGAGCTATACTGCGGTGATGCGGAACTTATTGTTTTTGCCCATGGCAGCGTCGCTGAGGCCGTAAAAGCGGCGGTAAGTATGGCTCGGGAGCAGAAAATGAAGGTTGGCTTATTTAGGCCAATCACCTTAAGACCGCTTCCAAAAGAAGCCATGATAAAAGCTGTCAGAAAAGCTAAGAAAATAATGGTAATAGAGGCTGCTCATGGCCAATTTGCAAAGCTAGTAAGAGACGCATTATTTGGAGCCACCCAGGCCGAATATTATTCCTATTTTAAACCGGCAGAAGGTATTGTTCCGGAAGAAGCCTTAGAAAAGATTCAGGAGGTTTTATGAGCGTGCCGAGTTGTTATAAAAAAGAAACAAAGCCGGCAAAATTTTGCCCAGGATGCGGACATAGCATAGTTTTAAAAATGCTTGGTCAGGCTATTGACGAATTGGGTATTCAAAAAGATGCGGTTTTCTCCATAGATATCGGCTGCTCGCTTCTAGCTTGGGATTTTTATGATGTCGATACGGTGCAGACCCATCATGGCCGGACAACTCCGGTAGCTGTGGGAATAAAGCGAGGCAATCCAAAATCGGTCGTTATTGCTTATACCGGTGATGGCGGAGCATATGCTATCGGGCTTCAATCTTTGCTTCATTCAGCCTTAAGACAAGAAAATGTTACGGTCATTACGGTTAATAATACTTTGTATGCTATGACCGGAGGTCAGGCGGCACCAACTACAATGCCTCATGAAGTTACCGATAGTACACCAAACGGTGATTTTACCTTGGAAAGCCCTTTAATGGGGCCGGAATTAGTATCTCAAATCGGAAATGGTGACTTATATATTGCAAGAGGTTCAGTCTCTAACCCGATGACGCTTAAAAAATATATTAAAAAGGCCATTACTCATCAGATGGAAGGTAAGGGCTTTTCCTTTGTGGAAGCTTTGTCAATTTGTCCCACAAATTGGAAAACCGATGCCAAAGGATCGTTTGAATTTCTAAAAACTATGGAAGAAGTTTACAAATTAGGAGAGATTAATCGTGACGGAACAAGCTGACTTAATAGTACAAATAATGGGCAAAATAGGTGATATTGCAAAGGATATAGCGCCTATTTTTACTAATCTTGTTTTGTCGCTATTGGTTGCGGTTTGTGTGGCATTTGCGGTTTTTGGCTATGCTCATTTTAAAGATGCCAGGGTGGTGCAATCTAAGTTTTTATCAGCTAGTCTTATTATCGTTAGTTTGTTTTTTGTGGCGGCGATCTTCTGGTTTTTTATTGTTAAACTCTCGTTAAAAGGGGCCTAAAATATTATGGAAAAACCTTTAAGATTAATTGTTACCGGTGAGGGCGGTCAAGGAGTTCAGGTAATTGGTAAAACCCTTACCATTGCCGCTTTTTTGGCGCGTAGAAAAACTACTTATATTCCAAATTATGGAGTTGAACAGAGGGGTGGAGTTTCGGTTGGTTTTAATCAGATTTCGACTCATCAGATTCCATTTCCTAAATTTGCTAAAGCCGATATCTTGGTAGTTTTGTGTAAAAGAGCCGTCAAGAGAACAGAACAATACGTAACTCCGGAAACAATTTATATTTACGAGAGAGGCCAGATTTCTAAAAAGGATGTCGAACACATAAATTGTAAGAAAATCGGAATGGATGCTAAGGAATACGCAGAGAAATTCTTAACTTTAAAAGTTTTTAACGTAATTTACTTAGGTGCTATTACAAGTTTGGTAGATGGTTTAACGAAGGAAATCGTAAGAAAAGCCCTAGAGGAAGAATTAGGGGCTAAGGTTTTAAATAATCCGGCGATGCATCAATTAAACTTTAAAGCTTTGGATGCCGGGATAACAATGCTTCGAAATGAACTTCGGGAAACGAGAGAGGAGGAGGTACATGCCTAAACCCGTGACGTTTGAAAGTTCCGATAAAAAATGGACCATCGATTTGGATCAGTGTAAAGGTTGCGGGGTTTGTGTCGAAAAGTGTCCCCAGAAATGTCTAAATTTTTCCCACGATAATGTTGGTTTTTATCTAACCCCGGCAGTAGACTGTGATATAAGTAAATGTATTGCTTGTAAGATATGTGATCTCTTTTGTCCCGATTGTGCGATTGGTGTGGAGAAGAAAGTAGGCTGATGGCTAATGCCTTTATAGCTCGATGGGATTATTGTTCGACTCCACGAAGTGGGTGGAGAACTACTCTCCAATAGAATTAAGAATCAAGAGTTAAAAATTAAGTAAAAGTAATAAAATAAAAAAAGACGGCATTGTAAGAGCTGGGTTTGAGTATATAAACCCAGCTCTTATCTTTTCCGTCTCTATCTATGGTCATTTGTTATCCAGGGTAAGGATATCTCTCATTAGAGCGCTGATTTCTTCGCTCTCGCCGACCACTTTCCAGCAGGATATGCTAGACAAAAATCCCCTCTCGCTGCTTTTTAAGAAGGCTTTCCCGCCGGCAACGATCATTAGAAGGTAAGTCATCATTTCTAAGGTATATTCCTCGGATCTGTATTTTTGTTTCGAGGCGTGGATTATCCTGATGATGGCAGAAACCTTTTTATGAGAATTGCATTTGTTTCTTAGTCTGGCTGCTTTTAAATGAAGGTCTCTGGAATCAGAATTTGGATCTTTTATTGCTTCGATTAGTGCTAGCAGATCTTCAATGAAATTAGTCTTCGCTGTTCTTGTCGGGTCTTTTGTCGCTGTTCTCATATTACCCCCCTAATCTTTCGACTTTATCTCTTGATCAATTGGTAAATAGCTTTCTATTTCAATCCCACGGCATTCTATCATTTCTAGATATGGTTATCAATATTTTTTTATAGGACTGATATTCGCTTTCTTTTTTCACAAATCCTCATTATAATATGTTGGCATGTCAGATATTCTATCTACTTTAAATCCAGAGCAAAAAGATGCGGTTCTAACAACTAAGGGGCCGGTTTTAATTTTGGCGGGGGCCGGATCGGGCAAAACCAAGGCCCTAACTCACCGGATCGCCTATTTAGTGTGCGAGAAACAAGTGAGTCCTTTTAATATTTTAGCCGTCACTTTTACCAATAAGGCGGCCAAGGAGATGAAAACCAGAATTGCGGCACTAGTTGGTGCCAAGGAAGAATTTCCTTTTGCCGGAACCTTTCATTCTATTTGCGTTAAGATCTTAAGAAAAGATATCGAACTTTTGGGCTACAAATCTCGTTTCCTTATTTATGACGAAGGTGATCAGATGACGGTTATTAAAGACTCGATGAAATTTTTATCTATTGATAACAAGCAATATAACCCAAGGGCAATTCTCTCGAGTATTTCTTCGGCTAAAAACGAGATGGTTTCAGCTATAGACTACGAAAGTACGGCGGTAGGGAATTTTCAGGATATTGTAGCTAAAGTTTACTTTGAATACGATAAAAGGCTTAAAGAAAATGGCGCTTTAGATTTTGACGATTTGCTTCTAAGAACTGTTGAGTTATTCGGTAAATTTCCTGAGGTTTTAGAAAAATACCAAAAACAGTTTGAATATATCTTGGTGGACGAGTATCAGGATACTAACCACGTGCAATATCTTTTTACGAAGCTCCTGGCCAAGAAGCATCATAATATCTGTGCAATTGGGGACGATGATCAAGCGATTTATTCTTGGAGAGGGGCAAATTATCGAAATATTTTGGATTTTCATAAAGACTATCCAGAAGCCAAGATTATTAAATTAGAACAAAATTATAGATCGACTAAAAATATCTTGGAAGCGGCTCATAACGTAATTTTAAAAAATGATAAGCGTTCGGATAAAGAACTATGGACGGATAACGAATCGGGCTTACCCATCATAATTTACGAAGCTTTTAATGAGAAAGAGGAGGGGCAGTTTATTATTGCCGAGCTTGGCAGGCTGGGGCGCCAAGGTTACGCGCCAAAGGATGTGGCAGTTTTATACCGCACCAATGCGCAATCGAGGTCCTTAGAAGAGCAGTTTTTGAAGTTTAACATGCCGTATAAGATAGTCGGCGGCGTGCGTTTTTATGAAAGAAAAGAGATTAAAGATATTCTAGCCTATCTTAGATTCGTTTATTCGGATAATGATTGGGTTTCTTTTAGAAGAGTGGTAAATCTGCCGCCTCGGGGAATTGGTGCTAAAAGCTTGGATGTCTTGGAAAACTTTGCAAGAAAAGGGAACTTAACTGTAAAAGAGGCAATAAAAAGGGCAGAGGAAATCGGAATTCAAAACAAAGCTCAAGCGGCTCTTACAGATTTTTCGCAATTTACCGAAGAATTAGCGGCAGTTTCTCAGATTTTGGGAGTGCCGGAATTAATTGAAAAAATTTTAAGAAGTTCGGGCTATCTGGAATATTTAGACGATGGTACGCTTGAGGGCGAAGGAAGAGTCGAAAACTTGCGGGAATTTATATCAGTTGCCAGAGAATTTGCCCAAAGTGATGAATCGTTAAATTTGGAATCATTCTTGGAACAAGTCTCTTTAATCAGCGACTTAGATAATTATTCCGAAGGTGTGAGTGCCGTTACGCTGATGACGATGCATTCGGCCAAAGGTTTGGAATTCCCTATTGTTTTTGTGGTTGGAATGGAGGAAGGGATTTTTCCTCATTCCAGAAGCTTGCTCGAGCAGGAAGAGATGGAAGAAGAGCGCCGTCTTTGTTACGTGGCAATGACCAGAGCCAGAAAAAGGCTTTACTTGGCTTATGCTTCCAGTCGGCTTTTATATGGTAATATTACATCCAACCCGCCATCAAGATTCATTTATGATATCCCATCATCTCTGACTACCGATTTTTCAACTACTCCGGTAGAGCTCAAGGAGCCGACTTTTGATTACAAATCCGGAGATAAGGTAAGACACGCCAAATTTGGCCAAGGGATGGTGGTGTCGGTTCATGGTGAGGAGATTGATGTGGTATTTGAGGGAATGGGAATAAAAAGGCTATCGTCTGTATTTGCCCCCATTGAGAAAGTATGAAATATCAATATTTTAAAATTAAGAATAGAGACATAATTTCTAATTCCCAATTGCTCTAATTTCTAATCAAGCCCCAATTTTTAATGTCTAATGTCCAAAATTTTTGATTCTTTGGTTATTGATCATTGAAATTATATTAGGTCAATTAGACATTAGATATTGATCGAAGTGTTTATTCTGTGGAAAAACTCTAGAAATTTTGTTCATGAAGCTTATGTTAAATTTTGCCTTAGCTTAGCCCTTCCCGGCTCCTTGACATAATAGGGGGTCTAGAGTAAAATGTTTAAAGCTTATTAAAAAGCTAGCGTTTAGGCCCCAAGACTAACTATATTTTGGGCGAAAACAATCAAAATAAAAAGGTTTTAAAAAGTTCGCGTAAAACAAAAAAGTACTAGTTAATCCGGAGGATTCCATTTTATTACCGAACAATTTTGTGCCGAAGGTTCTTGTTAAAAAACTATCTTTAAGTCTCGCAACCTTCGTCCTAATTCCTGCCAGTGTTTCTGGCAATCTTACTTCTTCAAACGAAATAATCGCTTCCAGACCGCTAACAAGCGTCACCATAAATTCCGAAGGCAATGCCTTCACTATAAGATCATCTGCAAAAAATGTCAGAGAAGTTTTGGATCAGGCCAAAATCTCTCGAAATGAATTTGATGCTATAAATCCAGGCCTAGATACCGAACTGAATGGCGGTACTGTAAATATCGAAATCGTAAAAGCTCTACCGGTTTTGATTCTCGATGAAATGCAGCCGATCAAAACTTTTAGTGGTTTAAGTGATCCGATGCAGATTTTAGCTCAACATAATTTTAATTTGGCGCCTGAAGACAGGGTAGAATCTTCTTTAGTTACCGATTTTGCCAAGGATGGCTGGATAGGCCAAAAAATTCAAATCAGAAGAGCGACAAAAATTACGGTTACGGTTGATGGCACAACAGTCGAGGTTAGGTCATGGGCTAATACTGTAAGAGAGGCTTTAGCTGAAAAGAAAATTATTTTAGGTGATAAAGATAAAATAAATGTTGGTTTAGATTCGCTTGTCATGAACGGCTTAAATGTCGAAATTATAAGGGTTGCTGAGAGCGTTGTTAAAAAGCAAGCATCTATTTTAAGAACTACTACGTATCAGGATGACTACGAACTTTTAAAAGGCCAACAAGAAGTAATTGATGAAGGAGAGGATGGACTTAAGGAACAGGCTTATAGGGTTACCTTTGAGAATGGCCAGGTAGCTTCCCAGGACCTGATAAACGAAGTTGTCACCAAAAGTTCCAAGCCTAGAGTAATAAAAAGGGGCAGAAAGCCAGGTAATCCAAATGCTTATTGGAACACTATCGTTGATGCTGGCAAAAAATATGGAGTTGACCCGGCTGACTTATACTGTGTGATGCTTAGAGAAAGCGGTGGTAACCCATACTCTGTGGATAGCACTGGTCATGTTGGCCTTTTCCAGTGGGATGACAGTTTTTATAAGTATGCGGCCTTAGCTGGCTTTGCAGGTGCCACCAAATACGATACAGCAGCTCAGATACATGCAACCGCTTATCGGGTTGTATATGGGGGAGCCGGTTGGAAGCCTTGGCCCAATACATCAAGAGTGTGTGGCTGTAAATAATCAAGATGGATTTAACGAATTTAAATCAAATAAAAGAAATCCTTAAATCTCATAATATGTGGGCCAAGAAATCACTTGGCCAACATTTTTTGATGGACAAAGAAGCCCTTTTCTCTATTGTTTCAGCGGCTAATTTAAACAAAGATGATGTGGTTTTAGAAATTGGACCGGGTTTGGGGGTTTTAACTTCAGAGCTTGTAAAACATGCAAAAAAAGTAGTAGCCGTCGAATTTGATCCAAATATGATCGAGGTCTTAAAGTCCACCGTGCCTGAAGACAATTTGGAAGTTGTAAGAGAGCACGTCTTAAAATTTAATACCACTGTTTTGCCCAAGGGCTATAAAATTGTAGCTAATTTACCTTACTATATAACCTCGCCAATACTTCGGAATTTTCTCGAATCGGCTCTAAATAAGCCGTCTGAGATCGTTTTTTTAATTCAAAAAGAGGTAGCCGAGAGAGTAACAGCCAGGCCTGGAAACATGAGCGTTTTGGCAGTAGCTGTGCAGCTTTACGGTGATCCGGAGATCGTTCGCATCGTTCCCAATACTTCTTTTTGGCCAAAACCTAAAGTTGATTCAGCCATTATTAAGATAGATGTTTTTTCTAAGCCAAGGTTTGACATAAACGAAAAATTATTTTTTAGGATAGTTAAGGCCGGCTTTGGCGAAAAAAGAAAAACTCTGTCCAATTCTTTAAGTGGAGGCTTGCAAATTCCCAAAGAAGAGGTTATAAAGATTTTAGAGAATCTTGATTTTGACATTAAGCTCCGAGCGGAAGAACTTTCTGTAGAAGATTGGGATAAAATTTATCAGCTAATTAAGGAGAAGTTAAGTTAATGAAGCGCAATGAAATTACGGTTTCGGGCGATGTTCAGGGGGTGTTTTACAGGCATCATGCTTTAAAAAAAGCGAAAATCTTGAAGGTTAAGGGCTGGATTAGAAACGAAGTAAATGGCGAGATCTCGATGGTTGTTGAGGGGAATGACGACGCCTTAAAAAATTTTGTTGATTGGGTGTGGGAAGGAAGTCCAATGTCCGATGTTGCAGATGTGGAGATTGAAGAAAAAGAAGCAACCGGGGAGTTTGAGGAATTTAGGATAATTTAACATGAAACTCTATATCGTTGCCACTCCAATTGGGAACTTGGAGGATATTACTTATAGGGCCGTAAACACCTTAAAAGAGGTTGATTTAATATTGGCCGAAGACACCAGGCACGCAAAAATCTTGCTAAGCCGGTATGAGATTACGACGCCTGTTAAAAGCTATCATCAGCATTCAAGGCTGGCAAAAGTCGATTTTATTATTGAGACTCTCAAAGACACAAAGAATATGGCTCTTATCTCTGATGCCGGAACCCCGGGGATTTCTGACCCGGGACAGTTTTTGATAAAAAAAATACTAGAGGAGCTGCCGGAAACCGAAATTATTCCGATTCCCGGGCCGTCATCCCCGATCGCTGCACTCTCTATTTCCGGATTTGATACCGATGAATTTTTATTTTTAGGATTCTTACCCAAGAAAAAAGGCCGCCAAACTCTTTTTAATTCTTTAAAGTCGGAAAAGAGAACGATTGTTTTTTTTGAATCTCCCTACCGAATTAAAAAAACACTATCTCAGCTGCAAGAATTTTTAGGTGGCGACCGAAACGCGGTTGTCTGCCGGGAGCTCACCAAGAAGTTTGAAGAAATATATAGAGGAAAAATTGCGGAGGTTTTGGAATTGGTTAAAGAAAAAGGGGAATTTGTGGTAATAATCAGTAATTCTTAAAGTCTATCCAGGGCTTATTAATATAAACAATATTTGTTGGGTCAGATCTTTTGGTGATTTCTTTTCTCATTAATGTCAAAAATTCATTAATAATTTGTAGGGTATATTTTTGGCAGTCAAAATGATCATAACATACCTTTTGAACGGCACAGCCTCCCCCGCAGAAAGTATTTAAAGCGCATTTTTTGCATTTTTGTTTTTCCAAAACAGATGACTTTTTATATTTTTTGGATTTGGAATTTAAGCCTTTGTTTACCGTTCCGATTAAATACGTTTTATTGTTTACAGTTCTTGGACAATGAAATATTTTACCATCAGTTGAAAAAACAAAGTGATACCCTTTTTGAGGTTCGCAAAACCCATATTTTGGGCCCCAATAAGTTTTGTAAGTTCCCAACCATTCAAAGCTGTTTACAATATGTCCTAAATATTTAAAGCTTTCAAATTTTATTTTAGCGGATATTTCCGGGTATTTTTTTAGAATATCGATCAGGGTTTTAACCATTTCCCCTTCCGAAATTTCATCTTTTTGGGGGTCTAAGTTGGCATAATCATGAGACCCTTCGATTCTCCATTGATAATTAGGGTTTTGAAACCAATTTTTTGTAAGAAGAAATTTCGCCAATTCCTTCAGGTGCTTTTCGTTTCCGTTTCCCAAAATTGTCTGCATCTTAACTGTAAAGCGTTCTTTTAATAAATTGTCAATCGCATCTTCAACTAAAGAAAATGTTTCGAGATTATTTTTTTGAGGCCTTCTCTGATTGTGGATATGTTTAGGTCCGTCCAATGTAATTCTAAAATCAGAAATAACAGCGCGGTAAGTTCTAAAAATTTTAGCGTATTTTTTAACCAGCGATCCATTAGTAACGATAACAACTTTCCATTGACGCCTTTTGCATTCTTTTAAAATATTTTCGATAACCTCTTTATTACCGCAAAGAGGCTCTCCGCCAAATAAAACAATAAACATTCTTTTGTTCAGGATCTGTTGTGTTTTTTGAATTTCTTCTATGGATTTAATTATTTTTTTTAGGGTTGCTAGATTTAGATCCTTGGTTTTGTGGGTGCTTTTTTCGTAGCAAATCGGGCAATTAAAGTTACACCTTAAGGTTGTTAGAATATAAAACCAATAAGGAATATTTTGGCCGTGATTTTTTGCAATTTCTGTTAATCTGATTAGGGTTGTTTTCTCCCTATCTTTGGTTAGCAGATGTCCTCTTTCGGTTAATTTTTTTATTGTGTCAGAAGAGGGGTTTTTAAGTAATTTATTTGGAATAATATCAATTGTTCCGGAAGTTGAATTTAGTAGTAAGGCGGTTTCATTGCCCAAATCAAATTTTATGGTTCTTCTTGAAATTCTCATGAGATTATTTTAACATATATTCTTTGGCATTAACCAGCAATCGCATGGTAAAATAATGTAATATGATTAAGACAATTATTTTTGATAATAATGGCGTTTTAACTACTAGCGATGCTGAAGGCGCACATGATAAGGTGGCTGAATTTTTAAATAAACCAATACGGGAATTTAAACATCTTTGGGAAGAGGAGGCGAGGCCGCTTGATATTGGTAAGATTTCAAACCCGGATTTTCTCAGAAATTTCTTAAAGCATTTCGGGCTTGAAGAGCGATATAATGAACTTTTAAAAATTCATCTTCAATGTTATCAGGACAAGCCTGAGGTAAAAGAATTTGCCAAAAATTTGGGTGGAAAATATGAGACCGCCCTTCTTACAAATTTTGGAAACCATTTTGATTCTTGGAATAAGCGCTGGAAAATGGAAGAAATCTTTAGACCCGATAAAATTTTCGTATCGGCTAAAATTGGTATGGCCAAGCCCGGTCAAGAAATCTACCGATATGTTTTAAATGTACTTTGCCGTAAGGGTGAGGAATGCCTTTTCATTGATGATAATCAAGACAACATAGCGGCTGCAAATAGCCTTGGTATTAAAGGAATTCTATTTACAGATTTAGAGAATTTAAAAGAAGAATTAAAGGGATATTCGCTCGAGATTTAAATATTCTCTTCTATTTTTAAAGCTAAATTTGTGATAAAATTGCTCAAGGAATTATCAGATTTACTCAAGGATTTTAATGAAAGATAAGTTTTACGTCACAAACGCCATACCTTACGTTAATGCCAAGCCTCATATTGGTTTTGCTTTAGAAATTTGCCAAAGCGACTCGATTGCCAGGCACCATCGTTTAATGGGTGACGATACATTTTTTATGATGGGAGCTGACGAAAATAGTCTAAAGAATGTCCAGGCGGCTGAAAAAGCAGGTATGAAAACGGCGGATTTTGTAGCAGAGAACACCAAGGCTTTCGAGGAGCTAAACCATCTTTTAAATATCTCAAATGATAACTTTATAAAAACGGCTAATCCGAATCACTTTAAGGGCGCTCAAAAGTTTTGGGAGTCTTGCTGCAAAGAAGATGTTTATAAAAAGTCATATAAAGGGCTTTATTGTATTGGTTGCGAAGAGTTTAAGAAAGAAGAGGAGCTAACCCAAGGTTTTTGCATTGAGCATCCGGGGGTGGAGCTAGAAGTCATTGAAGAGGAAAATTATTTCTTTAAGCTATCTAATTACCAAGGGCAACTTGAAGAAATAATAGCAACCGATAAGGTAAAAATAATTCCCGAATCTAGAAAAAATGAGGTATTAAGCTTTGTCCGGATGGGGCTTGAAGATTTTAGTATTTCGAGAACCAAAGAAAGGGCCAAGGGCTGGGGGGTGCCGGTCCCTGGCGATCCGGATCACGTGATGTATGTTTGGTTTGACGCGCTTACAAACTATATTACCGGTCTTGGGTATGGGGAGGATGGCGAGCTATTTAAGAAATATTGGGTAGAAAACGACCATAAACTACATGTTATTGGTAAAGGTATCTTAAGGTTTCATGCGGTATATTGGCTTGCGATGCTTTTATCGGCGAAGGTTTCTCTACCTTCGGAGATTTTTGTCCATGGCTATATAACAGTAGATAGCCAAAAAATTTCCAAAACTTTAGGAAACGTTATCGATCCGGCGGATATTGTCAAAAAATACGGCGTTGATGCCACTCGTTATTATTTGCTTAGAGCGATTCCTTCAACTGCAGATGGTGACTTCTCTTACAGTCGTTTTGATGATATTTATAATTCTGAACTGGCGGGAGGATTAGGAAACTTAGTTTCGAGGGTTTTAACCATGGCTGAGAAATATTTTAATAGCAAAGTGCCAGAAGTTAGTAAGGATCTGGACAGTCACCCGTTAAGAGCTGATGAGAATTTATACACGTGGAAAGATGCTTACAAAGATCGTAGTAACGCCTTTGATGATTATAAATTAAATGAAGCCTTAAATGCTGTTAATCATTTTATAAAAACTGCCAACAAATATATTGATGACACAAAACCATGGGTTTTAGCTAAAGAGGGAAAAATGGACGAGCTTGCTTGGGTGCTCTATGGGCTGTTGGACTCTGTTCATCAACTTGCTTGGATGATAAACCCATTTATGCCTGAAACATCCATCAAGATTGCTAAATCTTTAAAAATAGAAGGGCTCTTAAGGGACAGGCCGGACCATAAAGAATCGTTTACTAATATTAAGCCCGGTATAAAAATAGAAAAAAGAGAAATGCTTTTTCCAAGATTAGAAAACAAATGGGAGGGAATTCATGCTTCATAATGATAGTCAGTTGCTTCGGCACCATATTCACCGAATTAAATTCACCGAATTAAACGAAATTTATATGGCAATGGGAATTCGATCTTTTGTAAACGGTATGATAGGTATCTTTGTGCCGATTTATTTATTAAATCTTGGATTTTCGATAAGAGAAATTATTGTTTTTCATATTGTTCTTTACGCTGCTGAAGCTGTTTTGGAATTTGTGTCAGTCCGAACGATTGCTAGGTTTGGGCCCAAGCATAACATTATTTTAAGCTTGCCAATTCAAGCTTTTCATTTCTGGATGCTTCGGACGATTCCGACTCATCACTGGCCGTTATGGCTGGTGGCCATTGTGGGTTCGTTTGCTCTTGCTTTATTTTGGCAAGGGTATCATTTTGATTTTTCCAAAGCCAAACATACGGGAAAAGTCTCCAGCGAAATAACAAAATTATATTTAATACTTGGTGCGCTTGGTGCGATGGCGCCTTTTATTGGCGGTTTTATTGCAACGAGATTTGACATGGATACTTTATATTTAGTAGCTATATTGGGCTTTTTTTTAGCTACCATACCTCTTTTTAGAACTAAGGACACCCCTCTTAAAAGAAGGATTGATTTCTCGAGGCTTAATAAAAAGAAAGTTTTAAGGCAACTAGTTGCTTATGGGAGCGGTGGAATAGAATCCTCGGCCACCATGGTTATTTGGCCGTTGTTTGCATTTCTAATTGTCGGTAGTTACCAGAGTATTGGTTTAGTTACGTCGGCAGCTCTTCTTATTACGGTTTTTATTGCGGTTTTTGTTTCTAAAAGAGCGGATCAAGGTTCTAAGATCCATTATATTAAAACCGGAAGCTACTTAAATGGTATTGCAAGTTTTCTAAGGGCAGCAGCTGAGTCTATAGTTCATGTTTTATTTTTTAATATCGCGATGGCCGTTACGCATTCTATATTTCTGTCACCTTTTACAGCGGAATATTATCTTCATGCCGACGAAGAAAGCCGTTCAGAGTATATGGCTATAATGGAATTTAGTGTGGATGTGGCTAAAATTTTGTTCTTCGTTCTTCTTTATGTGGCCAGTTTCTTCTTGGCTTTAAAAGCACTTCTTATTGCCGGAATGCTTATTGGTGCATTTTCAAGCTTTCTGATTGGACTTATGCCGCCGACTAGAGCGGAAATTAAAGAATATTTAGCCGAAGCTAAAGGATAGATATAAAAATGCTGCTAATTGATACGCACGCGCATCTGAATTTTCCGGGGTTTAAAAGTAGCGTGAATGAGATTTTAAAAAGAGCCGAAGAAGCAGGCGTTACAAGGATTATTAATGTTGGTTCTAGTCTAGAGGGATCCTTAGCTAGCGATAAATTGTCCAAAAAATATGAGAATATTTATGCGACGATTGGTTTGCACCCCCATGTGTTAATAGAGGATAATCTCTTTGAAGAAGAAAAGGAAATTGATGTCCAGCTAGAGAAATTGGAAGAGTTGGCTTTGGAAAATAATAAGATTGTGGCGGTGGGTGAAATCGGGTTAGACTATTTTAGAATGCCAGAGAATTACTCGGCTAAGGATTTGAAAAATGCTCAGAGAGATTTATTCATAAGACAATTGGAATTGGCTTACAAGTTGGGACTACCAATCATTATTCATTCTCGGGATGCGGTCGAAGACACTTTGGAAATCATGAATGAGTTTAAAGACATGAAAGCGGTTTTTCATTGTTTTTCTTACGATCTAAGTGTTGCAAAAAGGATTGTGGATAACGGCTGGCTTATATCGTTTACAGCCAATATCACTTATCCCAAAAATTTTAGTGCGAAAGAAGTTATTAAAAATTTGCCCTTAGAGCAACTTATGATAGAAACAGATGCGCCGTTTTTAGCTCCCCAGGAAAAAAGAGGTCAGATAAATGAACCGGCAAATGTGATTGAGGTAGCTAAAAAAATAGCGGAAATAAAAAATATTTCTCTAGAAGATGTAGCCTGCGAGACCATGAAAAACGCTAGAGACTTTTTTGGGTTTTAGCTCTCATTTAATAAGCTTAATATCAAAAAAACATTACAAGCTTAATTAATAATTTTTTGGCTTGATTTTTAACCATGTAATCTTGGGTTTAAAGCTTGTGATCGTGTCTTTTGTTATCTGTTTACTGTTATCTGTTTACTGTTTATAATACACACATGACAAAAACAGAAGCCAAAGAACGGATCGAAAAACTTAAAGATTTAGTAAATTATCATCGCTATCTTTATCATGTTTTAGACCGGCAAGAAATTTCCGATGCGGCTTTAGATTCCTTAAAGCATGAGCTTTCAAAATTGGAGAGTGAATATCCGGAATATCTGACTCCGGATTCACCAACCCAAAGAGTGGCCGGAAAGCCTCTCTCCGGGTTTAAAAAAGTAAGGCATGGGTCGCCAATGCTTTCGCTTCAGGATGCTTTCGCCGAAGAAGAAATGAAGGCCTGGGAAGGCAGAATTACTAAACTGGTGCCGAGCGAGAAACTAGATTACTTTGCTGAGCTTAAAATAGATGGTTTCGCCATCTCTTTAGTGTATGAAGATGGATTTTTGGCCGAGGGTTCAACTAGGGGCGATGGTTATATTGGTGAGGATGTGACTCAAAATCTAAAGACGATAGAATCGATCCCCTTAAAATTAAATAATGTTTCCGGCATAAACACTAAACAAAGAATTGAGGTGAGGGGCGAGGTTTTTATGTCGGAGCAAGAATTTGAAAGGGTGAACAAGGAGCAGACGCTAAAAAATTTGCCATTTTATGCTAATCCGAGAAATCTTGCGGCGGGTTCCATTAGACAGTTGGATCCAAAAATTGCGGCTTCCAGAAGACTTGATTCTTATTTTTATAATTTAGTTACGGATTTGGGTCAAAAGACACATGAAGATGAACATAAAATTCTGGCAGATTTGGGTTTTAAGACAAGTCCTCATGTTAAGTATTGTCCCGATCTTTTATGTGTTTTAGATTACTACGATTATTGGACCACGAGAAAAGGCAAGTTGCCGTTTGAAGTAGACGGGATGGTGGCTATCGTTAATAGTTTGGAGTTAGAAAGAAGGCTCGGTATGGTTGGCAAGGCACCTCGTTGGGCCGTTGCCTATAAGTTTCCGGCCGAGCAGGCTACAACCGGGGTGCTGGACATTCAGATTGGTATTGGTAGGACGGGAGCCTTAACTCCGGTGGCCATTCTAGAACCGGTTTTGGTAGCAGGTTCTACTGTATCTAGAGCAACGCTCCATAATGAAGACGAAATAAAAAGAAAAGATATAAGGATTGGCGATACGGTAATTATTCAGAAGGCCGGGGATGTTATTCCTGAAGTGGTGGAATCATTAAAGAATTTAAGAACCGGCAAGGAAAAATATTTTAAAATGCCTAAAGAATGCCCGATTTGCGGGGGTAAAGTTATTAGACCGGAAGGTGAGGCGGTGGCCAGGTGCGCGAATACTGCTTGTTTTGCAATTCGCCGCGAGCAAATCATCCATTTTGTTTCGAGGGACGCTTTTGATATTCAGGGTTTAGGCGAGAAAATTATTGACCAGCTTTTGGCGAGAGATTTAATTACTGACTCGGCCGATTTGTTTAAGCTTAAGGCTGGGGATCTTCAGCCCTTAGAGCGCTTTGCCGAAAAATCGGCTTCAAATATAATCGAATCTATTGAGTCCCATAAAAAAGTAACTTTAGCAAAATTTATTTTCGCTTTAGGAATAAGATATGTAGGAATTCAGACCGCTGCTTTACTTGCCGATTATTTTGGTAACCTAGAAAAAATAAAAGATGCCTCAATAGAAGAATTGGAGAATGTAGAAGGGGTCGGCAAGAAAGTTGCCGCAAGTATTTATAATTGGTTTGGAGATCCAAATAATCTTCGGTATATTAAAGAGCTAAAAGATGCTGGAGTAGGTTATGAACTTCATGAAAAATCCTATGAACTAGAAGGGATGACTTTTGTAATTACGGGGTCTCTAAGTTCGATGGCCAGAGAAGAAGCTGAAGAGATCATCAGAAATATGGGCGGCAAGGCTTCTTCCTCTGTTTCTAAGAACACAAGTTATGTGGTAGCTGGAGAAAATCCAGGCTCAAAACATAAAAAAGCGATAGATTTAGGGATTAAAATCATAAACGAAAATGAATTTCTAAAATTGCTAGAAGATTAATTTTTGCTTATGATTTCGATAAAAAGCTGGACAATAAAAAAACTTTGTTTTAGAATACCCACAGAATGAAAGAGAAAATCGCTGTAAATTCCAAGAAAGAATTTTTGCTTCCGGTAATAGTTATTGGACTGGTGGCTGTTTTGGGATTTCTGGGTCATTCCGGTGATGTAAAATCATCCGCTTCTTCTGAATTTCAATATGTTAAAGACAAAGTGTCTTTCGATTTATATGAGCCGGCTTACTTGCCGGACGGTTTTAGTATAAGCAAACAATCAATTAGCGAATCAAAAAAAATTCAACCGGATGATTTTGCATTCTTTGCTACCAAAGAGAATGAGACAATTTGGTTTATCGAGAGTCGGCTTAAAAGAGAAGTAGATTTAAAGATGTATCTTTCTTGGAAAGACCTAAATATTGACATTATTGATGGCAAAACCGTTTATTTTGGCTTAGCAAACGGCAATATGGCCGCGAGTTATATTCATAATGGCACTTGGGTTACCATAAAACCCATGCAACAAATGGACAAAAAAGAATTAATTGAGATAATTCATCATCTGATGAAAGTTAATTAGGCAGTTTTCCGGTTTCTTGATTAAGTACGTACTTCCATAAGTCGTAGAGTTTTGCATTGCCGTCATTTGGCCTGATATGAAAGTCGGCACCCATGCTCGAGGCGATGTACTTGCTATCGTGGAGAGTGGGATTGGGTTTTTCTACGTCATCGAAGTTGTAAATATAATTCCAAGGGTAATTTAAGTCCCAAATGACGTGAGGAACAGCATTTGGGACATCATCAGAACTCAAGCGTTCCAAAACCATCTTTTGGATCTCGCTTCCGTTAATTACCAATTCTCCCCGGCTGTTTATGTAGTAAGTGAAAACTACCGGAGTTACTGGTTCGTTAGCGTCTTTATACGGTCTTAAAAAAACAAGTTGTTTTATTCTTAGAGCTTCTGTTCGGTCAGAAAAGGTTGCTTTATCAAAAGCGAGGCTAACTTGAGGATCGGCTTTTCTGTCTATGGCATCAATAATAAAAGGTCCGTTTTCCTTAAGTAGTTTTTCAAATAAATAGTAACGATTCATAAACTTATTATAAACTTAAAAAAGATATTTATAAAGTATGTTAAAATAAATGAGTAAGGGGAGAACAAAGATGTCAAAAAAGACCAAAATAATAATAATTATTTCATTAATAGTTCTGTTTAGTCTTGGAGCCGGCGTTGGTTATTACTTCGCTTTAAAGACGAGAAATGCTGGCGATAAAGAATTAAACAATAATGCAAAGCCAACTGTTTCGGTAAAAGAGGACGAAAAAAGCGGCAACAAAGATGGTAAAGAAGATTCTGAAATAGAACAAACAGGGTCTAAAGAAGAGAAGCAGTACAAATCAAGTATCCTTCTTAACTCTTTTTTCGCTGATTACAAAGCTACAGATCCGCAAAAGATGCTTTCTTATTTTACCGATCCCGTAACTGAGTCTGAAAAAAATCAAAAAAGCTTATTTTTGGAAGGCAAGGATGTCAATGGAAATCTAGGTGGGCCGCAGTTATTCCAGACCAGTATAGCGAGCGGGGTTACCGAATCATACGAAATTTTAAAAGAAGAGGAAGTAGATGGCAAGATTAAAGTCGGTATTAAAGAAAAAAGAACTAAATATAATATGAAAACCGCAGCCCAGGATTCTTCTTACAGAGATGCCTTTTTAGAGCTTGTTACGGTAAAAACCGGAGAGTTAAAAATTGATAAATATTACACGGATGAATGTAATGACAAATACTGCGGATTCCTATTATAAGATATCTTTTTTCTTAAAGAAATAAAGCATTAAGGTAACTAACAGACCCATGGAAATTAAGATAATGCTGGCTGAAAAATGATTTTCGGCTAGGGGCAGGCCTTTTACGTTCATGCCATAATATCCGGTTATTAAGGTAAGCGGCAAAAGCATGGCCGAAAAAACTGTTAAGATCTTAATACCTTCGTTTAGCTTGTAAGTGACATAAGAATCATGAGATCTCTGAAGAGATTCGGAAACTTCTTTAAAATTTTCGAGGTTATCCCAAATTTTTTCAGCCATGTCGGTAATATCATCAAAATAAAGTTCGTTTCCCTTAGACAAAAAAGGCTTAATTTTTTCTTCCAAATCCAGAATTACGCGTCTTTCTGGGCTAATCGTCTTTCTAAAAGAGATGATTTCCTGATTAATTTTAGCAATTTCTGGAACAATAAAAGAGGCATTTTGTCCAAACATTTCCGTATCGATATTATTAAGTCTTTCGCTAATCTTATCTAATATTGGGAAACAATATTCGAAGAGATAAGAGATAAGTTCATACAATATCATTGCCGAACCATTTTTGGTAAGTTCTTCTTGGGTGTCCGGATCTCTTTGCATTTCTTCGTAAAATTTAGTTAAGGGTTTTAAGTTTCCCGAATGTAAGGTGATCATAAAATCTTTTCCTAAGAAAATATCAATCTCCTCGGACATCATTCTTTTTAGTTTTTTAAAATATCTAGGGAAATGAAGGACAATAAAGAGATAGTTTGATTGAACGTCGACTTTAGGTCTTTGAATATTAGAAAGACAATCCTCGAGGTTTAATTCGTGGAATCCAAATTCTTGCTTAAGGCGTGAAATATCTTTTTGAGTTGGATTTATTATATTAATCCAGGTGAATTTTTCCGCTTTTAATTGCTTAGTCATCGCTTAAGTTTAAACAGTTTTTTCATTTTTTTCAACTCTTATGTGATTAGCTTAGTATTCGCAACCAATCTAAGTTAAAATAATGATTATGACATTTTTCACGCGATCGAGTAAAAAATGCCATCTACTTTAGCCTGATCTCATTTATCTAGCCCTAATGATATTTATTTGATTTACCTGTTGACTAGTTGGTTAGGAAAGCATATACTGGGGGGGAGTGTTTAATGGAGCGTTAAGATGAACGAGAAAAAAGATATATTAAAAAGAATAAATTACGTTTCGGGACAATTGCAAGGTATTAAAAGGATGATTGAAGAAGAAAGAGATTGTATGGAAGTTTTGCAACAGTTAAAGGCTTCAAAATCAGGTATTCATGGAATAATCTCTCTTTTTGCTTACGGCGAACTATGCCATCAAAAGCTTGATGATGAGAAATTAAAAAGGATGATTCGAACATTGGTTCAAAGTTAAAGGCTTTTAAAAATAGTTAATTTAAATGTTTCCTTTACTTTAAGAATTTAATATCTTACATTTATATAAATATATAAAGAGGAGAATTTTATGAAAAATATTAAAGTTTACTCTACCCCAACTTGTCCATACTGCAACATGCTGAAAGAGTGGTTGCATTCAAAAAAGATTAAGTTTGAAGATCTAAACGTTGCTGTAGACCAAAAAGCGGCAGAAGAGATAATAAAAAAGACCGGCCAGATGGGTGTTCCGGTTACGGAGATTGACGGCCAATTTGTAATTGGATACGATCCGAATACCTTAGAAAAACTAATGAAATAGTTTTGCGATCGATAAAGTAAAAAAAAGAAACCCTCCTTCGGCGGGTTTTTTGTTTTTATATTATGGCATAGACAGTTAGCTCTCAGTGTTTTATTATTAACTTAAATAAAGTGAGGTAAAAATGAAAAAAGAAGAAATTATTCGTTTTGTAGCCGGTGGTTTAGTTGCTTTGGGAGTTGGTATGGCTTACTATATAGGTGAATCTTGGTTGCTTTTACCACTTTTTGTTGGGGTGATGCTTTTTCAGTCGTCAATCACAAAAGTTTGCCCGATGGAAAAAATCTTAACCAAGATGGGGAAGAAAGACTAATAAATAAAACGACGATATTATGTAAATGCCTCTAGATGCTATAGGGGTATTTTATTTGTGAGAAATTGAAGTTTTTGCTATGCTAGTAATAGTTAAATTAGCGAGGGTTTAATGTTTAAATTAAAAAACTTATTGATAACTGCCATTGCAGTCGTCTTTTTGCCAGGTATCGTTTTTGCGGCCGATTATAAAGTTGGGCCGGAAAAAATTGTAATTGGGGAAAGTATGGTTGTAAGCGACAATCTTTATTTAGCTGGAGGCGATGTTTTTGTGAGCGGCACGGTAAATGGAGATATTGTTTCAGCTAGCGGAAATATTGCGATTGATGGTCAGGTTTCGGGCGATGTGATTTCTTTGGCAGGGGATGTTAAAATATTAGGAAAAATTATAGGTGATGTTCGTGTCGTGGGCGGAAAAGTAAACATAAATGGAACCGTGACCGGAGATGTATTGGCAGCTGGTGGCGATGTGATGTTAGAAAATTCGGGAAAAATTGAGGGCGATATGTTAGTTGCTAGCGGGACTGCAGTTTTAGATGGTTCGGTGAAGAAAGACCTTAAAGTGTATTCGGGGGATTTAAAAATTAGAGGGCTAGTTGGAAATGATGTTTATGCTAATGCATCAAATATTTCTGTTAGCGATACGGCAACTATTAATGGAAACTTAAAGTATACTTCTTCACAATCGGCAAGTATTGATAGTGGTTCCAAAATAAAGGGAGAAGTTTCGGCTCAGATAAAAAAAGCTCCCGGGGTTTCCGTTGCTTCAAGAATTTTCGGGTTTATCTATGGATATCTTGCGTACGTGTTCTTGGGCACTCTTTTCTTATGGTTATTTCATAAGCCGATTATGCGTTTATCCGACACCATTTATAAAGAGAATGGACAATCTTTCTTATATGGTGTGATGGCTTTCTTTTTAGCTCCAATTGCTATTATTGTTCTATTTTGCACTGTAATTGGTATCCCGATTGCCATTATTTTGTTAATGGTTTATGTTATTTCTATTTTATTTAGTAAGATCATTGTCTCCTTAGCAGGAGGCAGATATATTTTCGAAAAACTTGGTTTTCATAAATCGGAATATTTTGTTTTAGCGGGCGGTTTATTTGTTTATCTTCTTCTATCGAACATTCCTCTAATTGGTTTTTTTGTGAGTCTTATTACCTGGTTCTTGGGGCTTGGCAGTATTTTCCTTGCTTTAAGACGGGCCCACCAACCGTAGGATCAATGAACAATAAGCAAAGAACAAAAAACAGTTTTTTCGACTTTTGTTGCCATTAAGAGTTTTATTTCTAATGTTTGATATGATATTTACATTCAACTTATAATCATTCGTCTATTATTCTTGACAAAAGTAGGGGTAAAAGTTACCATACTTCTATAGCAATTTTTAATATTAGCAAAATGACTATTTTTTTCGCGATCGCGCGAAAAACATTATTTGAAAGTGACAAGAAGGAATTATGCAGGAATTTATTAATGTCAATGAGCTTCAAAACGAAACTCCTAAAGTTGTAAAAGGGCTTGAAGAAGGAAAAAATTTTGTTTTAATGCGTTATTCTAAGCCGGTTGGGGTTTTAATCGGTTATGAAGATTACGAAAAGTTAATGCACAGTCTTGGTAATCATGTTGAAGAATGCAAGGCTTGCATTAAAGATTTTAAGATAACGGCCAAAAAATGAAGCAACGGGTTGCGGCTATAATTATTGAAAATAAAAAAGTTTTAATGGTTACTGGTTATGGTTCCGATCTTTTTTGGACTCCTGGTGGAACGATGGAAAATGGTGAGAGTCAAGAAGTCACTTTAAAAAGGGAGCTATTAGAAGAGTTAGGGGTTAAGTTGATTTCAATGAAGCCTTATTTGGATTATGAACCTCCAAAGGGCGAGACAACTTATGTTTCTAGAAGTTATAGTTATTTAGTAAATTACGAGGGTAAATTAAAGCTAAATAACGAAATAACAGAAATGATTTGGTATTCCAAGGAAAATTTTTTAAACCAGAATCCAAGGTTGGTAAAAGCAATTGAGACAAAATTAATACCAAAGCTAATCGAGGATAATTTGATATGAAACCAATTTATTTTGATCACTCGGCCACTACCCCGCTAGACAAGTCTGTCTTAAAAGATATGGAGCCATTTTTTTGCGATAAATTCGGTAATGCATCGTCACTTCATTCTTTTGGTCAGGAAGCAAAAGCTGCCTTAGAGGGCGCCAGAATGCAGGTGGCAAATATTTTAAACTGTCAGGAAAAAGAAGTTGTTTTTACTTCTGGCGGTACCGAAAGCAATAATTTGGCTTTAAGAGGAGTGGTTTTTGGTCTTTTAAAAAAGGGCCACAAAAAACCGATGCATATAATAACCACAAAGATCGAGCATCATGCCGTGCTTCATACTACCGAGCAATTGGAAGAAATATTTGGATTTCAAGTTACTTATTTAGACGTGGATCAAAATGGTTTAGTTGATTCGAAGAAGCTAAAAGACGCTATAAAAGAAAATACGGCTTTGATTTCGGTGATGTATGCCAACAACGAGGTTGGAACCGTAGAGCCTCTTTCGGAAATCGCGGAAGTAATTAAGAAAACTCGAGACGAAAGAAAGGAGAAGGGGGTAAAGTTACCGATTTATTTTCACACCGATGCTGTTCAAGCAGCTTCTTATCTGGATTTAGACGTTAAAAAACTAGGAGTGGATATCATGTCTCTTTCGGGACATAAGTTTTACGGCCCGAAAGGTACTGGGGTTTTGTATGTAAGAAAGGGTACAATCATTGAAGCTACGCAAACCGGCGGTGGTCATGAGGAGAATATAAGGTCAGGTACCGAGAATGTACCGGGAATTATGGGCCTAGCTGCAGCCTTGCAACTAGCCGAAGACGAAAAGAAGGAAAATGCTAGCAAAGTTGCGTCATTAAGAGATTATTTAATTCGAGAGCTTCCTAAAAAAGTGAGCGATGTTCGTCTTACCGGCCACCCTGTGCGTAGGCTGCCAAACATTGCCAGTTTCCTAATTGATGGTATCGAAGGAGAATCGATGCTGATTAATCTGGATCTTAAAGGAATCGCCATCTCTACCGGCTCTGCTTGTTCTTCTGGTTCTCTCGAACCATCGCATGTTCTAAAATCGCTTCATTTTCCTTTAGAAAAAATTCATGGCTCTTTAAGAATTTCTTTAGGTAAAGAAAATACTAAAGAAGAAATCGATTATTTTTTAGAGGTTTTTCCGCCGATAGTAGAAAAATTAAGAAATATTACAGGAGGAATCTTATAATGAGTAACAAGGGTTTTGGTCCGTATAACGAAAAAGTAATTGATCATTTTATGAATCCGCATAATCTTGGGGAAATTAAGAACCCTTCTGGAATTGGTAAGGTTGGCAATCCCACTTGCGGTGATGTGATGCAACTGCACATAAAAGTGGAAGAAAAAAACGGTAAAGAAGTAATTACCGACATTAAGTTTAAAACATTCGGTTGCGCGGCAGCTATTGCCACTTCGTCAATGATTACCGAAATTGCCGTTGGGATGACATTGGATGAAGCTAAAAAGCTAACCAGAAAAGATGTGTCGGACAAGCTAGGCGGTCTGCCGCCGGCAAAGGAGCATTGTTCTAATTTAGCAGCCGATGCGCTTCATAAGGCTATTGAGGATTATAAGAAGAAGGCATAGAATATACTTATGCTAACAAGTTTTTTATTTGGCTTCATAGCGAGTCCCGGATTACTTATTGGGGCTTATTTCGGTTTTTTAGTGATATTTGAGTTATCACATTTAGTGTCTTAACCATTGAATAAAAGAAAGCGATAAATTACGTTTATTATATGAATATTGTTGATCTTATAATCATTTTGTCTTTAATCGGATATATTATCCTCGGTTATTACCAAGGCTTTATTAAAGTTTTAATCGAGATATTCGGATTTATTCTTGCTCTTATGGTTTCTTTTTCGTTTTATCCCGAGGCGGCCTCATTTCTTGCATCTCATTTTAAAATCCAAGAGTCATTTGCTAATATTTTAGGGTTTTTTGTGATCTGGATGTTTATTGATGGACTATATCTTATCGGAGCTCAGATTGTTTATCGTCATTTTCCAACGAAAATAACAGAGTCAACGGTTAATAAAGCCGGAGGAATTGCCGCTTCTTTTATAAAAGCCTTTATAATGATCGCCATCATTGTTACCTTAGTTGTTAGCTTACCGGTTTCCGGACCAATCAAAACTAAGGTGCTAGCTTCATCAATTGCGCCTTTTTTGGTTAGTAAAACCCAGAGGTACGAAGGAGATATCCAAAAACTTTTTGGAAGAGCCATAAAGGATTCGTTAACTTATTTTATGGTAAAACCAAAAGAAAACGAGAAGATTGATCTTAAATTTACCCAAACTGAAGTAATGGCCGATAGAAAATCTGAGGAAGATATGCTAGAACTTTTAAACGAAGAGAGGTCTAAAAATAATCTAAAACCATTATCAATGGAACTGCAGCTTCGCGAAGTTGCGAGAACTCATTCTAAGGACATGTTTGCAAAGGGCTATTTTGCTCATGAAAACTTAGAGGGCAAGACGCCGTTTGATCGGATGGAAGCAGCCGGGATTGATTACGAATATGCCGGTGAGAACTTAGCCTTAGCACCCAATGTGGAGATGGCTCATGCCGGGCTTATGAATAGTCCCGGCCATAGGGCGAATATCTTGGATCCTCATTTTAATAAAGTGGGGATCGGCTGTATTGATGGCGGAGCTTATGGTAAAATGTTTTCTCAGGAGTTTACTAACTAATGTCTAAGATACTAGAAAATCATTCTGAGGAAGATATTAGGAAAGTCGTTTCGATTCTAAAAGCAGGCGGAACGGCTATTTTCCCAACCGATACCGTTTATGGCATCGGTGCCTCTATGTGCAGCAATTTAGGTCTTAAAAATCTTTATCAGAATACGGAGAGGCCAGAAGATAAACCAACGGCGCTTTTAATTGATAACATTTCTTGGGTTAAGAAATTGGTAGCCGAGGTTCCGGAAATTGGTTACAAACTTATGACAGAATTTTGGCCGGGCGCTTTAACCATCATTTTTAAGGCATCTAAGATTGTGCCGCAAAAAGTTGCTCCAAATGGCAAGGTGGGCTTAAGGTTGCCTGGTAGTCAGGTTGCCGAAGATATTATAAAAGGACTTGGCTGTCCGATCGCTACTAAATCAGCTAATATTGCAAATTTTCCGACTCCGGGCAGTTTTGAAGATATCGAAATAGAGCTTCTAAATAAAGCAGATGTTGTCATAAGGGGCGAAATTTTATTCGAAAAATCATCAACGGTATTGGATATTTCCGAAGGAAAAGTTAAAATATTAAGAGAAGGTGTGATTTCCCAAAAATTAATAAAAGGAGCTTTAGAAGAGATCTAGTGAAATCTTTAAAGTGGTTTTTCATGATAATAGCTATTTTTATTGTTCCAATAACCTTAATTGGAATGTTTTTTTCTTTAGGATTTTGGTTATCTCCCCAAGATGATCTCTTAAAATCAGATGCGATTATAGTCATATCCGGCGGGGAAACTGAGGCGCGTACTAAAGAAGGCATTAAGCTGTTAAATGAAAATTTAGGAGGCTACATTATTTTTTCCGGTGCAGCGGAGGATAAAGGAATCTCAAATGCGGCGGCCATGAAAAAAATTGCTTTAGAGCAGAATGTGCCAAAGGATAAAATATTAATGGAAGAAGAGTCTAAAACAACTTATGAAAATGCTAAAAATGTTAAAGAAATCCTCGAGGAAAAAAGTATTAAAAAGATTATTTTAGTAACCTCGCCCTATCATCAAAAAAGGGCTTATCTTACTTTTAGATCTGTGCTTGGAGATTCATATCAAATTTTAAATCATTCAGCAATAGATTCGACTTGGCGGCGAAGTAAATGGTGGCAGAATCCGGGAAGTGTGGAGCTTACCTTAAGGGAAGGTTACCGGCTTTTGTACATAAAATTATCAGGATCATATGAATAACTTTAATCTACAAACAGTTTTAAACGAAAAGAAAAGGATTGCTATTGGCTTTCATCCCGATGTTGATGGCGTTGTTTCGATGGCCATGGTTGTAAAATCTCTAGAGAAAAAGGATTTTTTACTTCTTGCCGTAAACAGTCCAAAGAGGGATTTTACCAAATCGCAAAGCACCGAGATTAATAAGTTCAAGCCTGATTTGGTAATAAATATCGATTACCACCCAAATAACAAAGAACAATTTGTTAAACTTTCTAAAATATACGAGATTTTAACAATCGATCATCATCTCTTAAGTAAGGAGAGAAAAAACTGGCCCGGCGAAGTGATGATTAATCCCGAACTTTTAGAAAAAGATTCCAGTAAATTTTCTTGCTCTAAGGTTGTGTTTGATTTACTTGGAATAAAAGATTTTAGATGGCTGGCAGCAATTGGGCTTATAGGGGATAGCGTCGCGGGTAATTGGCCGGCATTCATGCAAGGATATTCGGAAAGAGAAATGGAGATGTTTGGGGAATTATCAGATATTATTTCTTTTGTGGTTTTAGCTTACAAACATGATGATTTGGCAGTGAAGGTTCTAAGAATCGTGATTGCGTCCAAATCTGTAAGAGAACTACATGACAAGATTTATTCCGACAAGAAAGTTGTTAGAGCTTATGATGTCATCTGGCGGGATATAAAGGAAAATTTAGAAAGAATTTCTCACGCCCTAAAAGGCAAAAAGATCGCTTTTGTGGAAGTAAAAAGCAAAAACAATTTGCGGGTTATCGAGATGTTATCGGCTAAGACAAAAGAAGTTTTAGCGCGAGATAAAATTCTTGTTTGCTATCAATTTGTCGGAGATCTGGTAGAGTTTAGGGTAATGACGGAAACCGATTTTAATTCTGTCAGTTTGATTGAAGGCTTTGGCGGCGGCCACAAAAAAAGAGCCGGCGGAGCAGTAGCTCGGAGGGAATTTAAGAGTACTTTGAAATTAATTAAAAAGAGGGTGGGAAAGCAAGGAATTAGGATAGAATAAAGTATTAAGAATAAAGAATTATGAATAAAATTTAAAAACATTAAAAAACTATATTCTTGTTTCTTAATTCATAATTCATGAGCTTTAAGTTTTATAATAAGCTAAAATCATATTAATTCTGTAATAGTTGGGAGAAAAACAAATGCCTAGAGTCTTAGTGGCTATGTCCGGAGGGGTGGATTCGTCGGTAGCGGCATTAAGCTTAAAGGAAAAAGGTTTCGATGTTATTGGAATAACCATGCGTCTTTTTTGTTATAGCGGCACGGAAACTTCGCCAAAAAGTTGTTGTTCAACCGAGGCCATAAACGATGCTAAGGCCGTGGCAGAGAAACTCGGCATCCCCCACTATGTGGTGGACCTCGAAAAAGAATTTGAAAAAGAAGTCATTGGGGATTTCGTTAAGGAATATTTAGAAGGCAAGACGCCGAATCCATGTGTTAGATGTAATCAGGTTATTAAGTTTGGTTACCTGATGGATAAGGCCAAAGAATATGACGCCGAATTTTTAGCTACAGGTCATTATGCCAGAATTATTAATAATGAACTTTATAAAGGTGTTGATAATTCTAAGGACCAATCTTATTTTCTTTACGGCATTAAAAAGGATTATTTATCAAAAATTTTATTTCCGGTGGGCGAGTTAGAAAAAATCGAAGTGCGGCGACTTGCCGAAGAGAGGGGTCTTGTAACGGCCAAAAAACCGGAGTCTCAGGAAATTTGTTTTATCCCGGATAATAATTATCCTGCTTTTTTAAAAAACCGATTGGATAAAATGGAGGTTAAGTCCGGTGCTATTCTAGATAAGTTAGGCAAGGTTGTGGGTGAGCACAAGGGTTTGCCTTTTTATACTATTGGGCAGCGGCGAGGAATTGATGTCCCGGGCACCGAGGTCTGGTATGTAATTAGTATTGATGTTAAGAATAATTCATTAGTTATTGGCAAAGAAGAAGATTTAGAATCGCGGGAAGTTAAAGCTGTTCATCTAAATTGGTTAGCCGATGTCGGCCAAGCTTTTAAGGCTAATGCTAAAATTCGTTATAACATGATGGAAAAATCGGGAAAAGGCGAACTGGAGGACAAGAAAGTAAGATTTATTTTCGAGGAACCAGTACGAGCGGTAACCCCGGGCCAATCAATTGTTTTTTATGACAAAGATCGGGTTTTGGGCGGGGGAATAATTGAGTAAATCATCCGGCTTTCATTAAATTTTTCTAAGTTATTGTTCGAGCGAGCGTAATGAGTCGAGAATTTTATAATTTATTTGTATAAAATGTAAATCCCCGCGCTTTTTTGTCCATTGTAGCAATCCTTTTATAGGTTGTACGCTGGTCGCAAAAATTGCGCGGGGATTTGTTTAGCTAGGTCATGTCATAATCAGTGCTCCTATCGGTTCGAATCTGCGAGATCGCTCGCGACGGGGTGTGTTTAAGATTGAAAGGATGGCCGGGGCCGGCGGCCGGAGAGCGTTGTTGCTTTTCCAATAAAGGGCCGTACGGTGGTTTCGATGAAAATTCGTCTCATCTTTTCCTACTCCTCTCTCTTCCGGTGGTGCTTTTGACATGACTCTTCTTGCTATGAGGACTAAAAGTCCTATTTATAAAAAATGCTAAGCTTTAGCCTAACGATAGTATTATAGGTCATGGGCTTACTTTTGTCAACACTTTTTTCCAGGGAATTTGCTTTGTTAAAGTCTTTTTTCGACAAAGATCGCATTTTGGGCGGGGGAATAATTAACTAGAAAATAAAAACATCTCGGGAAAAACACCAGCTATAATTAGCTGCTACTGTTAAGTAGCTACAGGTGTTTCTCCCAAGATATTTAGCGGTTTTGCCGTCAGCCGCCAGCTCTGCAACGCGCAATCGGGCGAAGCATAAATCTTTTACGAAGCAACGAAATCACCCCCTTTATTTCGGAATTGGTGTGCTTTTCTAACTTGGTTGTACAAATTCCTCGATTTTGTTGAGCCGCACAAGTTCATTCCTCAGGAGTTCTTGACTCATTGGAGAAATATCGACCAACGGAAGCCTGACCGGTCCTGCCGGAAGACCCATCCAGTTTAACGCTTGTTTGATCGGCGCCGGATTTGGTTCGACAAACAATGCATTCATTAGTTTCAAGAGATCGTAATGGATTTCCATGGCGGTGCCGTATTGAAAGTTAAGTGCAAGATCAATCATGTTTTGGATTTCTTTGCCCATAATAAGACCGGCTACCGAGATTACCCCATGTCCTCCGATGCTGAGGATCGGGAGAGTTAGGCTATCGTCCCCGGAATATACGTGGAAACGGGAAGCCAGAGTCCCCTCGATGACTTTCATCGTTTGGTTGAGGTCGCCTGACGCGTCTTTAAGGGCAACGATGGTTGGAAACTCCTTTGACAGTTTGACGATTGTCTCGGGTTCGATGTTCTTGCCCGTTCGTCCGGGGATGTTATAGAGAATGATCGGGAGATCGGTCGCGTTGGCGATCTTTTCGAAATGCTTAATGATCCCAACTTGATTCGGCTTGTTGTAGTATGGTCCAACCTGAAGAGTAGCGTCCGCGCCCGCGCTGGCGGCGGCTTTGGTTAACTCGATTGCCTCTCTGGTGGAGTTTGATCCGGCTCCGGCAATTACGGGCACTCTGCCATTTACTTCTTCTACTGTAATCCTTATGACGTCGAGATGTTCTTCGTGGGTGAGAGTAGGGGCCTCGCCCGTTGTTCCGCAAGGGACGATTCCGGAGACTTGCTGATCCGCAATGAGATAATTAATGAGCTTGCGCAATCCCTCCTCATCCAGCGTCTCGCTATCATTTGGCAAGAATGGAGTTACCATTGCTACGATGCATCCGAGAAGTTCCCAAGGTTTCATGCCAATCATCCTTTCGGTAGAGTTTTCTTTTTCAAAACAATCCTTGCTGCTGATACTTTCTCGTTGCCGCGCCTCCTTTATCGCGGTTGATTCGTAATTTTGTTAACATGTTAATTTGCAATACTTGTGAGCTAGTGTTAGAAATTTTCTCGATTCTTAACAGCAGGTCGCAAGCTATTAAAAAACCACCTTTTGGCGGATTTTCCTGGAAGGCGGTTGGTCTTTTTGAGGCTTACTAAAGTTAAACTACCTTTCCCGGAAGCTTTTCTTTGATTTCTTGTTCTTTAGAAAATTTAGCGTAAGCATTATTTTGCCTTTTAGTTTCCAAGGTATTTTACCTGATAATAGCTTTGGGGTCAATGCTTTTTAAGGCAAAGATAAAACCAGCTAGTTTTTGGTGAGAGGCTTGTTAGTCTCTAGCTGGTTTTTTGATGCTTTTTGAGATTTCGTGAATTGTGTGATTTTTGCCTCCTTAGCCATAAGCTTTGATACTCGTGTGTAGCTCTAGGTATTCTGTGGCGGTGTAAACTTCAAATAAAAATGCGACGACGACTAGCTTCTTAAATATTTTTTTCATTGCTAATCCTGTTCTCCTTCGATTGTTTATCCTATGTATGCCCGTTCCGTTGCTCTGTGTGCCCGGCTTGTGAAGGTATACGCCCAAGACGCCTTTGTAATGCCGCGCATCAGATCACCCATTGGGGTGATGACGATTGCTATAGCTGGAAGACCAATTGCGATGATGAGTAAGCCAATCCTTGTCATATATTTCACCTCCCTTATCCTCGAATTTCTCCTTCATTTGTAAGTAGCGCTATTGCTATTAGCATCAACATTGAAAAGATTACTTCAAGTATTTTTTTGGTTGACCGCGCGATTAATGGATAATCAACTGGAGTGCCTAGGACTATTATCATAGTTTTACCTCCTTATCCTTTTTCCGGGTATATTTTCCAAGAGATTTCGATCATTGTGCCGATAAATACCAGTAATAGGGCGAGTATTTGCCTGGCAAAGAAAAGGGCGGCAATTTTGCCAAGCAGCAGAAGAATAAAAATGTTAGTGAAGGATAATTCCATAGCTATCTCCTTTGGTTTTTTAAGGTTCTGCGGTCTTTTAGTTTTGGTAAATGTATCAAACCTTTATTTTGATGTCAATCGGTTGTTTTATCATAAATAAAAAAACCAGGGACCATCCACCAAACACTACGAACTACGAAAATTGAATCTTCGTGTTTTGCAGTAAACTGCGAGGTAGTGTTTGGTGGGGCTATTTCCCTGGTTGAACCCGAGTGGGGTCCAAGATGAAAACTTTCAAACTTAACTTTCCTTTTTGGCCGTTGAAATTAGGGTAATTAGTGCCTACAACTTAAGATTCATGTTTCGTCTCTTGGTTGCGCAACTCGGCTTACCCGGCCTGCACCGCTGCTTTAGTCTGCGCTGACGACGCTCTTGATTTGCACAAATATTGTGATTGGTATCCGATGCAAAATAGACTCCTTTGTAGTGGAAATTGCTTTACCTTACCAGTCGTTGCTTCTGCCTAGTCCCAGTCTGACAACAGTTTTGTGGGAAGGTGCGGGACAGCTATCTGCCTTTGTAAAAACAGGGGATCAGCTATCTTGTCCGCAGAAGCCTAGTTCAAGTAGTTTTCATAGATCACTATCCTTTCAATATCCATGTGTTCCTGTATGTAAAAATATTTTAGCATAAGAGTAATCGATTGTAAATAATAAAGCTTCGGGGAGCGATAAAGAGGGTATTTAAAAATGGAAAAGAGCAGGTTTTTTTCCTGCTCTTGTCCCCCTGATGCTATATGAAAGTTTTATATTTTTTTGAATTTCTTTGATGCCGTTTCTGTTCAAGATGCCTTGGAGAATATCGATGATGTCGCCTATTAGTTGAAAAAACCCGTTTGGTCCCATCTTGATATCCATTGTGTGCATCTCGTGAACAGCATTTGCGACGATTGTGATTACGAGTATTGCTATAATCGCTATAATCACTTGTTTGCTATCCCTTGCTAGACCTTGCTTTTTAAAAGGATAGTGTCGCTTCACTTAAACCACTTCTTTCTTGCTCTTTCGGTCTTTCTATTTATGTCAAACAATCATTTTGTCGATTGTATGGCGTAAACTCTACCATATTTTTTCATTTTTGTCAATACTTTTGTAGGTTTATCTTGACAATATGCATTTTTTTAAGTAAACTTATATCTGATTTTTATACTCTAAAAAGGAAAGATATGAATAATTTAATTTCTGCAATCGAGAAGAAACATTTAAAGAATATTTCTGCTGTTAAGCCCGGGGATACCGTTAAGGTTCATCAAAAAGTTAAAGAAGGTAATAAAGAAAGAATTCAGATTTTTGAGGGCGTAGTAATTCGCCACAAAGGTGGAAACGGCATCGAAAGCACTATTACCGTTCGAAAAATTGCGTCTAATGTTGGGGTAGAGCGAACCTATCCTTTGCATTCTCCAAATATTGTAAGGATCGAAGTTATAAGAAGAGCAAAAGTAAGAAGGGCTTATCTGGGCTACCTAAGAGGCCTTAGAGGAAAAGCAGCTAGAATGCAAGAAAAACAATTTGATAAATTGGCTACTAATGTTGAAGAGAGAGATTTAAAACCGGAAGAGCTAGCAAAACCAGAAGAAGTTGTAGACGAAACTCCGGTAGCTGAGACTGTAGAAGAAATAAAGGAAGAAGATACACCCGAAACGCCAGAAAATGAGGAAGACATAGAGAACAGAGAAGAGGTTAAAGAGGAAGTTAAGACCAAAGAACAAGCAGAAGCAGTAGAGAAAGTAGAAGAAGTAGAAGAAGAGGAAAAAGAAGAAACTTCAAAGAAATAAATCTCTAAAAAATATTTTAAAAACCGCCTGCGATGGCGGTTTTATTGTCAGTTTATTTCTAAACTTTTAGATATTTATTGCTTATTACTTTCCTGTGATTTAAACTGATCTCATGTTAGACTTTTTTGTTGGGGAATCTCAAATTGCCTATGATTTTAATTATATCGCCGGCGTTGATGAAGTTGGTCGAGGGCCGGTGGCCGGGCCGATTGTGGCGGCGGCTGTTATTATGGATCCGAAAAAGTCTCCTATAAAAGGCATTGCCGATTCTAAGCTTTTAACACATAAAAAGAGGGTGGAGCTTAGGGAGAAAATCATTAGAGATGCAATAGCTTTTAATATTGCTGAAATTAGTCGCTTTGAAATTGATCGTATTGGCATACAGCGAGCTAATGAAAAAGTTCTAATGAAAGCGACATTAGGGCTTAAAACAAATCCGGATTTTGTTTTTATCGATTATTTTAAGTTGCCCAACCTCAAAATTCCAAACGAATCTATAGTCAAAGGAGATCTAAATAATTATTCTATTGCTTGTGCTTCTATAATAGCAAAAGTTTATAGAGATGGCTTGATGGACAAAGCTCATGAAAATTACCCCGAATACAATTTTTGTAAAAATAAAGGTTACTTAACCAAGTTTCATTTAGATGCTATCTTGGAGCATGGTTTCTCAGATTTGCATCGGGAGTCGTTTTGGCCCATGAGAGAACTAATTCATGAATAACAAGAAAGATAACAAAATTAAAGGTAATAAGGGAGAAGCGTTGGCTTGCGAGTATATTGAACGTGAAGGCTATAAAGTGTTAGAAAGAAACTTTAAAAATCGGTTTGGAGAAATAGACATTGTGGCTCGTGACGGTAATATTTTCTGCTTTATAGAGGTAAAATGGCGAAGAAATGATCGGTTTGGCAGTGGTTTGGAGGCAGTAGGTTATAGAAAGCAGCAAAAAATAATTCGGATGGTTAAAGAGTATTTAAAAGAAAAAGGAGCCGAATTGCCTGTGAGGATTGATGTTGTGTCTATCTGTGGTGACACTGGGGATATCCAGCTTTTAAAGAATGCCGTTGTGGATAACTAAAAATGTTGGAATAATTTACTTGACACTTATGGAAGTTGAAGTTATAATCTGGCTATAGCAGTCGGGTTTTTTAGACCTCGGCTTTTTTTAAACCTTGTAGCCATAAGCGTTTCAAGTGATTATTATACATAAAGAAAGACAATTTAATATTACAACTCCAGCCCAAGGCTGGTCCGCCTTTGGCGGAAAATAACAATCGAATGAAGGAGAACAATGGAAGACAAAAAATTTATGGCGGCAATTAATCAAATTTGCGCCGAAAAAAACATCCCGAAAGAGATAGTTTTAGAAACCGTAGAAGCAGCGCTAGCCGCCGCTTTTAAAAAAGATTACGGTCAAAAAGACCAAGAAGTTAGAGTGACCCTAGATGAAGAAACCGGTCATCCGAATATTTATGTCTTAAAAGAAGTTTCCGATGAAGTAGAAAACGAATATTTTCAGATTAGCTTAGATCACGCAAGAAAGCTTAAAAAAGACGCTAAGGTTGGCGATACAATAGAAATTCAAGAATTTGTTTCCGATTTTGGAAGAATTGCAGCTCAGACTGCAAAGCAGGTTATAATTCAGAGAATCAGAGAAGCAGAAAGAGATATCGTTTTCTCAGAATATAAAGAAAAAGAGGGCGACCTTGTTAATGGTATTGTTCAAAGAATCGAAGGCAACAATATCTTTGTTGATTTGGGAAGGGCTACCGGAGTGGTATTCCCGCAAGAGCAAGTTCAGGGCGAAAGATATTACAATGGCCAGAGACTCAAGGTTTTTATAGTAAAAGTTGAGCAGAGCTCTAAAGGGCCCCAAATCCTTTTATCCAGATCTCATCCGGGCATGATCAAAAAATTATTCGAGCTCGAAGTGCCAGAAATCGTAGCTGGAACGGTAGAAATAAAATCAATTGCCAGAGAAGCTGGTCAGCGTTCAAAAATTGCTGTTTCTTCGAGTGTGGATGGCGTTGATCCGGTTGGCTCATTAGTTGGCCAGAGAGGCATTAGGGTTCAGTCGGTTATGGCAGAAATTGGCGATGAAAAAATTGATGTCATTTTATGGAATGAAGATCCAAAGGTTTATGTTTCTAATGCGCTTTCTCCGGCTAAAGTAAACGAGGTTATTGTTGAAGAGGCCGAAAAAAGAGCCAAGGTAAGAGTTCCGGAAGATCAATTATCTCTTGCTATTGGTAAGCAAGGCCAGAACGTGAGGCTTGCTGCTAAACTTACCGGTTGGAATATTGATATCCTTGGCGCTGATGAATATGGCATCGAGGCTACGGCAGATGCTGCGGAGCAGTTAAAAGCAAAACGAGATATTGAGGAAGAAATAATAAAAGCGCTTGAGACTCAGGATGAAACAGAAATTCCAGAAGGGAAACCGCGAGGAATTGATGTAAAGGAAGAAGCAACAGAAAGTTAAATATAAAAAAGAGGGGGTATATGAACGATTTTCTAAGTCGTTTAAGTGAAAACGCAAAAAAAAGTTTGATAAGTGCCCAGGACATTGCTAAGAACAATGGGTCTAATTATGTTGGTTCGGAACATTGCTTGCTTGGTTTGTTGTCAAATGAAAATAGCCTAGCCTCAGAGATACTCGAAGAAAATGGGATTACCTACAACAGAGTTAAATCCATGACTTCCTTTTCCACAGCCTATCCGGAATCAAAAAAAGGGGGAGTTGGAACCCAGAAAGGCCTAACGGAAGCCTTAAAAAAGAGCATGGAGCTTGCATATTTTCTGGCTAGAGAATTCGGCCAGAACTATGTTGGAACAGAACATATTCTGTTTGCGATCCTCAGTCAAAAAGGCTCTAAGGCAAACAGCATCTTAAAATCCTTGAAGGCGGATATTCCGGCCATCAAGGCAGAAGTGGAAGATTACTTTCAAAATTCGCCTTATTATGTTTCCGATAACGCTCAATCCGTAAAGAAAAAAGGCAAGACTCAGTATATAGAGCAATACAGTATCGATCTAACCAATGCGGCTAAAGAAGGAAAGCTCGATCCGGTTATCGGCCGCAAAAAAGAAATCGGGCGGTTAGTTTCTATAATAAATAGAAGGACTAAAAATAATCCTGTTCTAATCGGCGAAGCCGGCGTGGGGAAGACAGCCATTGTCGAAGGTTTGGCCCAGCGGATAATAAACGAAGACGTACCGGAGATTTTGCAGAATAAAAAAATCTACATGTTAGATTTGGCTTCCGTTATTGCCGGAACCAAGTACCGGGGTGAATTTGAGGAGAGATTAAAAAGAATCCTTGATGAAATAAAAGGGGACAAAGATCTAATTGTCTTTATTGATGAGCTTCATACGGTGGTAGGTGCTGGAGCGGCCGAAGGGGCCTTGGATGCGGCTAATATCCTAAAACCGGCTCTCTCGAGAGGTGAAATTCAGGTTATTGGCGCCACAACTATAGACGAATATAGAAAATATATCGAAAGAGATCCGGCTTTAGAGCGCAGATTCCAGCCGATTATTGTCCAGGAGGCTTCGGTTGAAGAGTCAATCGAAATCTTAAAAGGCATCAGGGAAAAATATGAGCAGCATCATAAGGTAAGTATTACCGACGAGGCTTTGATACAGGCCGTAAAGCTATCCAAAAGATATATTAACGACAGATCTTTGCCGGATAAGGCTATCGATCTAATAGACGAGGCTTCTTCTCATGTAAGAATAAAAAAGGGCAATGTTTCAAAGGAGTTAAACAAGCTTCGAAAAGAACTTAGCGTGACGGTGGAAGAAAAAGAGCTGGCGGTAGCTAACCAGGCTTATGATTATGCCGGTCGGTTGCAGGCGCGTCAGATTTCTATCGAAAACCGTATTAGCGAACTTGAGCAAAAAGAAGGCGTCATGGAATCTGGTTCCTTAATCGTATCGGTGGAAGACATTGCAGACGTGGTGTCGCAGATTACTGGGGTGCCATTAAAACGTTTGGTAAAAACCGAATCCGAAAACCTCTTAAAGCTCGAAGAAACTCTTAGAAACCGAGTGATCGGTCAGGATGAAGCCGTAAAAATGGTGTCTTCGGCCATAAGAAGGTCAAGAACCGGTATCTCTGATTCTAAAAGACCAATTGGTTCTTTTATCTTTCTTGGTCCAACCGGAGTGGGAAAAACTGAGCTAGCTAAAGTCCTTGCTTCCGAGATGTTTGGTTCCGAGGAACAGCTAATAAAAATTGATATGTCGGAGTTTATGGAGAAACACAATGTTTCTAGATTGGTTGGAGCTCCGGCGGGTTATGTGGGTTATGAAGAAGGCGGCCAGTTATCCGAAAAAATAAGGCGGAAACCGTACTCGGTGATTCTTTTTGACGAGATCGAAAAGGCTCATCCCGAAGTGTTTAATATGCTTTTACAGATTTTAGAGGATGGTTATTTGAGCGACGCCAAGGGGACTAAAGTTGATTTTAGAAATACGATTGTCATCATGACTTCCAATATTGGTGCTAAAAATCTTTACTCTTCCTCTATCCTTGGTTTTGGGCTTCATGACCAAGAAGAGAAAAAAGAAATGGAAACAAAACAAAAGGAGATTAAATCAAGAGTTTTTGGCGAACTTAAAAAAACTTTTAGACCGGAATTCCTAAACCGTGTTGATCAGATTATCTCTTTTAGAGCACTGGACAAAGATGACATCAAAAAGATTGTAAACTTGCAGCTAGGTGATCTCGGCAAAAGGCTTTCGGAGCAAAACATAAAGCTTAAAGTAGCAGAGAATGCCAAAAACTTGTTAGTTGAAAAAGGGTTCGATATTGATAATGGCGCAAGACCCTTGAGGCGCGCAATTCAGGATTTAATCGAAGATCCACTGGCTTCCGCTGTGCTAAAAGGCGAGGTTAAAGAAGGAAGTGCCGTGGCTATAACCCGTGATGGTGATGAGCTTCGAATAAAAGCCTTGGTGGAGAATAAGGCGTAAAAATAGGTAAATAGGTCGATGGGTGAATGGGTGAAAAATAGAGGAAACAGAGAATAATAAATAAAAGGCTTCGGAAACGGAATCTTATTGTTCGACTCCACGAAGTGGGTTGAGAACTGCTTATCGATGTAATAGTTGGTAAGTTCGGAATGAAGTATTAGGGCGTCTTATATATGACGACAAAAAGGGTAGCCCTCTTTACCGGACAGGACTCATGGTGTACAACATTTAAATTAAGAAAATATTAATTTTTTCTTAAAAAATATCTTCAAAATAAATGCTTCTCTATAGCCTTTATTCTTTATGCTTCAAAGATGGAATGATTTTTAGTATTGCGTTTTACTTAACAAGGTAGTATACAGAGCATAAGGGATCTATTGGGTTGCTTTTTTACAGTAAAATGTTGGGAGCTTTACGAGGAGGTATTTATGAAGGGTCATAATCTTGGCGAGTTGAGGAAAAAAGACTGCAGCCAGCCCGCCCAATCCGATTATGAACGAATTAAAGCATGTATGGCGATGTGCAGTGGATTTCTTGGTCATTCGACCATCGATCTCTTTCCATCGGGAAGGCTGATTGGAATGAAGGTAGTCGCAGAAGATGCAATTCGGAGGGACTGCAGACAATGCAGTAACGAACGCAAGGAGGGTTGCACGCGATACGGATTGTTTGTTGATGCGATTATCAACGGCAGGAGAAGACTTCCGAGAGAACCAGGCGTGTATAGAGAGAGCTTCGCGATAGCTATATGAGGATTAGTGCTCCGGGGACAGGTTTTACAAAACTTCATAACATTTGTTATGAGATTTTATAAAATTATGTTAAAACCCCGGAGCGCTTTCTTTTCTTTCATTTTGCCTCTATTCAAGACTCAATATTATACCCTGAATGGTGCATTTCGTTCTGGAACCCGGGGGTCCAAAGAATTATTTACGAAATCAGGTTTTTTTGATATAATTACCCGTGTAAAAATGAATTTTTGGGCCCGTAGCTCAGCTGGCCAGAGCGCTTGCGTGGCACGCAAGAGGTCGTCGGTTCGATCCCGATCGGGTCCACTCTGGGGTTTCGCCCCTTGCTTCTTCAGGCAAATTCCGGAGTAAATCGTATTCTTTTTTAAAACTTATCTTCAACTTTCCGCCTATTAAAATGCGGTTCGAGCCGACGGTTTTCAAGAAATTCCTCATTCCGGGGAAATTTTTTGTTTTGGCAAGATTTCCTGCTTGGTTGGCTTCCAAAATCCAATTTTTCAGGAGTTCGAGCCAATGATTTCCTTTTTGCTCAAAACACTCAAGTTTTTCTTCCAGATCCTTTCTTTGTTCGACAAGCTGGTTTTTCTTTTCATGGTATTCCGGCAGTTCAAAAGCGCCTTCAAGATACCCTTCCGATAAACGTTCTATCTTTATATCCACCCCTCCCATCTTCTCTTTTATGTTTTGAGCAAAAGTTCCCGAAGAGTCGTTTTGTTCTTGCTCCCACTCAGCCACCTTCCCAAGAAACTTATCTCTCCATTCATCGGGAATAGAAACTTTTTGACAAATATTGATAACTTGTTCGGCTAATTCTTCTTCACGCAAAAAACCACGTTGCCCACAAATCTTTACTTTGCTTTTATGGGTACAGCGATAATATACAAACCTTAACCCGCTCTTTTTTACGTGTTTTTCTGCCGTAATGGAATAACCGCATTCGCCACACAGGGCAAAGTTAAGAAAATCAAAAGCTTGTGGTTTTTTAACTTTTCGGGGTTTTCCGTTTGAGTCTAAAGATGCCTGAATCTGGTCAAAGAGTTTCTTGGAAATCATTGGCTTGTGGCTTCCCTTAACAAGCTCATCTCTGTATTTAAAATAACCATAATAAAAAGGATTGGTGAGCATTGACCCAATAGAAGACAAATGAATAGGTTTTCCGGTTTTTGAAGCCAAGCCAAGAGAAAACATTTCTTTTTGGATCCCTGTTATGGTGTGGTTTCCTTTGGCAAAAAGCTCTAAGATATTTTTCATTTTGTTAAAGGTTGCTTTGTCGGGTTCAATGGTTCGTAGTCTTGGCTCGTTAAAGTAGCCAAGGGGAGCTTTTGCCGGCAATTCGCCACGCCTTAACTTTTGTCTTATGCCTCTTAAAATGTTTTCTCTTAAATTGTCGGTGTAATACTTGGCTTGTCCAAAGGCAACGCTTAACATGAACTTTCCTTGAGGAGTGGTATCAAACCAGAAGGTGGGGAATTTTAGCGCCTTAATTTTCTCTGTATCTACCAAATAAATAATCCTCCCTCCATCAATACTGTTTCTAGCAAGCCTATCTGGATTCCACGCTAAAATTCCCGAAGCGTTCCCTTTTTCCATTTCAGAAAGCATTTGATTAAATATTGGTCGGCCCGGCTCTTTAGCTGTCCTGCTTTCGGTATATTCTTTAATTACAAAAAGATTGTTTTGCCTGGCATAGTCTCTTAACTCTTGGAGTTGGGCTTCAATAGATAAAATCTGCCGTTCTTCCTCTTCGGACGACTTTCTGCAATAGATGAAGTATTTTAGCATAAATCCCTCCTTGCTTTAGTTATATGTATTTTATCTCTTATTCAAATGCTTTCTAATTTTTATTACACCGACAATTTGGTGTGGGGATAAATCTTGCCAAAGTTCGCCTTAGGGCGGAAACCCTTACGGCTCAAAGCCTGAAAATATATTTAGCGGATTATTTTAATATATTCTCATGCTTTCTGTGCTTAAACGCACAGGAACCGCATTTTAATAGGCGGAAAGTTGAAGATAAGTTTTAAAAAAGAATACGATTTACTCCGGAATTTGCCTGAAGAAGCAAGGGGCGAAACCCCAGA
>LBWX01000003.1:0-114715 GCA_000995065.1 candidate division CPR2 bacterium GW2011_GWC2_39_35 | reverse complement strand
GGCGGCGCTTTTCTAGAAAATTTTTGTTTTTTAAAATGCGTTGATTGCAAAAGTTTTTTTCTTTAGGGATTTAAGGGCTTAAGATTTTTTGGAAAAGCATATTTGATAGATGCGCTTGCCCCGCCCTTCCCGTGCGCGCGCATGAGGAGACTCCCTTTTTAATTTGCTAAAATGATAAAAATCTCATATACTAACTATTGATAATTAAAAAAGTGATTATTTACTAACTATAATAGTAAAACTATACGAACATGTCAAAAGATAAATCTATAATCGGCGAAAATATCAAGAAATATCGAAACAAACTTGGTATCTCACAAGACCAACTGTCAAAAAAAGCTGATCTTGCTTTTCACACAATAGCCAAAATTGAGGCTGGCTCAACTCCTAATCCTACTATTGAAACGGTTAAGAAAATTTCAGATGCTCTCGGTGTTAGCATTGATGATTTAATGAAAAGAGATTATGAAATTTGAATTAGACAATTACCATAGAAACATTCCTGACGATCTTCTCATCGAAGATTTAGTATCGGTTGCCAAAAAATTGGGCAAAGGTTCTATCACCCATGAGGAATATAATTTGAATGGCAAATATAGTAGTACTACATGTCTTCGAAGATTCGGTAGCTGGTTTAATGCTTTAGAAAAAGCCCAATTACAGAAAACTAGAACACCAGCGAACATTCCCGAGGAAGATTTATTCAAAAATTTAGAAGAGATATGGATAAAGCTTGGCCGGCAGCCACGTTATCAGGAGGTTCAAAAACCGCTTTCTAAATATCATGCTGGAACTTACGAAAACCGTTTTGGTACCTGGCGGAAGGCATTAGAAAAATTTATTTCTTATATTAACAATGAAGAAACTGTCTCATCAGAAGAAGAAATTAAAGATTTGGAAGTTGAGCCATCAACATTGCATAAAACCAAGCGGGGCATAAATTGGAGACTTCGCTTTATTGTGATGAGGCGTGATAATTTCAAGTGTAAGATTTGCGGAAGGTCGCCAGCAACCGATCCAAGTATTGTTCTGCATGTTGATCACATAAAAGCATGGGCAAATGGTGGTGAGACAGTACTTGAAAATTTACAAACCCTCTGTTCTAAATGCAATATTGGTAAAAGTGATTTGGAATAGGAGATAGGAAATTCGGTATGAAATTATTTCAGGATAAACGTTTTAATATCACACTGCTGTTTCTCTTTGTGATTTTATTGGTTTGTTTTTACCTCTCGGGCTTTAAAATTGGTGTTTCTCAATATGATATTAATTTAACTATAATAACCGCGCTGTTTATGCTTCTCACAACAATCATTGCTGTTTCTCTTCCTCTATATTCGGCTACTAAGGTTGATCAAGAAAGAAAAGAAAAAGAGACTGAAAACACCTATATCTCTATTGCTCGCTATGTAGGAGAGGAGCTTGTTGATAATATAATAAGAATCGAAGATTTACTACAAAACAACAAGGATACATTCAAGCAAATTAATGACAAGTCTCAAAATTCGTCAGAGCTAAGTAGAATTAAGAATAGCGTTTCTATTTGGCGATTAACATCGGAAGAATTGTTTATTTGTCTTGATGATGTACGCCATAGAGATCTTATTATTTCTGGAATGCTGACTAAGATACCAAACGATAATATGGCTTCGGCTATTAAAGATGCCTATTCGAAAATGAGCAATTTAAGACATCGATTAAGAAGGATGGTAGCTTTCTTTTCGGGGCTAAACCAAGAACATCCAAATAATCCAAAAGAACTTATTGATCATATGCAAAAAACAAAAGCCCCGAAATCGATAAAATCAGTTGAGGAGGAAATTGATATTTTCTTAAAACAGGCAAGAAAAGCTGTAGAAGAAATTAACAAGGTCATTAAGTCATATGGGCAAGAACTTAAGATAATCACTTATTCGCCAGAAAAGGAAAAATCCAAGGATGTGATAGGAAAGTGAGCTTAGAGGATATCATAAAAGGGGATAAAAATAGGTGGAAAGTTCAAATAAAACTAACGAAGAAATGGAAGTAAACAAATCAAAAACTCATATCCTAATACTGCTAAAAGAAATAGTAGATAATTTTGAATTTAAAGGGCGATTGCCACAAAAGTTTCAGGGTGATGAATCAAAAATTAAAACAATCGCTGATTCATTTGGGAAAAAGATTATAACGGCAACTGTGGTAAGTGAAATAATCCGCGATTTGGCTTTTAAGGAGGTATTAGAAAAGGTTAAGTATGATGACTCAAAGTATAAGGGCAAAATAACACTTAACGAAATAACAGAAGTCGACACTACCGAAATTACTAATAAAGTAAACAGTATATTAACGTCAATACCTATTGAATACCATTTTCTTCTTCGTTTACCTAAATGTGATAAGGTATTGTCTTCTATTGCGTTTGCCCATAATATTGAAGTTTTATCGGTAAATAGTGAATTGATGAAACCTTATTCTGAAAAGAATCAAGCAAAAGATTTATTAAGCTCTTATTTAAATTTTCAGTCTGGAGGAAGTCAGATACAAGAAAATGATTTATTGCTTCGAGTTACTGGAAAAGGATATATAAGTGAATACGGAACTATTCAAGTTAATACAATTGATCCTTTATATATATTCAAGGTTATATTAGGAATATATACTGCATTAAATATTTTAAAACCACAAGATGATGCAACATATGCTAGGTTTACTTCTGAGTATACTTACGGTGTTTTTCTCTCGACTGGTGCGCATGTTCGTGTTCTAAATGAATCAACTGAGGATAACCAATACATTTCAAGAAAACAATTTGATCTTACAAAATTTGAACTAACTAAAATTGATAAAATTCTCCAAAATAAAAATACCCCTTTTGATAATGCAAATAAAGTACTCTCTAATTTATTTTCAAAAATATTATTTAAGGATAAAACAAACAAAAGTATAGTTAGACAACAAAGAGCAATAAAAAACGGAGCATATTGGTATTATGAAAGTCTGAAAACTACCCAAGACCATGTTAAAGCAATATATATGACTACGGCTTTTGATTCCTTATTGGCAGTAAGTAGTCAAGAAGAAGTTAAGAAGGAATACAAAGCCGATTTAATTGCTTCAGTTGTAGCTAAAGACAGTTTAGAAGGTCTTAGAATTCGTAATGCAGTCATTGAACTGTATTCATTACGTAATGAAATTGTCCATGGAGGCAGGGAAATATCAAGTTTAGAACAATACGGAGAATTAATAGAGAATCCAAATCAGCTCAATATTTATTATTGTCTAACAATTTTGGGGAGTTTCTTAATGAATCGCATTTATTTTGTTAATGGCGGTTTATCTGTTCTAAATAAAGAAAATGGTAAAGAAAGCAGATAGTTTGTTCTATGACCTTCTTTCTATGGATTTACAGAGTGTGGCTTCAGGAGGAGAAAAGAGCAAAAACCATGTTCTCAATCCAAATTGAAACCCGGTGCTTTTTGAAGTTAATAGGCTATTCATTTTGTTCTGTTTGTAAAGCTTTAGACTTGAATTATTTTCTATAAAGGGAAAGTGGGTTATTATTGATCTAATGAAATTAAACGAAAGGTTAGATATGAAGACAAGAATTTTAGATGGTGCAAATATGGATATTGATCTTACTTCAGGTGATCAAACTTCTTGGAAGCAGACTAAATGTCCATGGAATGAAGAAGAAAGGACTAATACTCATAAATGTGCAGTAAAAAATATTTCGATATGCAAGTACTTTTGTGGTATCCAATATTTAGATAATGTAATGTGTTGCTATCCAAATAAAAATACTTTGGTTGATAACAAACAAAATAAATAATTACCTTATCATCCTCCAAACTTCCCCAGTAATCCCTAATTTTCTCACTTCCTCAACTGTCGTAATCTGAACGTCAAAGGTTGGTTCTTCTTCGTTTTCTTTCAGGGTATATAAAGCTTTTCTAATATATCCAGCCACATAAACCCTAACTCTTTTGTTGGGACAAATAATTAAAAAAACCGGCGTAGGTTCTTCCGAATATTCCCAGTTAAAACTCTCAAAGAACTTTAAATATCTTTTAAGGCGTTGCCTTAAATAGGGTAAAGGAATATCTGATAATATTTCCAAGAAATAATGCTTTTTATGGCCATGTTTCTTTCTTAAAATGTAAGCATGGGGTTTTAACTCCCTAACCAGTTCTTCAAATGGCAAATCAGATTCCTCATATTTACCAAAAGCTGCATAGTCACTCGATAGACACATTTCATATTTGACTTTTTTAACCTTGTCTGGCGGTTTTTGTATTTTCTCTTTAAAACCGCCAGAAGTCTCTTCCTTTTCCGATACCTTAGAATTATTAGCGCTTTCTGATATCTCCAAAAGCTCAAGATAAATATCCCCCAGCAGTATAGACCTTTCAATAAACGTTTCTGTCCTTATCCTCTCGTAATAAAACTTCTTTAAAGCTTCCGGTTCAATCTTGGTAGTTTTTAAAAACCTAATCCCATTTAAGCTTAAGTAGTAAATAGCCGGCTTAGTATTTTCTCCGAATGTATTTGAGTATATTCTTTCTACGTATTCTTTTTTTCTTAGATCGTTTAGCCAAACATTAATAGTCTTTTTATTCTTGTGCTTTAAGAGTGTCTGTATTTGGATTCTATTTAAAAACCTAAATCTGTATATGAGTATTAGTATCTCTTGTTGTTTCTTTGTTATAGGTGATAGTTCTAACATAATTATTAACCTCGCAATTTACCTAGCCTTAACCAAGCCCAACCTACACCTTCTTATGGTAAGGTACAGGATAAACAATCAATCAATTTTAAGATCAAAATACCTTAATTTATACCATCGCTTGCGGTGGTAAAATATTATAGGCAAAACATAACAGAATTAGCGAGCAATTACAATATTTTCAAGTTGCCAAAATCTAAAAAGCTGAGCTAAAAAAATAAAATCACCGGTCGGCTTTTGCTCTTTCCCCGAAAAAGTAAAAGCCGACATTAAAAGGTAGTGCTTTTCCAAAAAATCTTAAGCCCTTAAATCCCTAAAGAAAAAAACTTTTGCAATCAACGCATTTTAAAAAACAAAAATTTTCTAGAAAAGGCTTGTTTTCCCCAATGTATTAATTTACCCACTTCTTAAGAGAATTAATCAGGGTTTTTCTCAAAAATCGTTCGAGCTTCTTCCAAAACGCCCCACCATTTTTCCACCGCAGCGGAAAATGCCCTGAGTTTGTTGCAGGGCTAAGTAAAAGATTGGCTTTAAAAGGCCATTTTTTGATTCCAAAATATTGCATCTGTGTCTATATGTCAATATAATAGCTACTAATAAATTCGAGGTGCTAAATTTTCCACCTTAGATGACGTCGATGACGTTTTTTCAACGATCGTTGAAAAAACGTCATCTAAGATATTGATGGAAATTGATCAAAGTTTTATGATAAAATGATTTCATGGAATTTAAAGATTTACTCCAATTTATTGGCGAGGAAAGACAAAGCTTAAGAGAGCGATTTCCTATACCTGATCCGGAGAAAGAAGTATTGGCTCATCTTGCTAAAGCTTATGAGGAAATGGGAGAGCTTTCGGAAGATATTCTCTCATATTGCTCGCTGCAACGTCAGGATAAATTGGATGCTTATAGTAAAGAAAGCTTGGGAGCGGAGGTTTCCGACGCCTTAATAACCATTCTTCTAATTGCCGATATTATGGAAGTTGATGTGGAAAAAGCCTTGGAATGGAAAATAGAGAAAGTAAAATCTAGGAGAAATTAAAATGGAATTCAAAGATCTATCTAAAAAAGCCATCGAAATAAAGGATGCGTACGGTAATCTTAACAAAGCTAAGGGTGAAAAAGCATGGGGTGTTTCGGCATATGCTCAGGGTTTTGCTGTCGACGTCGGGGATCTTTTAAGGCTTATGATGGCTAGAGACGGTCTTAGAACAATAGAAAATATTGACGAAAAAATTGCTCATGAGCTGGCTGATTGTTTGTGGTCTGTTATTGTGATTGCTGGCGAACTTAATATCGATTTAGAAGAAGAATTTCTAAAAACAATGGGAGAAATCAAGGAAAGAATAGAAAGGGAAAAGTAATTAAAAAAGTGATTTATCCAGTGGAAATAGAGGAAATTAATGCAAGAAATTGAAGTTAAATTTTTAAGTATAGACCCGGAAGTGATGGAGGAAAAACTTCTAAAGCTTGGGGCAAAAAAGATCTTTGACCAGGTATATAGGATAAAGGTTTTTGATTATCCTGGGTTTAAGCTGGATAAAGAAAACGCTTGGCTTCGGCTTAGAGACGAAGGGGATAAAATCACTCTTACGTTTAAGCACAGAATTGTGGGAAAAAAACAAAAAAGACATGAAAATGACGAAGGGATGGAAGAGTACGAGATCATAATAGATAGCTACGAAAAGGCCGAAAAAATTGTCCTTAAGCTTGGATTAATCCAGAAATTTTATGAGGAAAAAAGACGGATTAGATATATGTTTGGAGACATCGAATTTGATATCGATTTTTATCCCGGACTTGAACCTTATTTAGAGATAGAAGCTCCTACTTGGGAAAGAATTGATGAAGCAATTAAGTTAATTGGGTTAAACGAGAAAGACAAAAAAATCTGCTCAACCACTCAAATATTTAAACTAAAAGGCATCGATATGCTAGACTATGAGGCTTTTACATTTAGAGGTTTGGTAAAAAGGAAAGATAAATGAAAATTCGTAAAGCGACAATTGAAGATTTTGAAGGGGTTAAAAGACTATTTGTGTTGTTATTTGTTCAACACAGTGAATATAATTATGGTTTAGAAACTGATTGGCCAGGTGAATCTAAAGGTGAAGAATGCATAAAGAACTTTTTAACTAATCCGAAGCATTATACTTTAGTTTGTGAAGAGGATAATCAAATAGTTGGTTACTTAACTGGAAGTTTGGAAGAGAGTCCAGATTATTTAAGGAGTTTGCGAATTGCAGAAATTAATACTACTTTTATTGATGAGCGCTTTAGAAATAAGAAAATTGGATCAGAGCTGACTAATAGATTTACAATTTGGGCTAAAGAAAACGGTGCAAATACCTTGATAGTAGATGTTTTGTCCGAAAATAGCCGGGGTATTAATTTCTATAAATTAAATGGTTTTAACGATTATCGGGTTATTATAAAAAAGGATTTAAAATGAAAATATCAATAAGTGACCAGGTTTTAAAAAGGTATCCGGAAGCATCTTTGGGAGTGGTTATTATAAAAGGCGCAGACAATAGCGGTTCTAACCAGGAAATCCAAAACCTCATAAAAGAAGCTGAGGCTCAGGTTTCAAAACAGTTTGAAAACCTAACCATTCCCGACCACCCATCTTTAAAAGCCTGGCGTCGGGTTTATAAGGACATGGGAGCTGAGTCCAGAAGGTGTTCGGCCGAGGCCATGGTGAGGCGCATTTTAAAAGGCGATCACGTTTCCAGTATTAATAAGTTAGTCGATTTATATAACTATATTTCCTTAAAATACGTTTTACCGGTTGGCGGTGAGGATTTGGATAAAGTGAGTGGCGATGTAAGTCTCACCGAAGCCGATGGTACGGAGCGGTTTGTACCGCTTTTTGGTACGGAAAACGAACCGCCAAAATCAGGCGAAATTATTTATGTAGACGAAAGCAAAGAAGTATTATGTCGCCGCTGGAATTGGCGCGAGGCTGATAAAACAAAGCTTACCGAAGAAACAATAAACGCTATGTTGGTGGTAGAAGGGATAATTGAAGATGATAAGGAAAAGGTTAAGGAAGGCACTAAAGAACTAGCATTTTTAGTAGAAAAGTATTGTGGGGGAGAGGTAGAGACTTATTTTTTAGACAGCCATAAAAACGAAATAATTTTTTAACATAATTTTCAGAAAAGGAAAAGGCGAACTTTTCATAAAGTTCGCCTTTCTTGGCACTCTGCGTTGGGTTGTTGCCCTATGTCAGGGTACCGTGCCAATCCTTGCGATCAGCTTCCTAAAAAGTCAAGTATTTTCGCTTGAGCATGCCTTTTTGAGATGCTATAATTAGGCCAGTTAATCGGCTTTTTTTATGAAAATTCTAGGTATTTCTGGAAGTCCCAGAACTAAAAAGGCGGACGTTATTATTACTAATCTCCTACTTGCCAGATCCATGGAGCTCGATGTAGAAAGAGCTCTTCAAAAGAAAATAGATAAAATTTAAGCAAGAAGTTATTAATTTTCTTCTCTGTCATTCCCGCGAAGGCGGGAATCCAGAAGAGCCAGATTTTCGGATCAAGTTTTGAACGACATATAAACAAGAGGTAAATATGACCGATTTAAAAGGAAAAGTTGTTGTGATAACCGGTGCTAGTGATGGCTTGGGAAAAGCCCTTTCTTTAAGACTTGCCAAAGAGGGGGCAAAGTTAGCGCTAGTCTCTAAAACTAAAGAAAAGCTCGAAAAATCAAAGGCGGAAGTTGATGCTTTAGGAGTCGAAAGTGAGTATTTTGCCTGCGATATTTCCGATGACAAACAAGTCGAAAAAACGGTAAGCGACATCAAAAGTAAATTTGGAACCATTGATATCTTGGTAAATAATGCCGGAGTTTGGTATGAGGGATCGACCGAAAGCCACTCTCCGGAAAAAATAAAAGAGCTTTTTGGAGTAAATTCCATGGGGCCCATCTTTATGGCTCGAGCTGTTTTACCTATTATGAAAGCCAAAAAAGACGGCCAGATTTTAAATGTTGCTTCTTCGGCTGCTAAGGAAAGTGCTTCGGAGTGGGGGGTTTATTCGGCGACAAAATGGGCGCTTCGAAGCTTTAACGATACTTTAAAAGGAGAGCTAGAAGGCACAGGTATTAAGGTAATGGGCTTTTATCCTGGTGGAATGAAAACCAATATGTTTGACGTTTCCGGCTTTCCCAAAGGCGTAACTCCTTGGATGATGGATCCTCAAGATGTAGCCGAGATAATTGTTTTTATGCTAACTAGACCGAAAGATATATTGATGGGAGATGTAGACGCAGTTAAATTTATGGGGTGACGCCTCGAAAAAGGGTTGAACCCTTCCGAGGGTTCAACCCTTTTAAGGAGAAAATATGTTCAATTTCGTAAAACAAAAACCAGAGTTGCCAACTTTTACCCAGAAAGGCCTGGACGGTTTTCAGTTTCCTCTGGAAAATAAAGAATTAGAAGTTTACTATGTGGATTCTCATGAGGGCCACGATAATTTTGTCGTATCTCAAACGATCCTTCATGTTTACTATGTTCTTGAAGGAAAGGGTTATTTTATTATTAATGACAAAAGGTTTGATGTTTCTACCGGTATGGCAGTAGAGATTCCAGTAGGAGCGGAATTTGCCTATACCGGCTCCATGAAAATGCTTCTTATGATCACGCCGCCGTTTTCGCCCGAAGAGGTAGGGGAGACCAGAAGTAATCTAAGGTAAAGATTGCTTGATATTTAATTTTATGATAAAAAGGACTTATAATATTGTTCTTTTACTTTAAGGGGGAGGGTGGCATTATGTTATGTCCGAGGGTTTTAATAGTGTGCTATGGTTCGTGCGGCAATGTTTTTGGCTACACATTGAGGGAGAAAATCCCCGGAATCTCAATTCACTATAGTGAGGATGGCGAGGAGGCGTTGTTTCTTATTCAGCGAAGAGACGTGCAGGCAGCGATTATCGATGCGGCTGTCAGCTTTCAAAAAGAAAAGGGGCTGCTAAAGAATGGTCTCGAATTACTAGAAAGGGTTTATGAAGATGAAGGGTTTCCCGATAGGAATTTGCCCATCTTGACTTTCAGTAGTCGGGGGCCAAAGGACAGCATTCTCGCTGATGCATATGGAGTAATCGTTGGCAGAGACAAGGGAAGCATTAATAATATTGCTGGAATCATGAGGTCTTGCGCCACGGCGCCCGTACAATAATCCATTGCCATTGATTCCCCACAAGAAAAGTTTTATGCAAAAGGCGGCTGACTGTTCTATATTTCTTCCAAACCTAGTTTGAGGAAACAGTCAGCCGTTACCCTTTTTGGGTAAAAATATATATTCAACACCTAGGAAATATGATTGAGTTTCTTTTCGTTTTGTGGTAAATATAGGAACGATATAGTACACGAACAATCTGAGGAGGTAAGAGTCATGGTAAAGTATATCTTGGTAGTAGGAAGCACGCCTTGGGATCGATTGAAACTCGGACAAACACTTATCGATGAGGTCTCGGGTGTCGTCATTCGTTACGCCAGCGATGGCGAAGAAGCAATTCGTCAAATCCGAGGAGGGTTGGATGTCGACGTTATAGTCGCCAATCTATGTATCCCCGAAAACGGCGGCGGTATCACTGATGACCATAGCGGATTTACCTTGGCTTGCGATCTTTACAGCGGTGCCAGGCATTCTGGTAGAGAAAGGCCTCTCGTAATTTTACGTACCAGCAGCGAGATTATTCTTGCCAATCGAGAAAATGCTGTTTCGAATTGGAGCGGTATCGATGCTATTGTCGGCAAAGACGAACAAGGCGACGGCGAAGTTACCGACATCATCAAGAAATACCTGCATAGTGGAGAGCGGCTGCTAGCTAAAGTCTAGCGATCATCATTTCTCTGACTGCAATAAAAGACGACCCTTATTGGCTCGTCTTTTTTCCTTTAATTCTTGTAAACTTTTTGGTAATATAGAGGAAAATATTATTATTCTTCGAGCGAAGTCGAGAAGTGCATTAATGTAGTTCTCCACCCTCTCTTAAGGCGAATAGTGAAAGGAAAAATCATGAAAATTACATTACTTGGCACAGGGTCGTTTATTGCTGATTTAAAACATGGCGGACCGGGGTATTTGTTGGAAATAAATGACAAGAAGATTTTAATTGATGCTGGAAGTGGCGTTCAGCAAAAACTATTACAACTAGATGTTAATCCTGATGACTTAGATGCTATTTATATAACTCACCAACATGCTGATCACGCAACAGATTTATTCGCAATTATTTTTAGACGATTTATAAATTATCTTTCAGATAAAAAAGAACCTAAGAAGGAACTATTTGTATATGGGCCAAGAGATACTCAAAAACTAATTGATGATTTGGGCAAGGTTTTTAAGCTGGAGTCTATGTCAGGGTGGAAATGGGTTCAAGGCATAGATCTAGACGGTGAAAAAGATTTTGATGATTTTACGGTTGAGGCTTTTCAAGTAGAGCATTTAAATGTTGTGTCAAATATTTATCGTTTTGAAGCAGAGGGTAAGGCGATAGTATTTTCGGGTGATACACCAAAAAATAAAGGAATTGAGGACGCTACGAAAAATGTTGATATTGCGATTATGGATGCCTCGAACTCTAAAGATTCCGTGCCGGACAAAGTGCACACTAACACATTCGAAATAGCAGAAATTTGCCAAAATTCTTGCGTGAAAAAAATTGTCTTAAGTCATTTTCGTTCTATTAATTATGACAAAGATTTAGTAGCTGAAGTTAAGGAGGGCTTTGATGGCGAAGTGATTTTAGGTGAGGACATGATGGAGATCGAGTTATAGCAAATGATTTTATAGGTCTTTTAATAGGAGGAAAATTGAGAGCAAAAATTGTTGCAAAAGCAGATGATTATTTTAGAAACAACATTCCCGTAAGTCGTATTGACGATAGTTATTTAAGGCATGTAGAACTGGTGAGAAAATATTCAGTTGAACTAGCTAATCAATATGGTGGAGATCCGTTTGTGGCAGAAATTGCAGCATTACTTCATGACATTGGGGCGGATGCCGGACCGGTTCATGCCGAAGAAAGCGCAAAGACTGCAAAGGACCTCCTCGAGCAATGGGGAATAGAAAATAGTGTTAAGGACAAAATCCTATCTGCAATTATTCATCATTCCATGGTTCAAGAAGGCGAATATTTTGTCGAAGAAGTGCCAATTGAAGATGTGGTGGTTAGAGACGCTGACGGTATTGCATTTTTAGAAGACACCTATATATTTTTCATGGCAAAACAACTAAAAAAGATGCCTATAGACGAGGCTAAAGAAGTTAGTTTACGGAAAATAAAAGGCATGTTTAATAAGGTTAAAACCGAAAAGGGAATTGAGATAGCGAAAAGATATTATCCTCAAGCCGAAAATTATATTAATAACTACCATGCCGATGTATGAGGAGGCGTTAAGAAAGTTGGAGGAGTTAAAATAATATGCCTTATATTTTTGTTTTAGGCTCAAGCATTAGTTACGGATGTTGGGACGCAAAAGGAGGTTGGGCAAATCGCTTACGATCTTATATTGACGAGAAAAACTTTGATGATAAACTTATCGAAAAGGCATCCTATTGGTATGTATATAATCTCAGTAATTCCGGCGATACTAGTGAGGGCATCAAAAAAAGGTTTGAAGCAGAGGTGTCTAGTCGGATGAGAATGCCTTTTGAAGACATGAACGTAGATGATTTTCCGCCGAAGAAAAAAATAGTTGCAATTTTCTCGGTAGGTCTTAATGACTCGGCTTTTTCTAAGAAAGCTGATGATAATAAGACAGGGTTTAATGACTTTAAATCAAATATAAAACAGCTAGTTGATAAGTCAAAGGATCGTTTTCATGAAATTGTTTTTGTTGGACCAACACCCGTTTTAGAGGAAAAAGTTAGCCCATTTTGGCTCAATGAGGATCTTTACTACAAAAATAAAGAAATAGAAAAGTATAACGACGCTTTAAAGGAGATTTGTCAGGAAAGAGGAACACGCTTCATAAATGTTTACCCAACTTTTATGGAAAGAAATCTCGAGGAATTAATTCATTGGGACGGTCTTCATCCGAATGCTGCCGGTCATAAATTTATTTATAATATTGTAAGAGATTATCTGATAGAGAATGAAATTGTGACTTTTTAATTTAATGAACCTTGGGAAATTTCCCTAAAAGGGTCGAACCCTCGGAAGGGAACGACCCTAAGACTAAGAAATATCAGGATTCCGGCCTGCGCGGGAATGACGGAAAAGAAAGGTAAAGAAGAATTAGCGTTATGAATCCGAGAGAAAAAGAGTATGAGTTTTGTCCAACCTGCAAGGCAGAACTTGCAAGGAAAACAATTGATGACATAAGTCGTCTTGTTTGCCCCAATTGTTCTTTTATTTTTTGGAACAACCCAAAGCCGGTTGCTAGTATGCTATTAGAGAATGAGGGAAAAGTTTTGCTAATTAAGAGATCAAACGAACCCTTAAAAGATTACTGGTGCTTGCCCGGTGGCTACGTAAATTATGGCGAAGAGCCAACTGATGCCGCTATCAGAGAGGCAAAAGAAGAAACTGATCTCGATGTCAAAATCGAGGGACTTGCTGGAGTTTATATGATTGATAATGATCCAAGAGGCATAAATATTGATATAATATATTTAGGGAAGATATTGGGTGGTAATCTTAAGCTTAATGAAGAAGCTTCTGAAGCGAATTATTTTGATCCGGATAATCTGCCAAACTTAATCGCTTACAGGCATAGAGAAGCGATAGAGGATGGATTCCCGCCTTCGCGGGAATGACGGAGGAGAGGGCAGGAATGGCAAGAGAGAATAAATGAAGCAGATTATTGTCGATGAAAATAATATAACTATAATATTAGCTAGTATAAGAAATGTGGTAAAGTCAGTCTATCACTAACTTATATATGGGAGATATTATGACGCTAATTGATGCTTTAGATTCAAATGGAAATCCGATTGGGATCGCAAAAACTAAACAAGAAATACATAAAGAAGGTTTATGGCATAAGGCTGCTCATGTCTGGATCTATAACTCAAAGGAACAAATACTTTTGCAGCTAAGGTCAAAATGCAAAGACAGCCATCCAGGGCTTTTCGATATTTCGGCAGCGGGACACGTCGATTCAGGAGAAAGCACAGAAACATCAGCTATCAGAGAGATAAAAGAAGAAATCGGATTAAATGTAAACAAAGATGACTTAAAATTAATTGGAATTCGAAAAGTATCAAAATATCATAAAGAAATCGATTGGCAAAATAACGAAATTGACTATGTCTATTTGCTAAAGTTTGAGGGTAAAATAGAGGAATTAACATTTCCAGATCGAGAAGTTGAAGCACTAAAATGGATACCGATTGAAGAGCTAATAAAGGAGTTAAAAGACCCAAAATCTTTAAAAAAATATGTTGACCATGGCGACTATTATTATTTTGTAATAGAGCAGGTGCGGGCAGCTCTGGAAAATTGAATTAGCATTGATTTAATCCCAAAATTACGTTATTATCAGGTACTGAAAGATTAGTTCTGTCATTGCGAAGGAGCTAGGCGACTGAAGCAATCTCATCCATAAGCAGACAAGATTGCCGCGCCCTGCAGGCTCGCAATGACGTAAACAGAGGAGCTCTTGTTGCTAAATCCAATAATTGAAAGTGTGCTCGAAAAAGTAAAAAAGCAGCTCTCTACTTCTATGCCAAGCCACGACTGGGAGCATACCAAAAGAGTTTTGAAGCTCGCTATTCATATCGGCGAAAAAGAAGGGGCTGATGTTGAGATTTTGAAATTGGCGTCTCTTTTACACGACATTGGGCGGGAAGAGCAACGGAAATCTGGTGGCGAGGTTTGCCATGCGGAGGCGGGAGCAAAAATGGCTAGTAGAATCCTAAAAGGTCTGGATTTAGAGCCTGAAAAAGTAGAAGAGGTTGTGCACTGCATCGAGGTTCACAGGTCTAAAAGCGATAGGCAAAGAAGGTCTCTTGAGGCCAAGGTTTTATATGACGCGGATAAGCTTGATGGCATCGGGGCGGTGGGAATTGGAAGAGCTTTTGTATTTGCTGGAGAAATTGGCGCCCGGCTTTATGATAAGGATTTTGATATTGGCGAAGTCGATCCCGAATCGGATGTCAAGACGGCCTATAGTCAATTCTTGTTGTCCTCTAAATATGTAAGGGATTGGATTCTGACCGAAGAAGGCCGTCGGATTGCTGAAGACAGGCATCATTTTATGGTAGATTTTTTCGAGAGGTTTAATCATGAGGTAGAGGGGGAGTTGTAGTATGCAGGAACAAAAAGTTACCATTACAAACAAATACGGAGAGAAGCTGGTCGGGCTTAAAACTATTCCGAATGAAGTAAAAGATAAATACCCGACTGTCGTTTTAGTTCACGGGTTTAATATCGACAAGCGCGAAGGCGGCTTGTTTGACAGGGCTGCAAATTATCTAGCTGATAAGGGCTTTTTAGTTTATCGGTTTGATTTTTCAGGATGTGGTGAAAGCGACGGTGATTTTAGCGACACCACGCTTACTAAAATGGCTGAAGAGCTAGGGTCAATTCTTCAATTTGTTAAATTAGACAAAGATATCGATGGTAATAGAATCGGTATCTGGGCACAATCTTACGGCGTTTGCGTGGCTTTGGCTTTAAAGCCCGATGTTACCGCTATGGTTCTTGCAAGCTCGAATGCTCATCCGAAAAACTTGGCTGAGCGAATGCACGTTTTTGACCCTGATGGAATTTCGTATAAAAAAAGAAGTAGCGGGTCCATTACTTTTCTTAAATCAGGTTATTGGGATGATCTTGACAAATACGATCTTGTTAAAAATGTTTCTGAAATTAACGCGCCGATTCTTTTAATTCATGGGACCAAAGATGATAAGCTTGCAGTCTCTGAAACCGAAGAATTATATGAAAGCGCAAATGATCCTAAAAGGAAAGTGATTCTGAAAATGGAGCACGGTTGGAAGCCAAAAGAGAAAGAAGTTTATAAATTGGCAACTGATTGGTTTAACAAATATTTGGATTGATAAATTGTTCGGGTTCTAATCTTTTATAGGCTTTAGTTTCAGTTTCTTAGATTCTTATACCTTCTAAATAGCCTGTTTTGACGCGATCGCGTCAAAACAGGCTATTTAGAAATGTTTAAAATTTTAATGAGTAAAGTTAAAGAGGAGTTTGTATTTGCTTTTTTTTCTGCTAAAATTCCTTTATGTGGATTGTGCTTACTTTAATTTCGGCTTTTCTATTTGCGGTTTTAAATATTTTGGATAAGTTTGGACTAGAAAGATGGGTAAAACATCCCATGGTTCAAGCTCTATTTTTTGGCTTTTTGGGTCTTATAACCGCCGGCTTTATTTTTATCTTTAAGGACACTTCTTCTATAAGTTTGGGGAGGGCATTACTTGCGATTTTTGTTGGTGTTTTTGCTTTTCTATCAGGATATCTTTATTTAAAAGCGGCTATGGTCGAAGAAATCTCTAGGGTGGTTCCAGTTCTTCGTTTGGATTCTTTCATGGTCCTAGTTTTGTCATCTATCTTTCTAAACGAAATTTTTACATCCAGAAGATATGTTGGAATCTTTTTTTTAATTATCGGGCCATTTATTATTTATTCAGAAAATTTAAGAAAAATTAGATTAACAAAAGGGTTTTGGTTAACCTTTTTTTCGGTGGTTGCAGTTGGTTTTCAATATGTCTTAAACAAATATCTATTAAGGTTTGCTGATTTTTGGACCGTTTTTGCTTACAATCGTATAGGTGTTTTTTTAGTAATCATCCCGTTATTACTTATCTATAAAAAAGATATTAAATCAAACTTTAAAGAAACGGGAAAAGCCTTGACTCCATTTCTTATTTTTTCTCAAACCCTTGCCATAGGTGCTGTCTTTTTGCATACCTCGGCCATATCTAAGGGCTATGTGAGTCTAGTAAGTGTTCTATCATCTGCCCAATTGTTATTTGTAATTGGAATAACCACAGTTTTGAGCATTTTCTTTCCAAAAATTCTAAAAGAAAATACAAGTAAAAAAATAGTTTTAAAGAAAACGACTGCCGCTGTTTTGATGCTCGTTGGTGTTTATCTCATAAGCTAATTATTTTTCTTTGACCAAATGGTCATTTTGTGCTAATATAAAGGGCTTCGGAAACGGAATTTTTAAGATATTGAACGCAACTTAGAAAAAAAGGGAGGAATTCGCATGTTCGGTCATGTCTTTAGTTTTCCTCTTGAGACTTATCTATTAGTCGCTGGCTGTTTTTATCTGATAGCAAAAACGAGCTTTTAAAGAACAAGAGAGGAGGGGGGGTAACTTGCCTGATTACGTGTACCCATTGTATAAAGTACCTACTAAATTGCCTGGATGGGATCAAGAACATTTTGAAGCTGTTGCTAAGCAGATAAAGCCTAGTCTAAGCTGCTGTTTTTGCAAAAGGCTGCTAGTTATCTGGGACAGCATCGATGGCAAAAGAGAGATCATCGGCATTGTTAGAGAGTCGAGGAATAGCTATCCTTGGGAATCGTTTAACAATCAAAGGCTGTTGGTTGATGCTTTCCTTTATAAGGCGAAAGAGAGGGGGCTAATCGAATTTAGATAAAAGTTTTAGTTACAAAGGGGATAGACAAAAGGTCTTGCATGAATATTGGCAAGACCTTTGCTTTTGGCAAGAGAACCTCGGTATTTAATTACTAGGCGCTTATAAAGTAAAGATATGATATCGGAGGTGGCTATCATTGCAAGGGATAATACATAGTTATCCGTTAGATTGTGTCTTTTTACGGATTGGCTGTAAGGAAGATGATTTTGATGAAAGGGTTCTAGTAGTTTCGTGCGAGGGCCAACAGTTATTAATCCTTATTGACGCAGGATCGAAAATTTGGAGGATGTGCGATGGGTCTCGCAATTTAGAGCTGATTCTTAAGAGTCTGACAGAGGATTTCACGGAAGCGCCGATCAACTTCAGATATCTTGTAGATGGCTTTCTTAAGGATTTGGTAGAAAGGGGATTAATGATTTCCGCATAATATTCTTAAAAGAACAGCAATACGTCTTACCGGTTATGGTGTTTTTTTGCCGCGCCGGTAAGACTTTTTATTTATATTTTTCGATTTCTTCTCTAAATGAGTTGCCTCGATCTTGGTAGTTTTTAAATATGCCAAAGCTAGGAGAGGCGGGCGAGAGAAGACAAATTTTGCCAGGATCGGTATTTTTAAAAGCGATATCAATAGCGTCGGTCATATTTTCAACAAAAAAGCCTTTAATAGATGGGTTAGTTCTCGATATGGTATCCCATATGTTCTTTCCTGAATCCGGAAATAAAATAAGGTTTTTAATATTTCTTTTGGTAAATTCCGGGCCAAGAATGCTAAAATCAATTCCCCTATTATGACCGCCCATAATTAAGGTTTCAACATTCTCCCCTAGCGTCTGAAGTGCCGCGATAGTAGCCTGGGGGATGGTGGAAATTGAGTCGTCATAAAAAGTAATACCATGATAAGTGCCTATTCCTTCTATTCTGTGAGGCAAAGCTATAAATTCTTCCAGGCTTTTTGCGATGGTTTCATTATTTACGCCAAGGATTTTAGAAGCGATTATGGCGGCCATGGCATTTTGGAGATTAAATTCTCCTTTAAGAGCCACATGATCGGTTGTAGTGATTGCTTCTTCCTCTCCGCCAATTTTATAGATAAGGGCGTTGTTTTTTACAAAACAGCCAAAATTAGTTAAGTTTTCGTTTAAACTAAAAGTGTAGACTCTAGAGCTTATGCGTTCTGGAAGGATATCAGTAAAAAGATTATTTATGATTAAATAATCATTTGAATCTTGATGTAAAAAGATATTCTTCTTGGCGCTTATATAGTTTTCGAAGCTGCCATGATAATCTAAGTGATCTTCGTAAGCATTTAGAAAAATAGAGATATGAGGGCTAAATCTTAGCTCATCAAGCTGATAGCTGGACATCTCGAAGACAAAGAAAGGAGACTTGGTCATTGCGAGCCCGTTAGGTTGCGGCAATTCTGTTTGTGTTTCTGGCGAGATTGCTTCGTCAGAAGAATTACCCGCACTGACGGTTCCCAAAGCCTCTAATGGCGGTACGCCGATGTTGCCAACTAGAATGGCATCTATATCGGCATTTTTTAACATGTTATATATCAAGGTTGTAGTAGTACTTTTCCCCTTGGTGCCAGTAATTCCTATAATCTGATTTTGCTCTACGTTTTCGAAAAATATTTTTGTTTGAGAGGTGATGATTTTACCCAGTTCTTTAGCTCTTCTAATTTCTGGCGAGCAGGGTGGAATCCCGGGGGTTTTAACAATAACGTCATATTTATCTAATGCCTCGAGGTAAGCGTCGCCAAAGTGATGTTTTGTTAAATTATCATCTTTTAGGATTTCTTTTACTTCGGTGGGCAGATTTGAAAACTCAGCCTTGTCGGCAATACCAATTATCTTTCTTGGAAATTCTTTTCGTAACATTTTAAGAGAGCTTTGGCCTTCCGATCCAAACCCAAGTATAAGAATGTCTTTATCCAGGTGTTTTTCAAACATTTTTTCTAATCTCCCTTTTTATGACTTTAGCAAATTTATGGGGAAGCAGATTATTTATATTCCATGATTTAAGGAGTTTGTGAGCGGTTTTTTCGAGGTTTGGATTTTTGGGCAAAACTTCTTTTTCAAAAAAATCTAGTAATAGTGGCAACTTAGACTTTTTTTCTTTTAGATATGATAAATATAAAGCAGCCGTTGTCTCTTCTTTAGTGCCGACGCAGTCAAAGGGTTTATGCTCGGTTTGGCCAAGAAGGGATTTTAAGATGGGAAGAAGGTCTTTGTTCTCAAAAAGATTGTAGGAGAAAATTTTTACGATTTTTTCGGTCGAGACGAATGGATAAATCATCGTAAAAGCAAATAGGCACTTAGCACATTTGCCGCACCAGATGTTGTCTTTTTGGCCGACGTTGCAGCTTTTAAAAATTGGGTAAAAAATGGTGTAGTTAGAGAAAAGTTTGGCAATCTGGATTTCATGAAGAGGACGCAAAATGCTAAAAAAGAAAACATCTTGTGCTAAGTATTTCCTTCGGTATCTATCGAAATTTTTCTCGAACTCAAAGCTCTTGGAGTATTGATGGTTTATCTTTTGGTCTAAATAAATAACGGTTTCTTCATCGGCGCTCGATTCGTTGGAGAGGGCAATGTATTTGTAGCCAAACAGAGCGGCAGCCAGGGTGGAAGCAAAAGCCAAGTAAAGGGAGAATGGCGTATGGCCGTTTAGAAAGCCGCCGTTATTTAGATCGAATAACTTTTTATCCAGGCTTCGTTCGATAACAATTGGATTTTTGTAGCCCGCGGTTTCGGAAGTCTCGAGGGCTGATCTTGCAGGCTTTGGTGCTAAAGTATTGGTGTTTAAGATAAGGGCATTTAAGTCAAATTTATCTTTTAAGATATTTAAAGTAACTACGGAATCTTTACCGCCTCCGACCGGAACGATTACTCTATTTCGAGGTTTTAGGGCCCGAGCATTATATTTTTTGGCTTTGGGATTTGGTTCATTTTTAACCTTTAGGAAATTAGGCTTGGTAAAATCGATTTTGTTTATATAAAAAAACTCGCCCATGCCTTTTAGGATTTCTCTTTGCCACCAGTTCATCTGACCAATGGTCAGTTGGCCCGTTTTTATAACTATTTCCGGAGAGCAAGTAGTTTTCCAGTAAGTTGGGATTTCGGCAAGACCCAGGTTAAAAATAAAATTTTCGAGACTATCTTTATCAAGGTTTTTTTGAGGAACGTTTTTAAAAATAACAGTCGGTGAAAAACTGATGTCAGGCTTAATGGAAAACTTGTATGTAATAACTAAATCATTATTCTTAATCTTCCAATCGAATCTATCATAGCTAAAAACCGGATATTTATTCCGGAGCTCTTTTAGCGGTTTAGTTTGGGATTTTGTTTTCATAAAGCGAATCTTATCTTCTACCATTTTACCATTCTTTCCCTTACTTTTAAATAGAAACGATATATAAATTGCGAGAAGATATCTAAGTGTAGTTTAAAGTGATGATTTCTACAAATTGTAAGATGTTTTTTGGGGTTGGTAATAATGAGATTGACTAGACTTGTTATTTATAATAAAATAAGAATCACAAAAAAATAATATTGGTATCAAGAACGCAGCGAGGGACTAGCCCTAAGACCTGCTAGCAACCTATCCCGAGTTTATCGAGGGAAAAGGTGCTAACTCTAGCCAAATATGCTTTATCCAATGGATGGGTGTATAAGGAAAGATGCAGAAAATAAAAGTCTAATCTTTCCTTATATGAGGAATTTTTTTGTATAAGTAGGGTCATCCCGAACTTGCCTGCCCGTCCGAAGCAAAGCGAAGGAGGGTTTCGGGATCTCGGTCCAAATGTGAGAGAGATTTTGAATCCCTCCCAAGGCGGGCAAGCAAGTTCAGAATTACGAAAAGTGAAAGGAAAATATGATTTATAACCCTAAAACTTATGCGGTAGAAAGTGTAACTTCGGGTCATCCGGATAAAATCTGCGATCAGATTTCTGATGCTGTTTTGGACGAGTGCTTAAAGCAGGATCCAAGGTGTCGTGCCGCCATAGAAGCTTTCGGCAGCCACGGATTATTAATGATTGGCGGAGAACTTACAACTTCTGCCGAAGTAGATTATGAGAAAATCGGTCGGGAAGTTTATATGTCAATCGGCTATAAGAATAATCTGGAAGTCATTACTCGAGTAATAAGACAATCTCCGGATATTGCCATGGGGGTTGATACCGGTGGTGCTGGGGATCAGGGAATTATGTATGGTTTTGCGACCGACGAGACTCCAGAATTCTTACCCAAAGCTAATGTTGATGTTCATCGGCTTTCTAAGGGCCTTGAGGATTTGAGAAAAAATAATAATAATTTTTCTTGGCTTGGTCCGGACGGAAAGACTCAGATTACGGTAGAAGACGGCAAAGTAAATTCTGTTTTAGTAAGTACTCAGCATGAAGAAGGTATCGAGCAGCATGAGATTAGAACCTTATTAATCACTCATCTTATAGAACCGGTAATTGGTAATATCGATGGGATTGATATTTTGGTAAATCCAACTGGCAAATTTGTTCAGGGTGGTTTTGACGGAGATGCCGGACTTACCGGCAGAAAGATTATGGTAGATACTTACGGCGGCCTTATTCCTCATGGTGGCGGAGCATTTTCTGGAAAGGATGCTACTAAAGTCGACCGGTCGGCTGCGTATATGTGCCGGTTTGCGGCAAAAAACTTGGTTGCAAACGGGATTGCCAAAAAGGCTCTTATATCCGTGGCTTATGCCATTGGAAAAGCTGAACCCCTAATGGTGGAAGCGGTTAATGAAAAAGGCGAGAGCTTAGCAAAAATAGTAAAAGAAAATTTTGATTTTAGACCTCAAGCAATAATAGAAAGATTGGATCTTTTAAGGCCAATTTATCTAAAAACTGCTGCTTACGGCCACTTTGGGAAAGAGGGTTTGCCTTGGGAAGAAACAGTTGAATGGTTTAATAGTTAAATAATTATACTAAATACCAAAATCTGAAATATCAGTCTCAGCCCAAACTCCAATGTAATGTAAGATATTCAGAGTGTGGTATACTATTAGATAGTAAGTTTTTTTAGACAAATTGAGTTCTTTTATATTAATAACTCTTAAGAGTTAAAATCATAGAAGCTGCAGATGAAATTGGGGGTGTGTTTTATGAGGATTAAGGTTTTGTCTCGGGAGCATTTGGTTTGGGCACTGATTGTTTACGTCGGTGCAACAACCCAGTTATTAGCAATACCTTGGTCGCAAGGCATGTGTCCTTCTTGGCTGGGAATATGGCTAACGGTAGGTATGTTAGTTGCAATAGCGATTGGTATTTTGATCATTATTGCCCAGGAAGGTAATCGTCACAAATATGGCGGTATAAGTAAGCGATTCGTTATTAACAGACCTAGCTTCTTAGCAATAATTCTATTTACGCATACATTTTGGCCTGTTATCTTGATTGCAGTAATTATCGCTTATGTTTTTAGGCGGGCCTGGATGGCTGAACTTGTCGGCTAGACCTATTTCTGAGGCCGTTTGCCGGAGCAACAGTTGTGCTCCGGCAATTTTCATTAAAAGCTTAGTTTTTAATTAAAATTAAGATAAAATGAATTTATGAAAAAAGCGTTTAAAAATTTAATCCAAAAAATTTTAAAAAGAATTGCTATTTTAATTTTTACAAAACAAAAGCCGGAGATTGTTGGCATTACCGGTACTATTGGTAAAACTTCTACTCGCGAAGCCGTTAAACATCTTCTCTCAAAAAAATATAATGTTTATGCGCCTTCAGGAAGTCTAAATACTGAGATAGGCGTGCCACTTGCGGTTATTGGGACTAAATCTCCGGATAATATCTTAAACATATTTAGTTGGCTTAAGATATTTGCTTTAGGGCTTAAAAGGGCTTATGCAGAAGATTATCCAAAGATTCTTATTTTAGAAATGGGAGTTGATCGGCCGCATGATATGGATTGGCTTATCAGTTTCGTAAAGCCCAGAATAAGTGTAGTAACCGCCATCACTCCGGCTAACTTGGGCTTTTTTAATTCCGTTGCCGAGGTCGAAAAAGAGAAACTAAAAATTTTAGAGGCCACCAGAGAACTAGCAATTGTAAATGAGGATTTGGTAAAAATAAAAAAATCTTCTGTTCCGGTGCTTCTTTACGGTAAGAATGGCGAAGTTTCCTTTAAAGATCCAAAAATTTCTGTTAACGGTTCTAGATTTAAAGTAGTGCTTGGTAAGAAATCGGCGGAATTTGATACGAAAACGATTGCCAATTCTTCAATTTATGCTATTTTGGCGGCGGTAGCGGTAGGCTATAAATATGATTTTTCTTTAGAGGAAATGGCTGTTTTCTTTAAGGATTTTCGGCCCTATAATGGACGCATGAATCCTCTTAAAGGCATAAACGATTCTTTTATAATTGATGATTCTTATAACTCTAGTCCGGAAAGTGCGAAAGCGGCCTTAAGGACGGTTCAAGGATTTGTTGGAAGAAAGGTTCTGGTATTAGGAGGCATGAATGAGTTGGGCAAGTTTTCTAAGGATGCCCATCAAGAGATTGGGGCCTTGGTGTGCCATGTGGCGGATATTTTGGTTACTGTCGGCAAAGATGCAAATGACTTCATGGCAGAAGAGGCTCTAAAATCGGGTCTTAAGCCGGAGCGTCTTTTTAAATTTAAAGGCGCAAGAGAGGCTGGTAAATTTTTGGCGGATCAGGTTAAACCGGGCGATATTGTTCTTGTTAAGGGATCTCAAGACGGCATATTTTTAGAAGAAGCAGTGGAGCAAATTTTAAAGGATAAAAAAGATATTAAATATCTTGTAAGACAAAGTGACTTTTGGCACGTAGCTAAAGATAAATTTTTTAGGTATTTAGATGAAAAATCTAAGTAAAGAAGATAAAAAAATCGTTGGGGGAATCATCTTGTTTCTTATCGGTTACCTTATCTTTTTTTGGTCTTTTATCGGGCTTTGGGATGCGACGGCGGTTGCTGGATTCATCATAAAGTTTGGATTATTTGCCGATTTTATTTTTATCTTTTTAGCAGTTCTAAAATACATCTTTGCGGTTATTCCAAGTCCCGTTTTTATAATGACTGGCAGCGTTTTATTTGGCCCTTTAAAAAGTTTTATCTATATGATGATTGCTGTTACTGTCGGAACCTATTTTGCTATCAAAGTGAGTCAAAAATATGGCCAACCCTTTGTAGAAAAGTGGCTTGGAAAAAGACGATTTAAAAAGGTTAATAATTTGTCGGGTGATAAGACTCTCATGACTTTTTTTATGGTTCATGTTACACCGGGTACGCCAAGCGACCTGTTGCCTTTTGCGGCCGGCCTTACTAAAATACCAACTTGGAAGTTGATGACTATTTTTATTATCGGTAGAGCCCCTTATTTTTATATGTATTCCAGGGTTGGTAGTAGCTTAAAATCCATGAATTTTAAATTGATGATTGAAACCTGGATTGGTTTTTTTATTTTTGTGGGAGCTCTTTATATGTTTAAGAAAATTTTAGCAACTCGGGGAATTAAAATAGGAAGTGATGAAAATTAAAAGTTTTGGCAAGTTAAATAAAAAAGTCATTTTAGAAATTACTATTACTGTCGTGGGGTATTTTCTGGCGCTTTTTCTCTTTTTAAGATTTTGGAATGCTGAAGCAGCGGCTGATTTTGTTTCGAGTTTTGGAATTTTTTCTCATCTGATTTTTATTTTCTTAGCTACTTTAAAATTTATTTTTCCGGTAGTGCCGGGGCAGCTTTTTTCGATGACGGGCGTTCTCTTATTTGGCTCTCTTCAAAGCTTTATCTATATGATGATTGCTATTGTAATCGGTACTTATTTTGCCGTACGTTTAAGTCAAATTTACGGCCAGCCTTTTGCCGAAAAAGCGATGGGTAAAAAGAAGTTTCGCAGGGTTCACAAACTCTCTGGAGATAAGACAATTTTTACCTTTTTTGTCGTAAATATGTTGCCCGGTTTTCCAAAGGAGCTATTGCCTCATGTCGCCGGGCTTACCGAAATCCCTACTATAAAACTCATGATCATTTTTATTTTCGGTCGAATTCCTTTTTATTACATGTATTCACAAGTTGGCAGTAGTTTTCTTGCTTTAGATTTTAAGATGATGGCCTTTTGGTTTGGGGCTTTGTTTGTGTTTACGGGCATTCTTTTTTTGATAAAGAAATTTCTGAGGCAAGGGATTCGAGTTAATAAATAGAGAAATTTTAGGATTTTTTTCACTACAAGTGGTTTTTTCACTTAGATAGACAAACTGTAATTCTTGAACGATTAGATCAGGAAGGGGTATTTACGAAAGAGGCTATAAATAGGCTTGAAGATAAAGTAGACCATCATCAGGCTGAGATAGACAAAATCAAAGGGCATTTAAAGCTCGCTTAGCTTATTAAATCACTTTTTAAGAGTCTAAAGAAATTATAAGTCAATCTCCCTATTTGCTATTAGGTTTTTAGTTGGGTCATAGTCTTTGGAGGTCATTTTCTTCGCTTGATCAAAGACGCTATATGTTATTTTATTTAGGGCTGGCCATTTAATATCAAAATAGCTTTGCATGGCTCCCATTCCGCCATTAAAAGTTTCGTTTCCATTTAGGGTAACACTGGCTTTGTAACTGTCATTTATAAGATCGAAGAAATACATGGTTTTAGTATCTCCTTCATTTTCTAGCCCGTCCGGAGTCCAAACAAAACGGGTTTCATCTGGAGAAAGAGCGAACCCACCAAAAAATCCGCTATATATTTCGTTAATTTTCATTTTGGTAAAAGCATTTTTATCAATATTATAGCTATAAATCTCTCCGGCTGGATTGTCGGTGGCGTTTAAAACTGATTTAAAAAACACTACGTCCGAACCTTTGGGAGCGGCCAATTTATTAAGAATTAAACCCGGTTCTTTTTTTAGTTCGGGGAGAGTTTCTTTAATACTATAAAGAACAGTTTTAGTTTCTGATCCATCATTTTTTAAGAGTGTGAACTTTTGATCTATGCCGGCATTATCCCAGGTAGTTATAATGGTAAGTTTGTAGTTTTTAGTCTCAATAATTTCTTCTTTAGGTTCGATGCATTTCGGGTTTGGTATTGGGGTGGGGGTTGGAGTGATAGTATTTTTTGTGTTTGGGGAATGGGAATAATCTTCAACCTGGGTTTCTAAACTTTGTTTTTCTCTTCTTAGGTCGCGCATGGTTTTTTCTAATTCCGATCTTTGATTTTTAATGAAGTTATTTGCAAAAATATCGGTTGCAAAGTAAGTGAGGGTTATCGAAATTAACGTAATTAAAAAACCGCCAAGGATAAGTTTGTACTTTTCTTTAAGGAAATTTTTCATATATCAATTATATTGTTTTATGGATTCGTTAGTCAACGGTTGCTAAATTTGTAACGCTTTTATTTTGCCCTTTGAAATGGTAAAATCAAGATAGATAAAATATCTAATTAACCTAAGAATGACCAATGAAACAAGGATCAAAAAATAAACTATTTAGGATTTAGTTATTCATAAATTGGGATTTATTTAGAAATTAAATATTAGAAATCATAAATTTTATCGATAAAGCATGTTAAATTAGACGTTTATCGTTGTTATTCTTTATAAAGCTGAAAGAGGAAAGCATGAAAACCTACGATCCATCAAAAATAGAATCAAAATGGCAGGAAATTTGGGCCGAAGCGAATCTCTATAAAACTGACGAGAAATCTATAAAACCCAAATTCTACTGTCTGGATATGTTTCCATATCCTTCCGGAGCCGGTCTTCATGTCGGTCATCCCAAGGGTTATATAGCGACCGACGTTTCGTCGCGTCTTAAAACTCTTAAGGGATACCGAATTCTACATCCAATGGGTTGGGATGCTTTTGGCTTGCCGGCCGAAAATTACGCTATTAAAAACAAAGTTCATCCGAGGATTGCGGTGGAAGAAAATATCAAACGGTTTAAGAGTCAATTAAAAATAATTGGTTTTAATTACGATTGGGATAGAGAAATAAATACGACTGATCCAGAATATTATAAATGGACGCAGTGGATATTTTTGGAGCTCTTTAAAAAAGGCTTAGCTTACCAGTCTTATGAGCCTGTAAATTGGTGCCGCGGTTGCAAAACCGTTTTGTCAAATGAGGATCTTGAAGCCGGTAAATGTGAGCGTTGCGGAGGTGAGGTTGAGCAGCGTCCCATGAAACAATGGGTCTTAAAAATAACTGATTATGCCGACCGGCTTTTGTATGACTTGGACCGAGAGGACTTGGATTGGGAAGAGCAAATTAAAGAACAGCAGCGAAATTGGATCGGGAGGTCCGAAGGGACGGAAATAAACTTTAAAGGTAATGTCCAAAAATATATTGAAGGAAAAGTAACAACAGCGGATTTTGATATTCCTGTATTTACCACCAGGCCGGACACGATTTTTGGCGTTACTTATATTGTGCTAGCGCCTGAGCATCCTTTGGTTGATGAATTAACAGTGCCTGAATTTCAGGCGAGTGTTAAAGAATACCGAGAGAAAGTTAAAAAAGAGAGTATGCTGGAGCGGACTTTCGAAGGGCGCGAGAAGACTGGCGTGCCTTTGGGCTTGGCGGCCGTAAACCCTATTAACGGTAAAGAAGTGCCAATTTGGATTGCTGATTACGTTTTGATGGATTATGGTGCGGGAGCGGTGATGGCGGTACCGGCGCATGATCAGAGAGATTATGATTTTGCCAAAAAGTTTGGCCTGGATATTGTAGAAGTAATTCAGCCGGAATTTGAAAATGAGAGGATTCAGGCAACGTATCAGGCCTATACCGGCAAAGGTACTCTTATTAATTCAGGTGAGTTTTGCGGAATTACATCTCGTGAAGCAGAAGTTTATATTACTGATTGGCTAGTTGAAAATAATAAAGGCATACGAACTGTGTCTTATAAAATGAAGGATTGGGTTTTTTCAAGGCAGCGATATTGGGGCGAGCCTATTCCGATTATTCATTGCGAGAAATGCGGTGCGGTTCCGATTCCGGAAAATGAATTGCCGCTTAAATTACCTGAAGTATCAGGCTATGAACCAACCGGTACCGGACAGTCGCCTCTTGCCAATATTAAGGAATGGGTAAATACCACTTGTCCAAAATGTGGTGGAAAAGGCAAAAGAGAAACGGATACGATGCCACAATGGGCGGGTTCAAGCTGGTATTATCTTCGATTTATCGATCCTGATAACAATAAAGAGCTTGTGGATCCTAAAAAAGAAAAAGAATGGATGCCGGTAGACTTGTACGTTGGCGGGGCGGAACACGCAACTAGGCATCTTTTGTATGCCAGGTTTTGGCATAAGTTCCTTTACGATATTGGTGTTGTTTCGACCATCGAACCATTCGAGAGGCTTATTCACGTAGGCTTAATTTTGGCGGAAGACGGACGAAAGATGTCAAAAAGATGGGATAATGTAGTTAATCCGGATGATATTGTTAAAGAATACGGCGCTGATAGCTTAAGAATGTACGAAATGTTTATGGGACCTTTTTCTCAGAGTGTTGCGTGGAGTACTAATGGTGTCTCGGGAGTCAATCGTTTCTTAACTCGTTTGTGGAGCTGGTCGCAATCTGTCATCAAAGCTAAAGAAGGCCAGAGTACTAACTCTGAATTGGTTTTAAAAAAGACCCACCAAACGTTAGCAAAGATCGATGGCTATTACGAATCTTTCAAATTTAATTTAGCTGTTGCTTCTCTAATGGAGCTTCTAAATTTTTTGGAAACCGAAGCAAAGAAGCAGGAGGTAATTAGGGATGATGCCTATACGGAAGCGTTGAGAATTTTTCTTTTGATAATTTCTCCTCTTGCTCCTCATATTGCAGAGGAGTTATGGCGTGATTTTGGAAACAAGGAAAGTATCTTTACCGAGAAATGGCCGGAAGTCGACTCTAAATTAATCAAAGAAGAAGTCTATACCTTAGTAATTCAGGTGAATGGCAAACTAAGAGATGAGGTTACGGTTCCAATTGCTATCGCCGAAGACGAGGCGTTGCGCCAAGCTTTAGATTTAGAAAAAGTCAAAAAATGGATAGAAGGAAAACAGATAGTAAAACATATATTTGTATCGGGAAAGTTGATAAATATAGTAGTGAAGTAGATAAAGGGCAACAATTATAAAATTTCTAATCTATCTAATTTCTAATTGCTCTAAAGAAATGCTAATGATAAAATGTCTAATGGCCCAAAACAATTATTGAGTTATTTTGGATTTAGAAATTGGAGTTTTATTAGGTTAATTAGATCAATTAGAAAATTATTTAATTATTATGAAGCTAAACGTTAAGAACTTACTAAGTCAAGAAATAGGATCAATTCAGGAGGATCGGTTTTCCCACCCTCTTAAGATTGAGGATTTAGAGCTAATTGAACCGATCGAAGGCAAGTATCGCCTTATCCGACTAGAAAAAAGCATCGTCGGTCATTTTTATATTCGCCTTATTGCTAAAATCAACTGTGCGAGGTGCCTTTTGGACTTTGACTTTATGGTGGAAGCGGAGTTTGACAGGGAGTTTAGCCAATTGCCTGGCGAAGAATTTTTGCCGATAAAAGATTTTAAGATTGATATCGAAGAGTCGCTCCGAGAAGAGGTATTACTTGCTCTTCCCATAAAGCCTTTATGCGACGAAGGCTGCAAAGGACTGTGTCCAAGTTGCGGCAGAAATCTAAATCTCGAAGATTGACTAAATGTCAAAAATCTGGTAATCTAAATCAAGTTTCTGTAAAATTAGAAAAAGGAGAAATAATGGCTGTTCCGAAGAAGAAGACATCAAAAACACGAACCCTTAAACGAAGATCTCATCACACAATTAGTGTAAGTCTTTCCACATGTGCTCAGTGCGGCGAAGTTACGGCTTCTCATATCATCTGCCCAACATGCGGTTTTTATGCTGGCAAAGAGAGAAAAGAAGTTAAATAGGCTTATAGGCTAATTGGTGAGTAGGCCGATGGGAAAAAGAATCCCATTCGCCCATGAGTCGATTAACCCATTTGCCAACAAAAAAAGGAGAAAAAATGGCCTCCAACCGTCACTTAGCAAGAATTGTGGCGATGCAAACATTATACGAATGGGATTTTAGAAAGATAAAGCTTGGTGAAGAGATCCCCAGAGAGCAAATACTAGAAGTTTTAAAGAGAAATACTGAAGAGTTTGCAAAAAGTATTGATAATATCGATTTTATTAGCGTCCTCGTAGGTGGAACCCTAGATAATGTAAAAGAAATTGATTCTATCTTAGCACCTGCTGCGCCGGAATGGCCAATCGACCAAATCGCCGGCGTTGATAAGGCGGTTTTGAGGCTTGGAATTTATGAACTAATATTTTCAAGAGAAGTGCCGCCTAAAGTTGCCATAAATGAGGCAGTGGAGTTAGCTAAGGCATTTGGAGGCGAGAACTCATCTAAATTTGTAAACGGGGTCTTGGGTACGGTTTACCGGAATTCGGATATTTACGAAGAAGAGGCGGAAGCAGTGGAAGCATCTGGCGGCCTTGTTTATCGAAAAGAAAACGATGATATTTATTTTCTACTTATTAAGGACAGGTTTGAGAAATGGACTGTTCCGAAGGGTAGAGTCGAAGATGATGAAGACACCGAAAAAGCAGCTATAAGAGAAACCTCGGAAGAGACCGGCATTAAAGATTTAAATATAGAAAGTAAGCTTGGACGATTTGAACTTCATTCCAAAAAAGACGGCGAGAAAGTTTTAAAGAAAGTGGAAGTTTTCCTAATTAGGACAAACGAAGAAAATATTGATATGGCTAAGGTGGTTGATCCGGAAGTAAAAGACGTAAGATGGTTTAAGGCCGAAAATGCCGTTCACAATGCCGGTTACGAAAATACAGAAGATTTAATAAACGAAGCGATAAGGATAATTACAAAGAAACATGACAATGATTGATGAGAAACTCAAAATTCAAAAACTCGAAGATAGATTAAAGGTAAGCTTTAAAAATAAAGATCTTCTGCTACAGGCTTTGGTGCACAGGTCTTATCTTAATGAACACTCCGATTTTAAGATTGGGCATAATGAAAGGCTAGAGTTTTTGGGCGATGCAGTTTTGGAATTGGTGGTCACTCATTATTTGTACGACAATTATCCCAATCCGGAAGGCGAGCTAACAAACTGGCGCTCTGCTTTGGTAAAAGCCGAAAACTTATCTAAAGTCGCTAAAAGCTTGGATATCGAAGACTATCTCCTTTTAAGCAGGGGTGAAAAAAAGAGTGTCGGCCGAGCAAGGGACGTGATTCTTGCCAATGCGATGGAAGCCATAATTGGCGCCATCTACATGGATCAGGGTTATGAGGTGGCCAAACAGTTTATTTTAAAAGATATTATTAGTGAATTGCCGACTATTTTAGAAAAAGAATTATATATCGACCCAAAGAGCAGGTTTCAAGAATTAGCTCAGGACCGAGAAGGCATAACTCCGTCGTACAAAGTCCTCGAAGAATACGGACCGGATCACGCCAAAGAGTTTGTGATCGGTGTTTTTCTAGGCGAGAAGATGCTTGGAAAAGGCAAAGGGCCATCAAAGCAGCTAGCGCAACAATCTGCCGCCGAAGACGCGTTGAAAAACTATAAGTAGTTTTCAAATGTCAAAGCTCAAATTACAAATGTCAAATGAATGACAAATGATTTAATGACCAAATAATCTTCTTTGTCATTTGAAATTTGGATTTGATTTGACATTTGGGCTTTGTCATTTGGATTTTTTTAATTTTTGGTTAAGCTTCATTTAATCAAAAGATTTTGCTATGATAGGGCAGTAACAAAGTGAGGCTTTTTTGTATTTAAAGAAAATCGAACTATTCGGCTTTAAATCTTTTGCCGGGAAATACTCTTTGGATTTCGAGCCGGGCATTGTTGGCGTTGTTGGTCCGAACGGTTCCGGAAAATCCAATATTTCAGATGCCATAAGGTGGGTTTTGGGTGAGCAGAGTTATAAATTGCTTCGGGCCAAAAAGAGTGAAGACGTCATTTTTGCGGGCAGTGCAAAAAAATCCAGATCTTCTTTTGCTGAGGTTTCACTTCTTTTTGATAATTCAGACAATAAAGCTCCAATCGATTTTAACGAGGTTTCGATCTCAAGGCGCCTATACCGAAACGGTGACAACGAGTACATGATTAACGGTAAGAAGGCGCGCCTTTTTGATATTCAGGAGTTACTCGCCAAAGCCGGTTTTGGGCGGTCCAGCTATTCGGTAATTGGCCAGGGAATGGTGGATCAGTTTCTGTTTTTAGGTGCCGAAGAGAGAAAGGCTTTTTTTAGCGAAGCGGCGCAAGTTAAGCAATTTGAGCTTCAGAAAGATCAGGCTGTAAGGAAGCTCTCGGCCACCGAACAAAACTTAGTTCGGGTTCAGGATATTGTGACGGAATTAGAACCTCGCCTTAGAGTCTTAAAAAGCCAATTTAAAAGAGCTGAAGCCAGAGAAGAGTTCGTAAATGAGTTAACCGGTCTTCAGGAAAAATATTACGCTGCTGTGTGGGGCGAGATCGATTCCAAGCTTCTTATAAATAAGGAAAACTTTAACGAACTTGATAAAGAAGCGGCCTCCATTAAAAAAGAGCTTGATCAAATCAATAAAGAGCTTGATGAAAGCCTTTCTAAAGAACGCCAAAAAGTCGAAAATTTGAGGAAATTACGTCTAGAGCTCGAGCAAAAACTAGCACAGAGAGAAAGTATTAGGGGCCGGCAAATTCAAATATCGAGCCAATTGGAAGTAAAAAGGGTTCTGGCTAACTTAAATACTAAGGAACTGGAAAAAGATATCGAAAAGTTAAACATCAGATTAAAAGACGTAAGTTTTATTATTGGCAATCTTCAGTCTGAGCTTTACGAAGAGACTACTAAACTCCACGGGGCGGAAGAAAGACTTAAAGATTTAAATGAAAGCGCCAGAAAAAAGCAAGACCAAAGGCTGGAGAGCTTAAAAAATCTAAGAGCAGAAATAGACAAAAATGTTAGGGAAAAAGAAGATATAAGAGAAAAATACTTGCAGGTTTCCAGCAAATTAGATGTCAATAGAGCGATGACGGGAGTTAGCTTAAAGGATTTGGAGAATTTGGCTCATGAAAAAAAATCAAAATTGGATGACTTAATTAAAGAGATGGGGAACCTCGTAAAAGAATTGGAGTCGAAGGTATCGGGATTAGAAGAAGCGGAAAACAGACTTGAAGAAACAAATGACAAACTTAAAAATTACGAAGAGATCATCCAGAATTTAAAGAAAGAGACCAAATTCGACCAGCTTGCCTTTGCCGACGAATTTAACGTTTTTTATGATTTATTTTTAAGTCTTATAGCTAAAGTGCAAAACGTTGGCAGCTTCGATGAATTATCCGGTTTGAAAAGTCTGCTAGCAGATACTGAGAAAAAGTTAAAGGATCTCTTGGGCAAGGTAAAACCCGAGAAATCGGATACCTTTAATAAAATTGTAGATTTAGAAAAAGAAATTAATTCGAAGGTACGAGTAAAGCAAGAACTTTACGAACAAATTGATCTGTTTAGAAGCGAGGCTTCTAAAATAAAAGCGGTTGTGAGCGCCAAAGAGTTTGAAGAAAAAAATATAAATGAAGAAATTCGTCAACTAAATGAAAAAATAAACAAGATAAGAGGGGCCGGGAAAGAGATTAGCGAGTTAGAAAAAAATTTATCCGAGCTGAAAACAGATTTAGATAAAAAAGAAAAAGAAATAAATACTCTAAAAGAGGAACTTAGAGAAGTGGAAAAAGAAGAGGATATTAATGGCTCCTCGAATTTAAGGCAAGAGATTTATAGTCTGATTGATGCTTTTCGGGCGGATATCTCTGGAGTAAAGATGGATGTTCGGGCTAGAGAGGCCGAAAAAAGAGAACTCAGTGAGGAGATAGAAAAGCTTAAGGGTAAGATGCAAGATTCTGTCGAGGCCAATAAGGAAGTAAATGAGATCTCAAGCTTCTCGGAGGGGCTTAAAAAAGAATTGGACCTGAAAGAAAAAGAAATTGAAAAACAGCGTGACGAGTTAAATAAAGTAGAGGGGGAAGGTCTTCGAAGCGAAGGAACTTCCGAACTTACGTCTAAGATAAGAAGCAAGCAGTCTTTAATCCACGAAATAGAAGGACAAATATCATCTCTTAAGATTGAGATTGCCAAATTGGAAACCAAGAAGGATGATTTGGAATATGAAGCCAAAAAAGAGCTTGGAACCACTTTCGTAGAAAATCTAGAAAGCGGCAAGATAAAGATAGTTGATCTGCCTAAAGACATTTTTCTAGATCTGGAGCGCAAAATTGAAAAGTTAAACATCAAGGTGATTTCAATTGGCGACATTGATCCTCTGGTTAGGGAAGAATATATGGAAGTAGACGAGCGTTATGTTTTTTTGTCCGGACAACTGGTAGATTTATCTCGGGCTAAAGAGGATCTATCCAAAGTGATAGAGGAACTGGATCGGCAGATCAAAAATCAGTTTAACGCGGCATTTAATAAAATTGCTCAGAACTTTAGCCGCTATTTTGAGATTCTTTTTGTGGGCGGGAAAGCGGAATTAAAAATTGATGCTGAAGGCAATATTGATATTAGCGCAAAACCACCGGGAAAAAGAATGGATAACATTAATGCCTTGTCCGGTGGAGAAAGGACTCTAACGGCGCTGTCATTATTGGCGGCAATCTTAGATCTTAATCCGAGTCCTTTTGTAGTCTTAGACGAGGTGGATGCGGCTTTAGACGAATCTAATACCGAGAGATTCTTAAAGATTATAAAAGAGCTTTCTAAAAAAACCCAATTCGTTTTTATAACTCATAATCGGGAAACCATGAAAGTGACCGATATTCTTTACGGCGTTACCATGGACGAAAACCATATCTCAAGCCTGCTTTCGGTGAAGCTGGAGAATGTAGGCTAATCTGGCTATTTATGGGTAAAACCCAACAAAACATTGACATAATCACTAATTATTTGTATAATTTCATGTACAGTTTTTAAATATATCAGTTTATGAAAAGTTCCTTAAATTTATAATAAATCAGCATTCTCATGTCCTGCCCGCCCAAGGGTATAGTCAAATATTTATGCTAAAGGAGGTGTTAGAGATTCAGTCTTGTCGCAGCAAGAGCGCTGTCCTGCCCACGGAGAAAACAAGAGAAGGTAACAAGAATTGTAGATTCGAAAAACACAAAAGGAGTTGTCATGGCGCAAGAAGAGAGGAAATCTTCGCAAAATCAGGCTAAAGGGTGTCTTCCTCTTACCTGGGAAAAACTTGTCCAAGTCTATAAAGAAGAAGCTGATGTGTTTAAGGTATCCCGTGGCAAGGATGGCAAAATTACGGTCGACCGGGCAAGCGGGAGTTCCGCTCCGGTCACAATGGAGTACTTGTCTCCAGCACAAGTGCTTCAAATGAGAAAGAATGGAAGGCTCGAATTCGATTCGGTCAGCTTAGATCGTTTTGGCCCCGATCTAACATTCTTGGTTTCTATGCTCATGATGACATTCGTTGCATCAAAAGGTCTCTATGGGCACAAGGAGACCGAACGGTTTATAAGAGCATTAAGACTACAGGCACTGATATTGAATACGACTGGCAAAGAAGAGATTGAAGAGGAAATAATCAACTTCAATCAAACACAGGTCGTTGTTCCGTTGCTTTGCGGTGAAGCGTGTGTTAGATTTACGGCAAGAGCGGGGAAAGTGGTTAGATCGGCGGGTGCTGTATATGCAGCTCCAACGCCTTCCGGTTAATGTCTAAGAGGGGGATGCTGATGAAGAATAGTGCGATAGTACGTATCTGTAGATGTACTATCTGTATTGAGCAGAGAAAGGGAGTGGAGCAGGGTCTTATTGATCCCAATATGTCATTTCACTTCCTAGCCTATTTAAATGCCGGAGAACGTTGCAGGGGGGTTTGTGAGGTGACTGATTTTATCAGTTCAAAGTGCGTGCCAACCCGAGCAACGGTCAGGCATTTATACGAAGCAGTAGCAGTATAAGAGGCTCAAAAGATTAGAAGGATGGGTATATACCCAAATACCCATCCTTCTAGTCCGACAAAGAGCCTCTTTTTTATTTGAATGACATTTGACTTTTTAGTTATTTTATGTATAATAAGTAAGCAGTAAAGTTTAGAAAAAAGGAGTAAATCTTGATCCGAATGAGATTAACCCGTACAGGGAAGAAAAGGTACGCTACTTGGAGAATCGTTGTTGCAGATTCAAGAAGACACGTTACCGCAAAAGTTATTGAATATCTTGGCTGGTACAACCCGCATTCCAAAGAGTTCAAAGTTGATGAAGCTAAAGTAAAAAGCTGGTTCGATAAGGGTGCTCAACCATCTAATTCTTTGGCTATTTTGTTTGAGCGTCACAAAATTAAGATGCCGGAATGGGTGGAAATTAAGAGAGTTGAACCTAAGGAAAAGGAAGAGAAAGAAGTAAAAGAAGAGAAGCCAGTTAAGGCCGAAGAGGCTGCAACAGGAAAAGTACCTGAAACCAAGACTGAAGAAGTAACAGCGGAGGCCGAAGAGGTAACGAGCGAAGAAGTGACTGAAGCTACCGAAGCTCCTGAGGAAGAGAAAGAAGAAAAGACCGAAGAAGCTGAGGAAAAGTCAAAAGAAGCTAAATAATTAGTTTTATTAACAAATTATAGCCAACCACGTGCCATTTCATGGTACTTGGTAAACCGTTAAGGTAAGGAGGAAAAAATGGCAGAGATCGCTGACAAGGAATTTGTCGAATTTGTCGTAAAGTCTATTGTTGACAATCCTGAACAGGTTGAAGTCAACCGGACAATTGATGAAATGGGAGTTTTGCTAGAACTCAGCGTTGCCCCGGAAGATATGGGTAAGATTATTGGTAAGGACGGTAAAACCGCCAAATCAATTCGAACTTTACTTAGAGTTCTAGGTGCTAAACATGATGCCAGACTAAACTTAAAGATTGTTGAACCAGGCAAAGAAGATGGAGAAAGAACTCCAGAAAGAAAAGAAAAGTCCGCACAAGACGAAGTACAAGAATTAGCAAAAGATCTTGAATTATAATTAAAAGCCCCAAAAGGGGCTTTTAATAATGTCTAATTTCTCTAATTTTATGCTTAATTTCCACATCCTAACATTATTTCCCGATATATTTTCCGGTTTTTTAACTGAGAGCATTCTTTACCGCGCTAAAGAGCAAGGCTTAATTAGCGTTCATCTTTATAGTCTTAGAGATTGGGGTATTGGCCCTCATAAACAAGTTGACGATTCGCCTTATGGAGGCGGCACAGGTATGGTTTTGATGGCGCCAGTTGTTGTAAGAGCTATTAGAGAAATAACTAAAGAATGGGATCGGGCAAAGAGTAGAATAGTATTACTTACGCCTCAGGGCAAAGTTTTTAATGAGCCTAAGGCCAAGGATCTTACAAAATACGAGAATGTTTTGTTTATTTGCGGGCGATACGAAGGTTTTGATGAGCGGATTAGAGATTTTGTGGACGAAGAATTATCAATTGGTGATTTTATTTTAAATGGTGGCGAAGTAGCGGCAATGGCAGTTGTTGAGGCTGTTTTCAGACTGATCCCCGGTGTTCTCACAAAAGAGGAGGCGACGGAAATAGAATCGTTTACAGATGGTTTGTTGGAATATCCTCAATACACGCGTCCGGAGGAGTTTATGGAAAAAAAAGTGCCGGGAGTGCTACTCTCGGGACATCACGCAAACATCGAAAAGTGGCGAGAAGAAAAATCTTTAGAGAAAACAAAAGAAAAGAGGCCGGATTTGCTGGAATCCGGTGATAATTTGAAAGGGCCTATGAACCATTTGAAACACGGCGGAGCCACACACCATTCGACTCATGGCAAGGAGGGAGAATGTTAAAAAAATATGTACCGATTTGTTGGTTTGTTGTTCTTGTTATGGTGGTCTGGCAGGGCGGCGTTCTGGCTAAAAGAATGACAGGTGAAAAACACGAAGGAATAATAACCTCAAACCAGGTCTATCAAATAGTCGAGAAAAATAATAATGAATATATTATTTTAGATATTAGAGATTCATCTTCATTTAAGAGTGGCCATATTCCGAATGCCATGAATTATAATATCGATGATCTTAGAAAAGTAATCGAAAATTTGCCCAAAGACAGGTCTTATATTGTTACCGGTAAGGATACCAATGATATTTCTGAGGCAATAAATCTGTTTAAAGAAAATAAATTATCGGTTTTTGTACATCAAGGGGGCATGGATGATTGGCTAGCCAACAAGCTTCCGGTTGAATCTGCATCAAAGATTGGATTTGTGCTAGTAGGTGCAGAATCTTAAAATAACCGCGAAACGGCTTAATGAGGAATCTTGAGGGCATAAATCACGTTTTATTCTTCATCCACAATAATTTTGGTGCAAGCCTAGGGATAAAGTGCGTCCAAAATCCTAGGGATTTTGGACGAGTTCAGGATCGAAACGGCTAATACCATGTGGCTTAAGCCCATGGAAGTTTATCCAGTAAGGTTTTGCAGAAGAGCTTTGAGGAATTATTAGTCACAATGCGATCTCTTTTATCTCACGATCGTGAAATAAAAGAGATCGAAAACATCATCGTTCTTAAATGTCTCTTTTTACTTCTAGTCTTAATTGATAATTACAGGTGTGTTTTTGGTGAAGTTGTTTTTAGGAAGGCTTGCAAAATGGTTGAGCTTGGCTTAAAATGTTGGTATTGTTATTCAATCTTTTAAGGAGGAAAAATGAAAGTAACTGTAGATCAAAATTTATGTATCGGGTGTGGGGTTTGTGTAAATTCCTGCGAGGAAGTTTTTGAGCTTCGAGATGATAATAAATGTCATGTAAAGGCAGAAAGCTGTAATTGTGAATCATGCGATCTTAATGAAATTGCGGAATCTTGTCCCGCCGGCGCCATTGAGGTAGAAGAGTAAGGTTGGCTAATTGGCGAATAGGCTAATGGGTGATATTGTTCGACTCCCCGATGTCCATCGGGGGTGGAGAACTACCGTATAGTAATTCAAAGTTCAAAAATCAAAAGTGCAAGTTTAAACTCAAAATTAAAAGAGGCCTCGGCAACGAGGTCTTTTCTGTTACAAGCTATAAACCACCAGCGTTAGCTGGTGTGTACGTTTAAAGCGAAGCTAGTAAAATTTGTTTTAAGCTCGTTTGTTTAAAGGATATTTAAATTATATATAAACTTCTAAAGTTATTTTCTTTTCCACTTTTAACAGCAAAAGTGGAGTAAAACTGCCCAACGATCTTCAGAATTGGATTAGGACTAAGTCTCGTTCACTCTCAAAAAGCAGAACTCGTCAGAGGACTTCCTTAAACAGCTGTTTTTGAGATGTTCACTTCGACAAGTCCATCTCAATTCTTTCGAAATGTTGGGTCCAAGGTAGCCCGTCGGGCAATATAAATACCACCGGCTCGAGAGCCGGTGGTAGATTATTAGTGGATAGATAGGCCAATTGTCGATAATTTAAGAATAAATATTCCCCTTTCCAAAGCCAGAATTATATAAGGAAAAAGCGATTTTCTCAAAAACTATTGACAAAATGAAAAAAATGTGGTATAAGGGATAATGTAACAATACGTTACGTTTGACAAATTGTTCATGAAGCTTAAAGCTTTTAAGACCGAGAGGAGATCGATTGCGATGGATGCGTCTAATAACAGAACCACAGAAGTGGAAAGCGTGCTCAACTTGTTTGCATCGTATGATCTACGGATTGCTGATGCTATCAGTACGAACCAATGCCTGTCCAGTTATCATGTCATTGTAGAAACTAAAAGTGGCAGCAAATACTATCTGGAGCAGGAAGCGATCCTGCAAGGGCTACAATTCAGGGTTGTGAAGATTGATCCATTTAAGGACTTCGGGTCAATGATAATTGATAAAATCGAAGTCGGGCATCATATGAGAGCGTATCAAACTGGGAATGTCGATGGAACGAAATTTGAAACAACTTCGGTTGAGCGAATTCTTGTGTTTAATACACGCGGCAGAAAAGAATCATAAGTTTCATGGGCAAAGAGCAGGCGAGTTGCCTCACACAATTATTTCCAGTGTGATGCGACAACCCTGCTCTTTCTCTTTTTAAAAATCTAAACTCTTCCCTAAACTTTAACTTTCCTCTATAATATCTAGTCATGAATAGTTTTAAACTTACAAGTGAATATAAGCCTAAGGGGGATCAGCCGGAGGCTATCGCTAAGCTTTTAGATGGGCTCAAGAGAGGCTATCGGGATCAGACACTACTTGGCGTTACAGGATCCGGCAAGACTCTAACAATGGCGAATGTTATAGAGGAGTCAAACCGGCCGGCTTTGGTGATCTCTCATAACAAAACCTTAGCTGCTCAGCTTTATCTAGAATTTAAGGAGCTATTTCCTCAAAATTCGGTCAAGTACTTTGTTTCTTATTATGACTATTACCAGCCCGAGGCTTACATCCCTCGGACCGATACCTATATCGAAAAAGAAACTTCCATAAACGATGAGATCGATCGTTTGCGGCACGGAGCAACCTCATCTATTTTATCCAGGCGCGACACCATAATTGTGGCTTCGGTTTCTTGCATTTACGGAATCGGTTCGCCCCAAGATTATATGGGCCAGACCTTGAGACTCAAAAAAGGCCAGCAGATAAGAAGAAGTGAACTTTTGCGTCAGCTTATAAACATCCAATACGAAAGAAACGATACGGAGCTTATAAGAGGGCGGCTGAGGGTAAAGGGCGATATTGTGGATATCTACCCGCCTTATGAGGATTTTGTGCTTCGGCTAGAATTCTTTGGAAACGAAATCGAATCTATAAAACTGATTGAGGCTCTTACCGGTCAGATAATAAAAACTTTTACGGATATTATGGTTTTCCCGGCTAAGCACTTTGTGACTACAAGAGAAAAGATTTTGAGTGTCATTGGGGACATTCAGGCCGAGTTGGAAGAGAGGGTAAGGGAGTTAAAAAAAGAAGGAAAAGAGTTGGAGGCGCACCGAATTAAAGCGAGGACAAATCATGATATCGAGATGATGCTCGAAACCGGTTATTGCAGCGGTATCGAAAACTATTCCAGATACTTAAGCGGACGGGAGCCGGGTAGTCCGCCAATCACCCTTATAGATTACTTTCCTAAAGATTATTTGATGTTTGTTGACGAATCCCATATTACTTTGCCGCAGATTCGGGGTATGTACAATGGCGACCAGGCCAGAAAATCAACTTTGGTGGAGCATGGATTTAGGCTTCCTTCGGCTAAGGATAATAGACCGTTAAGATTTATTGAGTTTGATCAAATAATTAATCAGGCGATATATGTTTCGGCGACACCCCAGGATGCCGAAATGGTTAAGAGCAATCAGTCGCCGGAGAAGTTTTCTACCGTGCTGGAATATTACGAAAAAGTTGAGGAAGGCCATAAGTTTGAAGGCATTGCTAGTCAGATTATCCGGCCTACCGGACTCTTAGATCCGATTGTGGAAATCCGTCCTTCTAAAAATCAGATTGATAATTTGATGAGCGAAATTCGTGCGAGAGTTAAAAAAGAGCAAAGAATATTAGTAACCACGCTTACCAAGAGAATGGCTGAAGATCTGGCGGATTATCTACAAGAACACGGTATAAAAGTGGCTTACTTGCATTCTGATATCGATACTTTGGAGAGGCCGGAGATTTTAAGAGACTTGCGGCTTGGAGTCTATGACGTTTTGGTGGGCATCAATCTTTTAAGAGAGGGTTTGGATTTGCCCGAGGTTTCCTTGGTCGTCATAATAGACGCCGACAAGGAAGGTTTTTTAAGATCGGCTTCTTCTCTTATCCAGACTTGCGGCCGGGCGGCACGTCATCAGGAGGGAAAGGTAATAATGTATGCCGATAAGATTACCGGTTCCATGGATCGGGCCATGAAGGAAACAGCTAGAAGAAGAGAAATCCAAGAAGAACATAATAAGAAGCACGGCATCACCCCTCAGACTATTAAAAAGGGGATTAGAGAAAATATGAGAGGAGCTGAAGAAGAAAAAGAGTCGATTCATAATCTGGATATTATAAGAGCGCCAAAAGACGAGATAGAAAGAATAATTGTTGACCTCGAAAAGCAAATGAAATTTCATGCTAAGGAGCTTAATTTTGAAAAAGCGGCGGCTGTAAGAGATCAAATTATAGTCCTTAGAACTCAGGTAGAAGAAAGTAAGACTCAAAAGAAGATATTAGGAAAGAAGAGATAAAAGACTTTTTTAAAGCCAAGATGCTTTTTAAAAAAAATCTGACCCACGTGCACTTTTCCTAAAAACGTTTGTGTAGGTGTCATTGCGAATGAAATGAAGCAATCTAATCGGTTTAAAGACAAGATTGCCGCGCTCCTTCCAGTCGCTCGCAATGACAATTACTGGGGGGTTTTAAAAAAGTGCACATGGTTCCAGCAAAAAATATGGACTTTTTGGAGTTTTTGTTGTATAGTTATTTGTTGCAAGAAAAAATGTTAGAACTATTGACAGAAAGGCGGAACTAGATTGGAAATACCAAAAAAACGGGGAGGAATTGTAGTCCGAGAAACACAAATGACGCCATTATCAGGTATCATTTCCTGGATGTTGCAGTTTTTTAGCAGTGATAAGGAAGAAGTTGTTGCTATCGCTGCTGAGGAATTACAGATCGTCGAGAGGGCAATTGTGCCAGTTTTATATATTGCGGCTGCTTTGTTAGCAATTTTTGTTGCAAGTTGGATCTATCTACCCCATAAGGGGTTATTCTAGGGCTGGTAGAAGGACTATGTATAGCAGGGATGTTGATCTAATTTATGTTAGGTTGGCTCGGGAAGAGTTTTAAGAATTTTCTGTGCGAGCAGAATTGCCTTAAGACCCCTTCCCGCCCTGCTAGTTTTATTTAGAGCTTTAACAGAACCTTTATGCTGTGGTAAAATGCATTAAACGCCTGGGGGTCCTCGACCACAGCTAAGAAAACACAGCTAAGAAAAAACTATTGACAAATTTCTAGAAATGTGATACTATTCTAAGCGTTAACAATAAAAAAGTTTAGTCAGCGAAAGCTTTGATCCGTACCACACATGTGGTCACCTTATGGGTACGGGGAGCTAGTGGTGAAACCGGTCGCAAAAAGTATATACATATTCCATGTATTTACTTTGACGGTTGTATTACTAGCAAGCTTTCAGGGCTTGTTTTTTGATTGTTGGGACATTAAATTCATTGCCTTCGGCGCTTCATAACAACTCCTTAAATATTTAGGGTATTTAGAGAGTTGTTATGTAAGCAAAAATTGGAGGTAAGAAAGTGAAAGAAAAGTTGTTAAGTATAGCGGTAATTCTAAGTATCGCATCGATACTTGGGGCGATAACCATAAGGGTTATCGAGAAGCTATCAGGGAAAGAGTTGTCGGGTCCGGTTAAGCTTTGCATTCGCGGAGCTATAGTTGTGTGTCTCGGTATTCCGCAGATGCATCTTGCGGCAGGTAACTTTTTTCTCGGTATTGAAACGGGTTCACATCTTGTTAATTTATTAACAGCACTAATGGCTATAGCATCCTTTAATACAGCAAAAATCGCAGCATATTATCCCATTGCGGGCACTCTAATGTGTCTTCATAGCTTGGATAAAGCATATTTTAAAGCAAAATCTTAACAACGTCGGGCAGGAGCTAGAAAATTAAAACACATTGTTTTTAAACTAGCTCCTGCCGATCCTTAACAGGCAAAATGCATTGATTCTATTGATGAAAGCGGCTCGATTTTTTTACACAAAAAACGAATCGGTTTGACTAATAGAATATTGACAAGCTAGTACATTGAATAATTCCCCACATATTATTGGTGGCAGCGTCTTGGGTGTTTAGATTTTTAATATCCAGGGGGCTGTTACTAGGAAAATAAAATTGGAGGAAGATCATGGCTAAGTATTATATCGGAATCGCCGTGAGCATTACGATGGCGATCCACGGATTAGTGAGGATATTGGAAAATCCAACCTTAATCCGAGAAGGATCGACCAATGTAATAAAGACGTGGATCATCGTAAACGCAGAATGGTTTACGAATGGTTTGGCAAACAACTTGTTCGATTGGGCGTTCATGCCCACGCTAATTGTTGTTGGACTTGCCTCGGCAGCAATGCAAGTCAAAAAAATTAAGCGTTTTTCAGCAAGCGAAAATACTAGCTAACAGCACAGCACTTGGGAGGCCGAGATCATTTTAAATGTATCAGAGCCTCTTTTCTCTTTCCAATAAAATTATAAAAACCCTGAACCACCCTCACTTTTTAAAAAACAAGAAAAATAACTCTAGTTGTCATTCCCGAGCAGGCGGGAATCCAGGAAGCTCACTATGCCCCCAAGCCTTCTGGATCCTAAGTTTTCACGGGGATGACAAAAAAGTGAGGGTGGTTCAGATAAAAATCCTTGAAAAACCTTGACAAAAGCTTTATAATTTAAACCTGGATTTTCGAGGTGAAAAATAAAATTGGTGGAGACTAATGCAAGATAAAATTGTTATTAGGGGTGCCAGAGAGCACAATTTAAAAAATATTGATATTGAGATTCCGCGAGACAAGCTAGTAGTTATTACCGGACTGTCCGGTTCGGGAAAATCCTCACTTGCTTTTGATACTATTTATGCCGAAGGCCAGAGACGCTATGTCGAGAGCCTTTCTTCTTATGCAAAACAATTCTTGGGTCTTATGGAAAAGCCGGATGTGGATCAAATTGACGGTTTATCGCCGGCTATTTCGATTGATCAGAAATCTACCAGCCGAAATCCTCGATCTACTGTGGGCACGGTAACCGAAATTTACGATTATCTGCGTCTTATGTTTGCCCGAATTGGCCACTCTCATTGTCCTCTTTGCGGTAAGGAAGTATCGCAGCAAACCTCTAGGCAGATCATCGACAAAGTTTTGTCTTGGACGGATGGCACTAGGATATACGTTTTGGCGCCGATCATTAAAGATAAAAAAGGCGAGCATAAATATGTGTTTGAGGCTTTAAGAAAGGCCGGTTATCAAAGAGTTCGGGTGGATGGCAAGGTTTATGACATCGAAGAAGAATTAAGTTTAGATCGTCAGAAAAAACATAATATTGAGGTGGTGGTAGATAGAATGATCGTGGAGCCGGAATCGGCCCAGCGCTTAGCAGAATCAATCGAAAATGCTCTAAATCTTGGTGAAGGGGTGGTCTACATTCAGAACGCCAATACCGATGAAGAGCAGATTTTCTCTCAGAATTTTGTTTGTTTGGATTGCGGCATTAATCTGCCGGAAATCCAGCCGAGGAATTTTTCTTTTAACAGTCCGCACGGCGCCTGCCCGTACTGTACTGGTTTGGGATTGAAGTTGGAGATCGATCCGGATTTAATTATTCCAAACAAAAAATTGTCTTTGGCAGAAGGGGCAATCAGACCGTGGTCCAGGACGACTTCTAAATCGACTTGGTATATGAAAATGCTGGAATCAATTGCCGACAATCATAACTTTAATATTAATACCTCGGTTTGTGATTTGCCCAAGGAAGCGATGCAAGTAGTTTTGTACGGAACGGGCACTGATAAAATTGTAGTGAGAAATAGTCGCTACGATAAAATACCGGAGTTTGAAACTACTTTTGAAGGCGTAATCCCAAACTTGGAACGTAGGTACAAAGAAACTGATTCTGACTATATTAAACGAGAAATCGAAAAATACATGGCGGTTCATAAATGTCCCCAGTGTCATGGAAATCGTCTTAAGCCCGAAATCTTAGCGGTAAAAGTCGGTAAAAAGTCGATTATGGAGATCGCCAATCTTTCTATATCGAAAGCAGCCGATTTCTTTTCGAGTCTCAAATTAGACGAGAAAGAGCGGTATATATCGAGGCAAATCATAAAAGAAATCCAGGAAAGACTTCAGTTTTTAATAAACGTGGGGCTCGAATACTTAACGCTTGATAGGGGTGCTAGCACTTTATCGGGAGGAGAGGCGCAGCGAATCCGGTTGGCCACGCAGATCGGTTCTTCTCTAATGGGAGTTTTGTACATCTTAGATGAACCTTCCATTGGCCTTCATCAGCGGGATAACATTCGGCTTATTAATACCTTAAAGCGGCTTAGAGATCTTGGCAATACGGTTATTGTAGTAGAACATGATGCCGAGACCATCATGGAATCCGACCACGTAATTGATATTGGTCCTGGCGCCGGAGAACATGGCGGCAAGATTATTGCTGAGGGATCACCAAAAGAAGTTGTTGCTAATAAGAATTCTTTGACGGGCGATTATCTGTCCGGTAGAAAAGAAATTGGGGTTCCGGAGAAAAGACGCAAAGGGAATGGAAAGGATATTACCATTGTTGGGGCGGCAGAGCATAATCTAAAAAATGTAACGGTAAGCATTCCGCTGGGTAAATTTGTGGTTGTTTCGGGAGTTTCTGGCTCCGGAAAATCGAGCCTGATTAACGACATTTTAGCGAAAAGATTGGCTCAGGTTTTCCATAGGGCACAAACTGCTCCGGGCGCTCATAAGGAGATTATGGGTACTAAGAATTTGGATAAGGTGATTAATATCGATCAGTCGCCTATTGGCAGAACACCAAGGTCCAATCCGGCTACTTACACTGGTGTGTTTACAGATATCAGAGAACTTTTTGCGGCCACACCGGAAGCGAGAATCCGAGGCTATAAGCAAGGAAGATTTAGTTTCAACGTTAAAGGCGGAAGATGCGAGGCTTGCCGCGGCGATGGCATTATCAAGATAGAAATGCATTTTCTTCCGGATGTTTATATTACCTGCGATGAATGTAAAGGAAAAAGGTATAATAAGGAAGCCTTAGAGATAAGGTATAAAGGTAAAAACATAGCTGATGTTTTGGAGATGACGATCGAGGAAGCATCGGAATTTTTTAAGAACATACCGCAGATAAAAAAGAAATTGGAGACCTTAAACGAAGTAGGTCTGGGCTATATGAGGCTGGGTCAGCCGGCAACCACTCTTTCCGGAGGCGAGGCTCAAAGAGTAAAGCTTGCTACCGAGCTTTCCAGGCGCTCGACCGGTAAAACGCTTTATATCTTAGACGAACCGACGACCGGACTCCATTTTGACGACGTGAACAAGCTCTTAAAGGTGCTTCAGAAGCTTGTAGACATGGGGAATTCCGTGCTGGTCATTGAGCATAACTTAGACGTTATTAAGTCGGCGGATTGGATCGTGGATATTGGTCCGGAAGGTGGCGACAAGGGTGGCGAGGTGGTGGCCGTCGGCACGCCGGAGCAAGTAGCTAAAAGTGCCAAGTCTTATACGGGACGATATTTAAAAGACCTTCTTCTTGTCGGTAAATCCTAATCTATTCAATCTATAAAGCTGCAAATTTAAGCTAAAATGTTTGATTTTTAGCATATTTTGTGTTATAAGTAACTGTTCGGCAAATCTTGGATTCTAGATAATGATAGAGTTTTTTAACAATTTGAAGGGATGTGATTTTATGTCTTTAGTCCTTTTAAAGGAAAAGGCGAAGACACCCGCAATTGGGATTGCAATGCACCGAAACTTTTTTACTGTTGTAAAAGACGATGAAGAAATACAAGTAGCCAATGACCATGCGGGACTAAGGGAGGTCGAAAAGGCAGCGAAAAAGTCCGGCGTTTCAAGGATCGTATTCGTGGGGAATAAAAGATGGGCGACACCCCTAGCTTACAGTTTAAGAGCTAGAGGGTTCGAGATTTTTTATATCTCAATCAAAACAGACGGAAACAAAAGAGGCCCTGCAGGCTCGGTTGAAAAGACTCTAAAAAGTGCCTTGAACATGGGTATGTCGGGGTTTTCGTTTTTTGGCGGATTAAATCATGCCAAAACAGCATCGGAACACGAGCCGTTCATCGTACAGCTTGCCAAAAGGTATCTTGAGCTGACCAATGAAGGCCGGCGCATAAAGCACGACATCTTGGACCGCATGGTGGTTTTGTTTCCGGAAGTTATTAAGGTCGGGGGATCAAACGATAAACCAATTCCGCTTCCGCAACCGCCTATCTGGACAACAAAAAAAATGCGTCATGTTCTGGAAGATCCTTTCCCGGAATCGCTGAAAAAAAGTAGTCTCATCCCGGAAGTAAGAAAGCTGGCCGCTAAATCACTCGCCTTAGATATCCCCATAGATTTTAGGAAAGGCGAAGCTGAAAAGCTTAAAGAGTCGCTGGCAAGATTTGATGAGATAGCGCTATTGAAGGAAGAAGCGCACCGGCGTTTAAGGAACGAGTTTGACTTACATCCAGCCATGGATGATTTTGGCGGAAATACTATCGTCCTTCTTTTGGGGCTTCTTGCTTGGCGCAGATGGGAAAATTGGCGCGAGCTTCGAAGCTACTGCGGCTTGGCTGTAACCAGAATGGATAGCAAGGGGAAACCAAGGATATCCAGGAAAAGAGGCGAGATTAGGCAATACCTTTATTTACTTGCCACTACCTCTAAAAGAGGTAAAGAAATTGCCAGAAATATCGGTATCGCCGCTGTTTTAACGGATGAGGAGAAAAAAAGAAAATTGCGCAGAGTCAAACAGCTAGAGCGATTGCTCAAATATCTGTGGAAAGAATATCTAAGGTGATACTAATTTCTCTATTAATTTTCAGAAGCGCTGATTGTATTATTTTGGCATAATTTGCTGGTCCCTTCAAGCTGGCGCTTCTGATTCGCTTTTAGCCCGTGCTGGATTGGTGTTAAACGACAATTTCAATTTGCAGGGAAAAGCTGGTAAATAATCAACCGGAGACACGCTCTGGATGGAAGAATTGGGCTTTTCCCTGCAACACTTATAAACTTCAGGAAGAAGCTGGCAAAGTAAGCTGGGATGATGTGGACTAAGATCATCTGACTGTGACTCGTGGCTTCTTCCTGAAAACTCTTTCGGAGATGCTGGAATATATTTATACGGCGCTGTTTGCTGGATACAAAGATTGGCATCTCTGATTTATTAGGCTTAAGTTTACAAAAAGAACAGGCAAGATACAGCCGCAAAAGCTTTTTTTGACTTAAGCTTAATGATCACATTCTTCTTAAGGAAAAGTTGGTCACCAGGTTTTGGCTTTAAAGCTGGGATAATTGATTTGGCTTTCCCTTAAGGTTTATACCCCGAAAGTTACATATATATTTTCAGGCCATATGGTTTGATTATATTGTGTAATTTTCGGGGGTTTTTATATGCATGCGGCCTTAGCGGAGAAACTTTAATGTCAATGCAAAGCGATAATATCCTGTCCAAAAAAGTCTTGTCATGTCAGTGTTTTTGATGTATAATAACTTGGCTGTTTGGAAAAGGATAGAATTTTAAAAATACAATTTCGGCTCTACAAAGCCTTTATATAGAGAAGGATAGAAGAAGCAGAAAACGATGAAGAAGGAGCAGAAATGAGAGTAGCAGAAGTATTAAAGGTTTCATCGAAATCGAGCCCCAACTCCGTGGCCGGCGCTATAGCAGGAGTGGTAAGGACGCAAGGAGCCGCAGAAATGCAAGTGATCGGAGCCGGCGCCTTAAATCAAGCAGTAAAGGCCATCGCCATCGCGCGCGGATTCTTAGCGCCCGGCGGCATAGATTTGGTCTGCAAACCTTCGTTTGCGGAGCTCAAAATAAATGGCGAAGAGCGAACCGCAATCAAGCTGCTCGTTGAGCCCAAGTAGAATTGGCTCACCCGCCCCATAGATCAGGGTCGACCTGGTATCTTTGCTCGCATAGAAAGATATCAGGTCGTTTTTTTTTGAAGCTTGCTAAAATTCTCGCAAAAATTCTCGCAAAATTTTTTTTGAAATCGATTGTCATTTGTGATAAAATGGTTTGGCTTTGGACAATGGATAGTAGTTATAAAACTTAACATCTTTTAGACAACGGATTGTATGAAACGAGGTGCTAGCGAGAGGAGACACATATGGCAGAAGAGATTTCGGTTGTAAAGCGGGCGGCTACATTAGGTCTGATGGGCCGCGTTACGTACGATTGGACATCAGTTCTTAAGTATTTGGAGAAGGTGTATTGCGAGGCCTTCCCCGGAAAGAAGTGTTTCGGATTCCACTCACAAATGCCTCTTGACGACACTGTAAAAGATGTTCTTGTTTCAGCAATCGCGAGAGATTTTTGTAACCTCGAGATTTCCGACGTACAATACGCAAACGTTTTGGACATCGAGAATCTTGCCGATGTTTTGGGCGAAGCGGCCGTTTCCTTTGTGAAGGTTGCGGTTGCCGACAAAGAGGCAAATTCGTCTGACGTGCCTCTGTGTTCTGAGTTATTATAACCTTTGCTCGCGAAAATGATTGTTTGGTGTCATAAATCCTGATAAAATGGTAGTCGCTACCCACGCTTTACAGAGAAGGAGGTGCAGTTTAACAATGTCGATTGAAGCAAGAATAGAAGATAGGCCTGAGGCTTTGCGTCAAGTAATAAAGGCTATGAAGAGAGAGCTTGCCACGTTGCTAGGAGAGGCCCAAAAAACAGAAGGGGAGGAAGCAGAACAATAGAGCGCAGGAGGTAATGTCTTGATAAACGGACTATACGACGAAGATCATATGAAGCTAGTAATGGAAATAGTTGCAATACAAATTCTAGATATAGACAAGAAACTGGCTTTACCAGATCTAAATCTTTGCGGGAGATACGATGGCAAAGATTGTGCCGATCAATTCAATGCTTCGCTCTTAGATATCTTTCCAGAGCTAAAAAGCTCCGGATTCGAGAACATATCTTTTTTGAGTCTAGGTACCCTTGCAGAGTTTATATACGATCGAATGATCGATGGGTATGCTTATTTGGCACAGGATGAGGGAACTCTCCATCCATATGAAGTGAGTCGTTTGATACGATACTATCTTTGTCCCCATTTTTAGTTTGACCCGATGCCGGGCTTCTTAACAAGAAGTCCGGTATTCTTTTTTTATGATCATTTTTGAGGTATAATCGCAAAGCTATGAACAATAATGATTTGAGAGAAAAGGCGAATAATTTACCTCAAAAGCCCGGCGTCTATATTTTTAAGGACGGCAAGGGCAAAGTTTTGTATGTCGGAAAAGCGATAAGGCTTAAAAATAGGGTGATTTCTTATTTCGGAAAACCGGATTTGGCGCGTCCTCAAATTACCGTGATGATGGCTCAGGCTGAAGCTTTGGATTATGTAATTGTAAGTTCCGAAGTAGAAGCACTAATTACGGAAAATAACTTTATAAAGCGTTTTCGGCCTAAGTATAACATTCGGATGAGGGATGATAAAAATTATCTCTTTATAAAAATTACCAAAGAGGATTTCCCACGAGTTACGGTTGTAAGGAAACCTTCAAGGGATGGTGCCGCTTATTTTGGTCCGTTTACAAACAGCTTATACGTAAGAGAAACCTTAAATATTATAAAAAAGATTTTTCCATTTAGGACCTGCAAGGAGTCGCCTTTAAAAATGCGGCCCAAGCCGTGTCTCCAGTTTCATATCGAAAGATGCTTAGGACCCTGTGTGGAAGCGGTAAATAAAGAAGAATATCGTCAAATGATAGGTGAAGTCAGGGAATTTTTATACGGCCGCAATAGCCACCTGTTAAAAAGATTTCATAGGGAGATGCAGGAGGCTTCAATAGTTCAGAATTTTGAAAAAGCGGCTTTTTTTAGGGACAAGATTAAAGCCGTCGAAGCCACTTTAGAGAGACAGAATGTGGTAAATGTAAAGGTTATAAGCCAGGATATTTTAGGTGCGGCAGCGGATAGCCGCCTTGCGGTTATTACTTTGTTTCAGGTTAGAGACGGTAAGCTGATCGGTAAGGAAAATTTTGATTTAGTGTTATCCGAAACCCAACCTTTAGAAGAAATTATGATGGCTTTTTTGGATCAATACTATCAGGATGCTTCTTTCATTCCCAAAGAGATACTTTTGCCATTCCCCTTAAACGAGGATGAATTATATTTTGTGTCCGAGCTTATAAAAGAAAAATCGGGTACAAAAGTTGAATTTAAACTGCCAAAAATCGGTCGTTATAAAGAGCTGGTAAAGATGGCTACGAAAAATGCAGAGGAATACTTGTCAAAAGAAGCCAAGACTTTTACGAGAGAAACGGAAAAAGTATCCAGAGGACTCTATGAGCTTGGAGAGGCTTTAGGGCTTACTGCTTTGGGCAGAATCGAGTGCTATGATATCTCCAATATTTCCGGCATGCAAAGCGTGGGATCGATGGTGGTTTTTAAAGATGGGGTGCCGGCTAAAAATGAATACCGAAAGTTTAAAATAAAAACTTTAAGCACGCCAAATGACTTTGCAATGATGGAGGAGGTTTTAAGTCGTCGGTTTAGAGCCTTAGAAAATAACGACACTAATTTTAATAAAAAACCGGATTTAATCCTTATTGACGGTGGAAAAGGACAGCTGGCGGTGGCAAGTAAAGTCTTGAATAGTTTAAGGATAAATGTTAATATGGCCTCCTTGGCAAAGAAAGAGGAAGAGCTAATAAGTTTTGATGCAAATGGCGGGTTTTATTCCATAAAGCTTCCCCGAAATTCCGAAGGCTTATATCTTCTTCAGAGAGTACGGGACGAGGCTCATCGATTTGCTATTTCTTATCATAAAAATCTTAGAAGTAAATATCTTATTAAATCAGCCTTGAACGAGATTCCGGGGGTTGGTCCGAAAACAAAAAAACTTCTTCTTGAACATTTTGGGAATTTAGATAATATAAAAGAGTCGGATGAAGAAGCGATTATAAAAGTCATTGGTGAATCTAAATATAAACTAATTAAAGAGTACTTATAATGAAAAAAGTTGTTGTAATCGGTGGCGGCACCGGTAACTTTACGATTCTCTCTGGATTAAGGGAATACCCTCTAGATATAACGGCAGTGGTGGCTATGGCAGATGATGGTGGCTCAACCGCGGCATTAAGGGACGAATTTGGTATCTTGCCTCCCGGTGACGTTAGGCAATGTTTGGTAGCTCTTTCGGAGGAATCAGAACTACTTCGAAAACTTTTTAATTATCGTTTTGACAGAGGCGTTTTCTTCGGTCATACTTTTGGTAATCTTTTTATCACTGCCTTGGAAAGAGTGACAGGGAATTTTGAGAAGGCAGTCGAGGAAGCTAGCGATATCTTAAAGGTTAAGGGCAAAGTTTTACCAGTTACCACTGACGATGTAAGACTTTGCTGTAAGTTAGATAATAGAAGAATCGTAAAAGGAGAACACAAGCTAGATGAGTTTGATTTCAGGAAGTACAAGAAGCGGGAATTCTATCTTGAACCCGAAGGGAAAATCAATCCAAAAGTTAAAAAAGCTATTTTGGAAGCTGATTTAGTTGTTTTGTCTCCGGGAACTCTATCGACAAGTTTGCTCGCCAACTTGGTTGTGAAAGGGTTTCCGGAAGCGCTAAAAAAGACCAAGGCTAAGTTTATTTATATCTCTAATCTGGTTAACAAGCCTGAGGAAAATGAGGATTGGTGCTTAGAAGATTATTTAGAGGAGCTCAAGAAGTATTCCGGTAGGGGTTTTGATTTAGTTCTTTTTAACGTCACTGAACCGAGTACGGAGGTTAAAAAAAGATATCTCGCTCACAAAGAAACTCCCGTAAAGATGAAAAACGATAACTTAGAAAATGTTATTAGGTTGGATTTAATAAGCAATCAGATTGCGGCTAAGTCTAGGGCAGACATGATAAAACGATCTTTTATCAGACACGATTCGGATAAAATTGCAGCGGCTATAATGGAAGTATTAGATCGGGATCAAAACTCAAGGTCAATCCTAAATGCTCAGGGTAAACTTAGTAAAAAATGATGAAAACATAAAAATCTTTTGACTTAGGTTAGGGCAAGGATTAGGAAGCCAGTTTGGTAAGGAGGTAAGGGTGAAGTATTAAAAAAGACTTTGCTCTAACCCTAAACCATACCGGTTTCTTTGCCCTCGCCTTTACCTTTTTGTTTCTGTTTTGAGCGCTTTGCTTTATTGGGCAATTTATGCTAAAATGCTCTAAGTAGAATTAAAGGGAGTTACATGAAAACTTTTCTTTTAGTTACAATTTATGCGTCAGCTATCTTGGTAGTGGCTTCTATTTTACTTCAAAGCAAGGGAACTGGTTTGGGTGCCGTATTCGGTGCAAGTACTAATATATATAAAGTAAAAAGAGGCGCAGAGAAGCTTTTATTTTATCTAACGATCATAGCAAGCCTTTTTTTCTTTGGCGCTGTTTTTGCTTTAATTTTTGTAAAATAAGTGTTTAAGAAACTTAACCACAAAAAGCGGATTTTAAAATTCCAAAAGAATATTTTGGGGTTTTATGATAAATTCCCTAAACTGCTTCATGTAAAACGATTTGTTTTCACTCTGCTTTTGGTGGTGGGGGCAATTTGCATGATGTTTTGGCAATCTTTTAACAGGTTGCCTAATTATTTTAAAGTGAGTGAACCGGATTTCGGAGGTGTTTATAGCGAAGGCGTTACAGGAACAGTTGATAACTTAAATCCGGTATTTGCTTCTACTAACAGTACAAATTCCGAGGTTTCTTCCTTAATTTTTAGCGGTTTGACAAAATATAACGAACTTAGGGAAATTGTGCCGGATTTAGCCTATAACTGGACGGTTTCGGATGATGGCAAAGAATATACGTTTTCGCTCCGCAGAAATGCAAAGTGGCACAAATCGAATGAGTTTGTAAAAGCTCAGGATGTAGTTTTCACGGTTAATGCAATCCAGAACCCCGATACCAGAAGTCCCTTAAAAGAGAATTGGAGAGGTGTTCAGGCAAAAGTTCAGGATGATTGGACGGTTAAGTTTGTGCTTCCGCATCCTAACTACTCATTTTTAGAACTGACGACAGTGGGAATTATTCCTGAATCCTCATTTAAGGAGGTTCCGGCTAAAAATATGTCTGTTTCTAAATTCAATTTGGATCCAATTGGTTCCGGCCCTTTTGAGTTTGAATCCCTAAGTGAGAAACAGCATGGTCAGGAATTAACTCTTATTGCAAGTAACGATTATTTTCCTCACCCGGCCTTTTTAGATAAAATAGTCTTTAAAACGTTTAAAGAAAAATCTGATCTTCTAAAAGCATACTCAAAAAAGGATATCTATGGTATTGCCGGCCTTACTTTAGAAGATTATGAGACCTCTAAAAAGTTCAATAATTTAAATTACATAGAGATGCAGCTTCCAAGATATGTTGCCCTATTTTTCAATGTAAAAGATGGTATTTTTAGTGATGTGAATTTAAGAAAAGCAATTTCTAAAGCGATAAATAAAGATGCTTTAATTAGTGATACAAAGATTTTGGGTATGGTAACTAATTATCCTATTTTGCCGGGCTTAGTCGGCTACTCGAAAGATATTCCAAAAATCACTCAAAACCTAGAAGAGACTAATAAGATCTTAGACGACGCCGGTTGGAAAAAGGAAGGAGACTTCAGGAAAAAGGGTGATAAAATATTAGAGTTCGAGGTAATTACCAATAACTCGTTAGAGCTAAAGAGAGCTAGCGAAAACATTAAGAATCAATTAAAGCCTTTAGGGATTAATGTTGTCATAAAGGATGTCGATATAAACGTTTTACAGCAAGAATACATTAAACCGAGACGATATCAAGCAATCCTAATCGGAGAATCTTTAGGCGCAGATTCGGATCTATATGGGTATTGGCACTCAACTCAGATTACTGATCCTGGTCTTAATCTATCTCAGTTTGCAAATGACAAATTGGATAAGTATTTAGAAGCAGCGAGGCAAAGTAAGGATGAGGGATTAAAAAGAGATAAATTGATAGCGGCTCAGAAAATAATTCAAAATGAAATGCCAGCAGTATTTTTATATAACCCGAGCTTTATATATGCCGTTAATAAAAACTTTAAAGGGGTTAAACACGTAAAAATGATTGATCCTTCCTCTAGATTCAATGGCATTTATGATTGGTTTGTAAAGACCAAGAAAGAGAATAAGATTTAGATAGGCAGATTGGTTAATGGGTGAATTGGGTGAATTGGATTTACTGCTTTTCGCTGGTATAATTAATCTAATTTGGAGATTGGGTGAAAGAAGTCGATAAGACGAGTAAATGGAAAACTTTAGGGTCCAGGGTGGCCTACGAGACGCCTTGGCTTAAGATTATTGAAGATAGCGTCATTACTCCTGAAAGCAAGAAGGGTAATTATAGTTTTGTTCAAACAAGAGGAGATGCAGTTTTTATAGTTCCTATTTCTAGAGACCGCGAAGTATATCTTATTGGACAATTTCGATATCCGACAAATAATTACTCTTGGGAAGTACCGGCCGGCAATGCGGAAGGGCAGGACTCTTTAGAAGCAGCCAAAAGAGAGCTAGAAGAAGAAACTGGTCTTTTAGCATCAAGTTGGGAAAAAGTGGGATCATATTTTACCGCAAATGGCTTTTCGAGTGAAGCAACCCATCTATTTGTGGCGAGGAGTCTTAAGGAAACGGGAAGCCATAAACAGGAAGAAGAAGGAATAACAGCGGTTAAGAAAGTTAAGATAGAAGAGTTTTTTGACCTTGTGGATTCCGGCGAGATTAGCGACGGCCAAACTATTTTAGCGGTCTTACGGGCTCTTCATTATCTTGGTTATTTAAAGAAATCTTAAGCGATAAATTCTTTATTTAAAAGGTAAGTTATTTGATTATTTGCCATCTTTTTGAAATCAGAGTTCCGGGCTTTGTTCCAGTATGAAACAGCGCGTCTTTTAGTTTGTCGTTAAATATTACTTTCCCATTTCCTTGAAAATCTATTTTTTGTCCTACTAATAAGGAGGTGGTTCCATCGTTTGATGCTCCATCGAATTTGATTTCTCCAGAGGGGGCAAAAAAGCCAACTGAATTTGGATTTTTCCCATTATAATTTACCGCTACTTCCGATCCTTCGCTATATCTCGAGATAAAGACTGGAAAATGGTCTGAGCTATTAGGCAAGAAATTGACGCTGTCGTGAGTGACGGTTATCTTGCCATTTGTGATGATAAAGGTAAATAGCGGCCTTAAATTACCCTCATCATCTTTACCGTAAGAAAAAATAGTATCATTTAATTTGATATCCCCCCCATTAAATGTGATATTACCGGTAATCCAATAGGCTCCTTTTATTTCCCAATCATCATCAACGCTTAAATTACCGTCAATAACGACTGGTCCATCAGACATGTTTTTTATAAGGGGATCAGAAGTGTTTATGGTGCTTTGCGGTAATATTGCGGCATCAATTTTATTACCGCTTTTTTCACAAACTTCTTGCCAAGCTGCATAATTGATCTCGGGCAATTTGGGTAGTTCCCTTTCGCCGATAAGAGCTTGGAGCTGTCCCTCGGTGTAACTGTTGAGATAATCATACGCCGAATATGGCGGATGGATGGCGAGAGGAGTCTTGATGGCTCCTTTGACTTTGTCATCGATTGCGTTAGCAGCATAGGCATTTCCAAATAGTTCTAAAGATCCTGAGCCCCCGGTAATATCGTTTCCGGAATAGACATGTCCCTGTACTTCGATAGTTCCACCAAAATTAACGCCGTTACTTGCACTTTGAACCGCATACTTAAAAATAGAATCTTCTGTTTGTTTGTTCATCGCAATTGTTATTTTGATCTCTTTTAAAACTTTTTTTGGGTTTAAAACATTTGGCGAGTATCCGATAGAATTAATTATTTGGCTTTTGTCCGGTTGTCTAGTAACTTTTGTTTCATAAGAAGATAAGTCTTTGCTATCATATGTAAATGTTCCATTAATTGGTGGATGAGTTTCTGCACCTTCTTCGCCATATTTTTCAGGTTCATTATTTATTCTCGCAAGCATTTCTTCGGCTCCGGCCTCAGCAGCTTGAAGGGCTAATGATTGTTCATAGTTAAAACGACTTGATTTAAGATTAGCAATAACTAAACCAATAATTGCCATGCCAACGACTACCATAACGGAGCTATAAACTAATACTGTTGCAGCTATTGATCCTTTTTGATTTCTCATGTTAACGATTCCTTAAGTTAGCTTCGGTGGTATTTGTGGCTTCTAGCGATTTATTCCTTAAGGTTTTAGAAGACTTTAGGGTGATTCGCACGCGATCCGCTCCAGAGATTTTACTCTCCTCCCCCGCTTTAATACTTTCTAGCCCCTCTATTGTATATTCGCAACTAATTTCAGTATTTCTTGAAATAATACCGTATTCAGCATTTCTAGTGCTTAATTGATCGGGTACAACTTTTTTATAAAGATCTCCAGAATCTGTCCAGTATATAAAGTAGTCGATTTTGGGTTCCTTGGTTATTGGGTCGATAATCCAGCTTTCGGTATTGTCGATGGAGGGTATTTTTATAATTAAAGTATTGCTATTGTTGGCTGCATTAATTGTAACGGTTCGCGAGTCGTATGTTGGTAGAAACTCAGATCCTTGCAAAACCTCGTTTTTTATTCTATTAATGGTAGTTCGGTTTTCGGTTTGAAGATTGCTTACTTCGGATTGTTCGCTATAAGTTCTAATAGAAAGCACCGCGAGAGAGCTGATTGCCATTGCAAGTATGCCAGCAATGGCTACAATAATTAAGAGTTCAACAAGAGTAAAGCCCCTTTTTTTCATTAGAATACTCCTTTGTCAGCAATATAAGTGGGGATAACAATCTGTTCGTTCTTATTTTTTTCTTTCCATTTAATTGTAATTTCAACCTTTTTAATGTTTAAGCTAGTGTCTTCGGTGACAAACATCTCTCCTTTTCCTTCTGGCAGTTTGAGTTCAGGGATATTAAAACTTGTTAGGTTTTCTGGAATACTAGCATAATCCTTTCTTCGGTATTCTTCGATCTGGGCTAAAGCGCGGTTAACGGCTTTTGTTTTATTGGCACTCTTGCGATTTGCTTGAATGCTATTTAGATAAACAGGAATAATATAAACAGTAATTATCCCGATTAAGGATATTGCAATAAGGGCTTCTATAATAGTAAAGCCATTCTTTTTCTTTTGGTAATGAATCATTTTAAACATCTTTTAAAAAACTTGAGAGAGGTTATAAATTGGCAGAATTATAGTTGCAACCAAAAACCCCACTCCAACTCCAATAAGTAAAAGCATAATCGGTTCAATAAGAGAAGAAGCGCCTTTAATTGTATTATCGACTTCGCTATGGTAAAACTTTGATAATTTCAAAAGAATTTCATCAATTTTACCCGTTTCTTCTCCGATGGCAATCATTTGGGGGATCATTTTTGGAAATAACGGGTCTTCGCGTAACGGCTTAGAAAGAGTCGCTCCGTCTTTTATTTTATCCCTAACTCTTAAGATGCTCTCTTTATAAAACCTGTTATTCATGCCATCGGCAACGATATCTAGCGATTCAAGTATCGGGAGTCCTCCGGAGAGTAGTGTAGCCAAAGTCCCGGTAAAATGATCCATATACACTTTCTTGTAGATGTTGTTAAAAACTGGGATAACTAGCTTCATGTTATCGAGGGTAATTTTGCCTTTGTCGGTTTTCATCCACAATCTTAGAAAATAGACAAGGATTCCAAGGATCAGAATCGTTGCTATTCCATTAGCTCTTACAATGTCACTAATGGAGAGAATTATTCTGGTTATTAGGGGTAACTGAGCACTGGCCTCATCAAACACAGTTTTTATTTGAGGCAAAACCCAAATTGTAACAACGGCTGCCGTAAAGACTAAGACGGCTAAAATAAAGATTGGGTATGCCATGGCGCTGCGAATTCGGAGAATAGTCTCATAATCACTTTCTAATTGATCAGACAACTTTATAAGCATGCGATCCAAGGAACCTGATGCTTCACCAGCCTTAACGGCGCTTATATACATTGAAGGAAAAACATCCGGATATTTTTGGAAGGATTTATGCAGAGGCTCTCCATCTTCTATATCTTTGGCGATACCGGCAATTATGGTCGAAAACTTTAGATTCACCTCTTCGTCTACCAGAGTTTTAAAAGCTCTCGCTATAGGTATGCCAGCGCTTATCATAATTGATAACTCTTTAGAAAAAATCATCAGTGTTTTTAAAGAAACAGAAGAATGTTTTATGATTAAACGATCAAAGCCTTTAAACTTCTCTTTTACCACCATGCCGGTTGGCACAAGGCCCTTATCCGACAACAAATTGGCCGCACTTTCTTCGGTTTGCGAATCAATGGTACCGACAATAAGTTTATTATCTTTATCTCTTGCTTTATATGTGTAAGTTGGCATATTAAAACCTGATTATTAGGGAGTAAAAGGGTCTTCATCTGATTTAACTGGCTCATTAATGTTAACGCTTTTATCTTGCAATGTTTCCAGTTTCGCAAAGAAAGCTTTTTCTTTTTTGATATCTATCCGTTGAATATTAACAGTATTTTCTTTTAGAGGCTCCGAATAATTTTTTACGATAGGATAAACAAAAAAATGAGCGATTTCGATAATTAGAATTAATATGGAAAGCATAATTAGGTTTCTGTGAAAATTTTTAATACTGTGATCCACTTATCCCCCCGCCGGCTTTATTTTTAATTCGAATATTGGTAATATATTGGCTTTGCTCATATTAACATTAGCAATAGTGCTAACTGAATTTATAATTAATCTATTCTTTTCGACATTCTCTAGAAACTTCTTTAAATTGTTATGAGGGCCGGTTAAAGTTATTTTAATTTCAATGCCTTTGGTGTAAGTTGGCGCAAAGTTAATAAGAGAGATACCGGATTCACTAGCGGCTTGGCTCATCTGGGCTAAAATTTGACTAGCATCTTTTTGCTTTGTTTCGATCTCTTTAAGCGCATTAACTTTGGCGGGGAAATCTGGAAATTCGTTTTTAAGTTTTTTAAGTTCCTCAACTTCTTCTCTTTTAGTAGCTACTTCTGTCCTTTGTTTGCTCATTGTTTCTTCTTGAGACTTGATCATATTGCTTAGAAAAGAAGTTATTAAAATTGAGGTGCCGATAATCGCAAAGTATATCAAAGCATTAAAAAACTTGAAAGTATTCTTACTTACGACTTTTTCTAATTTCTCTTTTGCTTGGTTGTCGATATCACTCACTGATCATGGCCCTTGTTATTTTGGTATCTATTCTAAATGTCACAACTTTAGTCTTTTGGTCTATCGATGCTGATTGAATCTTAGGATCAATAAAACCAGCTTTTTTAAGAGATGAAGTATATTTGGAGATTTCTGTATATTCAGCTTTCTCATCACCCGATCTCCCCGTAGTTTTTCCATCTATTGTCAAATTATCGTTTTCGCTTAAACTAACATTATTAAGCCAGACTGTTGATGGAGTAGCAGCTTGGATATTGTTGTAGAATTTTGAGAACACAGTACGGTTAGAAAGCAAGTCCTTGCTTTTACTGCTCGTATAATATTGATAGCTACTTCTTACTTCATCGAGTGATATAAGCTCAACGTCTAAAGACTTTTTCTCGTTTTGTAAGGCGTAAACTTGTCCTTTGTTAGCAACAAATCTAAATCCTAAGATAGAGATCGAGATGCCGCCGACGACCATAGCGATTACGACTGTTTTAATAGTTTTAGGAAAGAAAAGTATCCTTTTTTCTTCTTCTTCTGGAATTAGATTTAATGTCATTTTGCCTCTTATATATAATAATAGTCTAGTTTTTAGGCCAGCGCAAGCCCTGCTGCCACTGCAAATCTTGGACTAATTTTTTTTAGTTGAGCGGGAGATTCGTGTGATGAACAATCTATCTTAAGCCACGTATTGGCAATGCTAATCTCTTTTTCTAAAGCGTTTCCCAAATATTCTGGAAAATTGGGGATAAGGGCGCATTCTCCGGAAAGAACGACCTGAGATATTTCCTTGCCATTCTCCATCGAAAAATGACAAAGCTTTTTAAATTCATCGATAATTTCTCTTAAAATTGGATTTTGTCTATAGTTAATATTTTGTTCGGATTCATTTTTTTTGACGGTATATTTATTGACAATTGCCACTTTCGTTGGACTTATGGATTTAGAAAAACTTATCATGGATTCAATAATTTGTTCTTCACCAGCTTTTATATATCTGCTGATTCTTAGGGCTCCATCTTGTATAAAATTTACAGTTGTGAGAGAAGAGCCGACATGAATGTTAATTATTGATCCTTGCCCTGGCTGAGTTAATGATCTTGCCAATGAAAACGGTTCGATTTCTAGAATTCCGGGTATGAGACCGCTGTTACTTATGACTTCCAAGTATCTTTTAATAATACGTTTGGGAATAGCCACTATTAAGACTTCGGTTTTTTCTCTTTGGTTGGTTACTATCCATTTGGCATGCGTATCTTCGATTTTTCCCGGAATTCGTTTTTTAATTTCCCATTTCATTGCATACTCCACTTCGGCAGCAGTCATTAACGGAAGGTCTATGGAAGCAGCAAATATTTCTCCTGATGATATGGCGCAGGCAACATCTGTTGTTTTGCAGCCGAGCATCTTTACCAGATCCTTTATCGACTTGGAGATTATTTCTAGGTCATCTTTATTTTCGGACATCAATATTCCTGCAGGAATTGGCATTTCTCCAACCTTTGAAAGCTTGTGCTGTTTCTTATTCTTTTCTAGCTCAACAAGCTTAATTGATCTGTAACCAATCTCAATACCTATAAAACTAGGACGCTCAAATATTGATATCATTAATGTTTTCCTTATATCGTTAGTATAATTATAGCTAGCTAGTTGTGTAAATACTAAAGTGGTTTTTAAAGATAGAAATTATTTACGAAATAGTGTTTTTTTAGTATAATATTTGGGTCTTAATAATTATTTTTGCCGAGGTGGTGGAATTGGTATACACGCATGCTTGAGGTGCATGTGGGCGCAAGCCTGTGCAGGTTCAAGTCCTGTCCTCGGCACCAGTTGAAGAAGTATATAGTATTAAGTAGTAAGCATTAAGCAATTTTAAAAACCTTCATTCTTTATACTTTATTCTTAATCCTTGCTTAAAAATTATTCCAAAATTTTTGTTTTTATGTTAATATATTTTTGCTGTTTTGAGTATGAAAAAGAAACACGGGCGCTTAGCTCAGTTGGCTAGAGCGACTGGTTTACACCCAGTAGGTCACAGGTTCGAGTCCTGTAGCGCCCACCATTTTTCGCCGCGAGGCGAAAAATGTCCTACGAAGCTTTAGCGTAGTAGGACTGCTCAGTTTAACAACCAAGTTTCGTGAATGGCTTCAAATGGCAAGCCAAATTCGGATGTCAGATATCTGAGTTCGGAGGTCGGATTTTCAGAAATCCGATGTCTGATATCCGAAATCTGAACACGGCGGGGTAGCTCAGTGGTAGAGCGAAGGACTGAAAATCCTTGCGTGGGCAGTTCGATTCTGCCCCTCGCCACCATATAAAGTTCTTTTACAATTGGATAGGCTTGTTTTATAGAGAATTTGAAAAATAAATAAATATGCGGGCGTCGTATAGTGGTTATTACGTAGCCTTGCCAAGGCTAAGATGGCGGTTCGATTCCGCTCGTCCGCTCCATTTAATTTAGAGGTAGAAGATGGAAGTTAATGTGTTTCGTTCAAAAATTAAACCGAATGCGAAGTTACTGGTTGAAGGTAAAGAATTCTCTGTAAAAGAAGTTATTAAATTTCGTTTTGATGATGGAACATATTATGTAAAATGTTTTTTGAGTGGCGGTTATGTGTTTGCCGATGATGAAGAATCCAATAGTTATATTTTGGTAAAACCGATTGAGACTCCTTTTGAGGAGCCCTTTCCAGAAAGCCTGGAATTTATGGGAAAGAGGCTTGATTTTCTTTTTACTGCTCGTGCGACTGCTGAAGAGACGTTCGGAGAAGAGATATTTAAAAAGGGTGAATCGGAAAAGTTTTGGGATTTTAAGGCCGCTGATGGTAGCTATCTAAGTCTGGGAATCAACGATCAAACGGCTGAAAGAGCGGATGATTTCGGCAAAATAATTGCACCGGATCAAGTTGCCCTACGATAATTTGGCCTCGTGGCGGAGTGGCTACGCAGCGGTCTGCAAAACCGCGTACACCGGTTCAAATCCGGTCGAGGCCTCCATGATTCGGAATAAAGAATAACGAGTTAAGAATTAAGTATTATTTTTTTGTATGTTCTTTATACGTTATTCATAATTCTTAATTCTAAAAGCGCCCGGGTGGCGGAATTGGTATACGCGCTGGACTTAAAATCCAGTGGTGGCGACACCTTGCGGGTTCGAGTCCCGCCCCGGGCACCATAGTTTGACAAGCTTACTATTGTTTAGATCTTAAAGGCTTTTATTTATTATAACATGGTAAACCCTGAGTTAATCGAAGGCCGGGTATCATTGGTAAAAGAGCAGCCAAAAAGATTTTTTTTGTTTAAAAGAAAAATCTCCGAATGGTGGGTTGCGGCTTGAGCGGGTGCTCAAACTTATTGCAACTCCATTCGGAGATTTTAGAAGCATAAAAATCTACAGGCCATTAAAAGATAAATGGTCCTTTTGCTTCTATCATTTCTGAGGTAAGTACCTGGCCTTTTGGTAGGTCTATTTTTGCAACTTGATCCATAATGATTGCATTTTCAGGGATAAAATATGGATCCCAAGTGTAGGTCTTGTTTAGTAGGTTATAGTAAGCATATCTAACCCCACCATCCTTTTCGACTTCGATTCTGACATATTTTTCTGGTGCCAGTGCCGTTTTGGCCATACCCATCTCCTTTACTCATTTTACCTATTGATTATTTAAATGAACCATCAAGCGTAAGTAATATACCATTATGTCAGATATGAATTCAATTGGCAATATTTTTATGCTGGGTTTGTTGTGGTTTTGTCGACACCAAGCGGTTTTTTGATTGCTAAATTAAGAAAATTGTTATACAATAACCGGTCAGCTTTTTAGATTAATTAGTTGGGTATCTTAAGATAAGAATAGAGGTGAGATGGATTGACGAATGTATACACGGAAATACTATTTGTGCTGCCGGCATGGGATGGTGAGGATAAGGAGTCTTGCTGGAGAATTGAAGAAGGTCAGAATATGTGGTCTGAGGGTGGATATGATTACGTGGCATCGATTGGCGACATCGTAAAGAAAACACAAGAACGACCGCCGGGCGATGTTATGGCCGATCAGTTTGCGGAATTTGGCATCCCGGAGGAGCAGATAATCCGGAACGAGACCGGCTATAGGCCGCTAGATGGTTATCAAAATGTCATCTGCTTGATACTAATGTTAAGAAAGCTTGGTATTAATAACCCTCGAGTAACTATCGTAAGCCACAAGACTCATGCAAAAAGGTTAGTGATGGTTTTTAAAGCTTACGGCGTTTCGGCCGTGGAACATGGCATGGACTATCACATACCTTTCCATCGTCAATGGATCTTCGAACCTCTATATTTATTAGGGCATATCATAGATCCAAAAGGCGAATCAGTTATCACTGAAATAACGCGCCTCAAGAGAAAGATTGAGGGTGGCTATGGTCTTAATAATTTGTGCAAGGGAAGTAACCCCCCGATTTAATAGTTAATCGGGGGATTTCGTTATAAATTGGATCAATTAGCTTGTTATTAAGAACATTGCTAACTAGCTTTACCATTTTGGAAGGTGTGCTATAATGAAATCGTAAAAAGGGGTAATTAATATGTCTCAACCTCATCTATCAGAAGACTTAAAGAAAGAACTAAAAGAAGAAAAAAAGGAAGCTAGAAAATATATGTTGGTTTGGCCGGTAACCGGTTTTTTAGCAATCGGAATGATTGCATTCTTCTGGAAGATTTATTATAAGCCGATGAACAATACCAATGTAACGCCGACTCAAGAAATATCCTATCCGCCCCAAAGCGAATCTAAGCAGGCCGAAAATACCGAGACACCGAATCCAACAACTTCTCCGGCGCCGTCAGTTCCGGCACCGACTGCTACTCCTGCTCCCACGCCAACTCCAACGCCATTATCATCTGACAAAACGCATACCATTAGTGAAGGCGACACTCTTTGGACTATTGCTTCTAAATATGACACTACGGTAGAGGCCATCCAAAAAGCTAATAATATGGATGGCGAAGACCTGCAAATTGGCCAGAAATTAATCATTCCCTAAGAACTAAGATAGTAAATAAAAACAATAAACAAATAATAAAAAACGTTTTATAATACTTTTAGATCTTAATAGTTAACTGTTTATTGCTTATTATTTTTGTTCGCTAAACAAAAAAGGAGGAAAAATGAACCCACTTTTGATAGTTGCTATTCTCGCAATTGTTTTTGGCCTGTATATTGTCTTTGCTTTTAACCGGCTGGTATCACTAAGAACGAGATCGGAAGAAGCTTGGAGCGATATAGATGTCCAATTGAAAAGAAGGCATGATTTAATCCCGAACTTAGTGGAAACGGTAAAAGGTTATGCTACTCATGAAAAAAGCGTTTTTGAAGAAGTAACCAAAGCTAGAACTTCAGCTATTAATGCTCGGAGCATTGAGCAGCAAGGCAAGGCAGAAAATGTGTTAACGGACGCCTTAAAATCGGTATTTGCGGTGGCAGAAAATTATCCCGATTTAAAGGCTTCGGATAATTTTCAGAAGCTTCAGGATGAATTAACCGATACCGAAGATAAAATTCAGGCCTCAAGAAGGTTCTACAACGGCAATGTCAGAGACCTTAATATAAGTATTGAGCAATTTCCCTCTAGTATAATTGCCTCATTATTCCACTTTCAAAAGAAAGAGTTGTTTGAGATAGAAAATCCGGAGGAGAGGGAAAATGTCGAGGTGAAATTCTAGCTAAAGAATCTAGAGTGTAGTATTTAGAATTTGGAATAGGAATATTGAATACAGAATGTAGTGCTGAATAATTCTAAATTTTTTTATTCTTCATTCCTATTCTAGATACTAAATTCCAAATTCTATATTGTATTTTTGTCTTGGTGGTAAGGAGGATTATGTATCGAGAAATTGAGTCTAATAAAATAAAAACTGTCATTATCATGATTTTGTTTCCTGCGTTTGTAATCGGACTGGCATATGTTTTTTCTTATCGCTATCCTGTTATTTTGCCGATTGCGGTGATTTTTTCATTAGTTCAAGCTTGGGCCGGTTATTTTTATTCCGATAAAATAACTCTTGCGGTTTCCGGTGCAAAACCGGTTTTAAAGAATGATAATCCGGAGCTTTTCCGCATTGTCGAGAATCTATCTATTGCAAGCGGTCTCCCGATGCCTAAAGTTTATATAATTAATGATAGTGCGCCTAATGCATTCGCTACGGGCCGGAATCCGGATCATTCGGCGATTGCTGTCACTCGGGGACTTTTAGAAAAATTGGAGAAAACAGAATTGGAAGGCGTAATTGCCCATGAGATGTCTCACATCAAAAATTATGATATACGGCTTATGACAGTAATGGTGGTGATGGTTGGGATTGTTGCCTTAATGGCCGATTTTTTTCTCCGAATGAGCTTTTGGGGCGGTCGTGATGACGATCGTCAGTCCGGTCAATTAGGGCTTATTCTGATGGTAGCCGGTATCGTTTTGGCACTTCTTTCGCCTATTTTTGCGAGCTTAATACAACTCTCGTTATCCAGGAAGAGAGAATATCTAGCCGACGCTACGGGAGCACTTCTGACTAGATATCCAGAAGGCCTCGCCAAAGCTTTAGAAAAGATTGCGGCTGATACAGAACCTTTGGAAGCGGCTAACAAAGCTACGGCCCATCTATATATAGAAAATCCTCTAAAAGAACATAAAGGATCATCGAGGGGATGGTTTATCAATTTTTTTAATACTCATCCTCCGGTGGAAGAAAGAATAAAACGTCTTAAGGCTATGGCTTAAAAAAATAAACAATAAACAAGAATAAATGCACAAATCTCGATTCTTAAATTGTTCTTTGCTTATTGCTTATTGTTAATTGGTATTGACCCTTTAGTCTATTAGCCTAAAATATTAATATGAAATGTTTGTATTGTGGCGGACAAGTAGTTTACGACGAAGGTCATTATGTCTGTTTGGATTGTGGCCGAGTTTTTTCTTATGAGCAGCTTAGAGCAAATGACAAGGATAATTCATCAAATATTAGAGGACAAAAAGTCATTACGCCTTCGGGCTTAAATGATAGCGGTGTCGAAGAATTGATTGCCAAAGAAGAAGCCGCTGGTAGCCTTAGCGAACCATCAAAAAAGGTTGAGGAGGTTGCCCGAGAAGAGGTAAGGGAAAAGCTGGAAAACATTAAAATAGGCGAGACAACTGTTAAGAAAGAGTCAAATATTGCTCACGAAAAATTAGGATTTGATCTCTCGGCTTATAAAAATGTCGGTATTAAAAACAAAGAAATTGCTGAAGATTTGGTTCATGACTTAGAGCATCAAGCGGTTAGGAATGTTAATGTGTTTTCGAAGATGTTTCGTTTTTACGGAAAGCAAGTCGTTGATAATTTTAAGAAAAATATCAAGAAAGACGAGTGATTTAGAGCTCATAATTTAAATAAGAGCTTAGCAAAGCTCTTATGTTGTAAGATGAGATTTTTTTATGAGAGACAATCGATGGTTAGAGCTAAAACTTCAGGATATTTGGAACAGATATTTTTTGGATATCGAAAAATTAAATGATGTTAAGATTCGCTTTGGACGGAAGGCTCGGACAAGGCTTGGCTCGATTAAAAAACAAGATGATGGCTCTACTCTTATTACCATTAATTCTCTGCTCAAGATCGGTGAAGTGCCGGAGTTTGTAATCCAGGGAACAATTGCTCATGAGCTTGTTCATTATGCGCATGGTTTTTCTTCCCCTCATCTTAAAAGGTTTGACCATCCTCATAAAGGCGGTGTGGTAGGAAAAGAAATGGCCACAAGGGGCCTTGAGGATATCTTAATTTTGCAAAAAAGATGGCTAAAAGAAAATTGGAAAAATTTTTTAGACAGCCACCATCCTCGTGTTGCCACAAAGCGAAAAGTTAGAAGAAAGAAGATAAAGAGATATGCTTTTCTTCTGAAGCGTTAAAGCTGTATAGCAATCTGTTAAATTTTGAACTTGTTACTTAGCATTTTTGTGTTTATTATTGTAATGGAGGGTTTTTGTGTCAAAGATTAACTGGATAAAGAAAAATCATACAAGCACCTGCATTTTTCTAAAATATGAATTTGTCCAAATGCTTCTAAAAAAGATCGAAAAAGAATTTGGATTTAAAATTAATTATTATTTTTATAATGGTTTAATTCATTCTTCATATATAACTCATGATGAATACGACAAGCTTTCCGAATCAATAGTGAAAAAGCTAAAGAGTAGTCCGGATTATTCCTCGGCCAAAAGTGAGGATTTAAAAAGGCTTCTTCGGAAAATTCAAGTTTTATCGGATGAACTTTTTCATTCTGATTTTAAGAAGATCAATAACGAAGGGCTCTTAAGAATAATTAAATCCCTAAAAACCGATCTTTCGGACCTTTTCTTTTATACATTTATTCACCCTTTTATGAAGACAGAAATGGCTTTTGGGCTTATGAAAATATTGCCTAAGGATAAGCATGAAATTCTTTTGGGATTGGCTGATGACGGCGAGGCATCCAAAGAAATAGATGAATTTTTAGAAATAGTAAATGGGGCTTATAAAAACGGTTTAGCAGAAAATTACCGAAAGAGACTCGCCGAACATGCTCAGAAATATTCTTACCTCTCAGTAAAACTATTCTCAGATAAGTTGCTTGGAACCCAAGATTTCGAAAATAGCGCCAGAATGGTGATGGATGAAATTGATCCCAAGATTTTAATTGATGTTTTAGCTAAGGAAAGGGATGAAAGAAAGAAAATGTTTACGGCCGAGTTAGCTAAAATAACTGATAAAGCTGTTGTAAGTAAAATTCTCTTGTTTCAAGATTATCTGTCGGGTGAATATTCCCTGAGGGAAGCTCTTCGGAAGTTCGAATCAAGCATTGCGCCCTTACTCAAAGAAGTTGCAGATAGGACTTCATATTCCTATGAAGAAGCGCAATTGCTTACCTTAGAAGAAATGATAAGTGCATTAAATGGAGAAGTGTTCGATGATTTAGAAATGAACCGGAGAAAGTTGGGTTGGGCAATTCTAGTTTGGGAGACTAAAATGCAGATAGTTCCCAGACATGAATTTATCAGTCAGATAATAAATGACTACGGCATTATTGCAGAAAATGAAAATCCGCCGGAATCGATTGCCGGCAATGTTGCTTCTCAGGGAGTAGCTTCGGGTAAAGTAAAGGTGATCCACTCGGAAACTGAGCTTAATAAAATCGAAAAAGGTGATATTTTAGTTGCAAAAACCACCTCTCCAGATTATGGCATGGCGATGGGGCGGGCAGCCGGGGTCATTACCGACGAGGGCGGAGTGACGTGTCATGCTGCTCTGGTTTCCAGAGAGTTGGGGATTCCGTGTATAATTGCAACCCAAGTGGCTTCAGAGAGATTGCATGACGGCGATCCAATTATTTTAGATGGGGATGAGGGTAAGGTGTGGATAATAGGTCAAAACAAGAAAACAGGTAGTAAAGAGATAAGCGGAAAAATTCTTAATCGAGGTAAAGTTAAGGGAGCTTTAAGAGAACTAAATAGCATTTTGGATTTTGCAAAGGTGGGTAAGGACGATATCGTGGTCTTAGAAGAAATATGGCCGGAATTACTGCCAGGTTTGCTTAAATCAGCAGGCTTTATCGTAAAAAATAATTCTTTGTTTGCCCAAGTTTATTCTAAGGTTTTATCTAAGCCTTGTTTGTTAGTAGAGCCGGAGTCTCTCTTAGTACCAGCCTATTCCAAAGAGACCGAATTAGATTGCGAGCAGGGGTTTGTAAAAGTATCAAGTTCATATTGATACTTATTCTGTCGGAACTTGAAGGCTGTCGTAAGTATCTTTCGAGATAAATTTTGTGAGCTTTGTGCCGTCATCATCGACAGATCTTACGGCAAACCGTTTTTGGCCGCCTTTTCCTTCATAAATAGTTTTTTTAAGATGGTTGTCAGAAACGTCAACTTTCTGACGCTTTTTTACATTATAAAATTCCATGTTTTCTCCTTATTACACTTCAATTTTAAATAATCTCTTCTAAACATCTATGGTAGAACCTCCAAATTTTCCCTACTAGACAAGACAAAAAACACATAATAAGATAGATACATAAGAGTTTGGGAGGCGATGTTTAGTTTTGTCTGGAAAAAATTCCGAGATCTTAAAATAAACCAAAAGACGCTCATATTTTCTGCCGGAGCCTTTTTGCTTATTGTTTTAGCTTTAGTAACCGATTTTAAGACTTTTCTTAAAATTTCTGACGCCAGTACTCATCTTCAAAAGCATGTTGAATTTTTATCAAGGCTGGGTAAGGCAAATTGGGCAATAATAAACTACGCTCAAGCTCATTTTGAATATGCAGACGAATATTCGAACGATAAAAAAGTACTCTTCATAAAGAGATCCGAGGAATTAAAACCTGCTTTTGATAGCTTGAAGCAGTTTATAGAAATTGAATATCGCGAAAGGCACGACAGCAACAACAGTCCGGATTTGACAGTTAATAATTTATCATTTTCTGAATTTCTTGACCAAGAGATGGATAAATTAAATCAATTCACTCAGAAAACGCTGCAAGCTAAAAATAAGGATGAGCTAAAAATTATTCATAAAGAAATCCACCCGGCTACTTTCGATATCATTTATGATCTTCAGGATGTAAATTATAAGATATCGGTTTTAAGAGAAGATCTTATTTTTCAAATCGACAATTTAAAGAAGGGTGCCATAAATGGAATGATATATATTTATTTGTTGGTTCTCTTCGGGATGCTTCTTATTAGGTTTTTAATTCATATAACTATTAACAAACCCTTAGTTGACCTCGAAAGAGTTATGAAACAGACCAATTTTTCAAAAAGTTTAAGAGCGAATGAAATTGCTAAAGATGAGATTGGAAACTTGGCTAGAAGCTACAACAAAATGATGCAGCATCTTAGGGTCTCTTATGACAGTATGAGCGAAGAAACACAGAGGGTTAAATCAATTTTAGAAAATATCGGCGACGGAGTTATAGTTACAGATAGCGAAAATAAAATAATAATTTTTAATCCTATGGCAGAACTAATTACTGGCTTTAGAGAATCAGAGGCTCTAAATGAAGATCTGGAAAAGATCTTGATTTTTAAGGAAAAAGAACATTTTGGTTATATTCAGAAAAATTTGACAAATCAGGGTTATTGCAAGCCGGAGAATTATTGCGATATCAGTAAAAAAAGCGGCGGTATAATTTCTGTTAAGGGAGCGGCTAATAGATTTCAGTTTGATGAGCATGATTTTGGATCAGTTTATGTTATAAGGGACGCTACCAAAGAAAAGGAAGTAAATGAGATGAAATCGGAATTTGTTTCTATTACTTCCCATCAGCTCAATTCCCCGTTAACTGCCGTTCAGTGGGCAATCGAAGTGATTGTTTCTGAAAAATTCGGCAAATTGAATGACGAGCAGAGAAATATTCTAAAATCAGCTTATAAATCAAATTCTCAAATGAGAGAACTTGTAAAAGATTTATTGGATATTTCGAGAATCGAAACTGGCAGATTAAAGCTTAAGGCGGAGACCCTTGATCTAAAAGAAACGGTTGCTGCTATTATCGAATCTATGGTACCAATTATTGAGCCCAGAAAACAAACCATAGTTTTAGAATGCGAAAGCAGCTTTTATATAGATGCCGATAAGACTTATTTTAGGCAGGTTATTCAAAATCTTTTATCAAATGCTAGTAAGTACTCCGGTGAAAGTAAGAACATTGCCGTAAAAGTCACAAATGAAATTGGTATGGCAGTGGTTTCTGTTCGGGATGAGGGAATTGGTATACCGATTGAGGAACAAAAAAATCTGTTCCAAAAATTTTATCGAGCGGGTAATACCGGGGAAAATGAAGGCAATGGTCTGGGATTATATATTATAAAGGAGATCGTTCAAAGGTTTAAAGGTAGGATTTGGTTCGAATCCATAGAAGGACGAGGATCGGTATTTTATGTTTCTATACCCATAAATAAGGAATCGAATAAAAGAAAAGGAGGAGAATATGGAAAAAAGACTGTTAGTAGTAGTGCAGCTAATAATTAGTCTCGAATGGCTTAAGGGTGGCTGGGAGAAAGTAACCGGTGGTGAATTTGTAGGAGGCATGGAAAAAACTCTCGGATACTTTGCTTCCAAAAATCCCTTTGGGCTTTATAAGTCTTTTCTTTCTGAGACAGCCATTCCGAATGCCACAGCGTTTGGTATTATGGTTAGCTGGGGCGAACTTTTGTCTGGATTAATTTTAGCCTTAGCTGCTTTAACTATTCTTCTAAACAAGCGACTTAAATTTAGAAGAGAAATTACTCTAGCTGCTTTGATTGTTGTAATGGTGATGAACGCTAATTTTTGGCTTGCTGCTAAATGGACAAGTCCGGCAGTAGATGGCTTGAATCTTATAATGTTTGCAATCGAATTTGTTCTTTTGTATGCCTGGCTCTTTGTTTTTACAGAAGAGAAAAAGAAAGCGAAAGCTGCATCATAGTAAAAATAATACTATAATCTTTTCTAAAGATTGCTATAATTATCCTCATGGATCAATCGTTTATAATTTTAATTGCAATTGTGGTTGCCGGTTTTGGTGTAATCATTTTTTTAATTAATAAGAGGCTCAGCGATCTAAAAATAAATTCAGAAAATGACAAGAGCGTGCTTTTATTGCAGCAGCAGCTAAACCAAGTTTCGGAACAGTTAAGTAAGGGCCTTGTAGAATCATCTAAAACAATTCAGGAGCAATTTAGGTCAAGTGCCGGAATAATAAGGGACGTAACCGAAAAACTAACTAAGCTGGAAGATACCAATAAACAAGTGGTAGGGATAACGGAGCAGCTTCAGGGCTTGGAAAACATCTTAAAAAATCCGAAGCAAAGAGGGGTTTTGGGGGAATATTATCTAGAAACAGCCCTTAAAAATCTTTTTTCTCCTAATGCCTACAAAATGCAATACAGTCTTGGCACGGACGAAAAGACGGGCAAGGAGCTGATTGTCGATGCCGTTCTTTTTATAAAAGACAAAGTTTTGCCGATTGATTCTAAATTTTCCTTGGAAAACTATAATAAAATTTGCGAAGAAAAAGACGCAGTTAAGTGTGAATCGCTTCAGAAGTTGTTTAAGCAGGATTTAAAGAATCGAATTGATGAAACGGCGAAGTATATCCGGCCCAAGAAGCGAACGATGGAATTTGCTTTTATGTTCATTCCGTCGGAGGGAATTTATTATGATTTGCTTGTAAACCAAGTGGGAACCTTAAAAGTGAACACCAGAGATTTAATTGATTATGCAACAAACAAGAAAGTCATAATTGTTTCTCCAACTTCTTTAGCGGCTTATTTACAGACCGTTTTGCAGGGACTTCGAGCTTTGGAGGTTCAGGAATCAATTAATGATATCGTGGATAATATTCATAAGCTTGGCAATCATTTAAACGCTTACCAAACTTATGTCTCTAAATTAGGAAGGTCTTTAGAGACTTCGGTTAATGCCTATAACGAAGCCAATAAGGAATTTGTAAAGATAGATAAAGATGTGACCAAGATTACCGGCAAGGGTCTAGATTCGGAACTTCTGCAGCTGGATAAGCCAGCAGAGTAGAATCTGGAATTTGGAATCTTTAATATAGAATAAAGAATCTAGAGGATATTAAAGCCCTAATAATTCTTAATTCTAAGCCCTATATTCTTATCCTATATTCTAAATACTTTATGCCAGATTCTGTTTTTGCTTATTCACAATTTTTTTATTGACATGTTTCACACATCTGTTTCATAATAGCTTATGTCAAGGGCTTGCTTATCACGATTGGCTTGCCATTTGAAGCTTAAGAAGGAGCGAAAAATGGTGGGTGAAAGCCCAGGTTAGAAGTACCCCCCTTATTTCTAATCTGGACTTTCCCTACTGTTTTAAATAATCTGAGGTTTAAAAAACCTTTAAACACAAAAATAAAAAGCAAGCCCAAAAATAAAAGAGGCAAGCAAAAGGAATTATTTCGATTTGTACCTTATTTTAAAAAAGGAGTGGTAGTTAACTTATTGGAGGGTAAGGTTTATTTGTTGCTATCTTCCAATGGCTCTCTACCACCTGTAGGGAGTTAAACTATGTATCTTTAATGCATAGTAGATAAAAAATACCCAGTTTGGGTATTTTTTATTCGACCTTTCTGTTGGCAAAATAAATGAAAATGAACTATAATTAAATTACAATGAGTATTTTTTCTATGAAAATTTTAACTTATGTTTTCTTGTCGCTAGTCGGCTTATTATATTTTCTGTTTTATGTCGATCCATGGAAGGCAGGTTTCATGCAAATTGTATTATTCTTTGGTCTTATCTTTATGAGCGGCTTTTCAATCGGTTCTTTTGCGGCTTTTCAGATAAGAAAATCCCTTACTTTTATAGAGATGCCCAAAGCCTCTATTCGCGAAGGTATTTTTATAGGAATAGTGGTGACTTCTTTGGCGATTCTTAAATCTCAGAATTTGCTTTGGTTTTGGGACGGCTTTTTCCTAATCACAGCCTTTATTCTAATTGAAATATTTTTATTATCTAAAAAAGGTAGGTTAGTATGAATAAATCGTTAAGCAACTTAGAAAATGCGCAAGCATCTTCACCGCTCATTGCGTCAGTAGGTCAGATGATCCCATCGCTCCTGGTCTTTTTTGCATTTTTTTATGCCGTTAATTTTGCTATTTTCGTTCTCTATCTTAAATTTGTAGTAAAAGGAAAAATCGTATGGCCAGCAGTGGTCGGGGTCGTTGGGGCATCGGCGGTGGCTGCATTTATCTCAATCTTTTTGTCCTTTTTGGTTTTTAGTAATGTAGTCTTTACCTTTATCCTAACTTTTGCTATTATTGGCCTTGCGGATTTTGCTTTGATTAAGTATTTACTAAAGCTTAGGGAAAAGCAGAATATTGGCTTAAGTACCGCTTTAGCATTTCTTGCGAATCCAGTTCTTTGGCTCGTAATCATATCATGAACAATTTAAACGATATTTTAAAAGAAGCGACGGAGGGAATAAAAAAAGCTAGCTTAAGTAGCGAGGTAGAAAATTTTAGAGTTCGATACTTAGGAAGAAAAGGAAGAATTACTTTGGCTATGAGCTCTCTTGCTACTCTACCCATTGACCAGAGAAAAGAAGCCGGAAAAGAATTGAACAAAATAAAGCAAGAAGTTGAGTCGATGATCGAGAAGAGACTTTCCGAGATCACCTCTTTAAAAAGAGAGAATCTTGCCGATGGAGAATGGATTGATGTCACGGCGCCGGGGATTAAACATACAGTTGGACATCAGCATCTGGTGACCCAGACCATAAAGGACATGGTGGAAATATTCTCTAAGTTGGGATTTTCAGTCGCCGAGGGCCCAGAAATAGAAACGGATTGGTATAATTTTGAAGCAGTAAATATGCCCAAAGATCATCCGGTTAGAGACACCCAAGACACTTTTTTTATAAACGAAAATTTGGTTTTACGGACTCAAACTACGCCGGTACAAATAAGGGTAATGCAAACCGAAAAACCGCCGATAAGAGTGATTGTGCCAGGTAAAACCTACAGACGGGATAGCGATGTTACCCACACCCCGATGTTTCATCAATTAGAAGGTTTGGTGGTTGACGAAACTGTAACACTGGCTGATCTAAAGGGTACGCTAGAGGCCTTTGTTCGCGCTTTTTTCGGGGAAGAAAGAAAAACGCGGTTTAGGCCGCATCACTTTGCCTTTACGGAGCCCTCGATAGAAATGGATGTATCTTGCGGTATCTGTGGGGGGGGTGGTTGCCGGGTTTGTAAATATTCCGGTTGGGTTGAGATATTAGGTGCCGGTATGGTTCATCCCAACGTTTTAAAAAATGGGGGCATTGATCCCGAAAAATACCAAGGTTTTGCATTCGGATTTGGTATAGAGCGTCCGGCGATGCTAAGAAATAACATTGATGATTTAAGATTGTTTTTTGATAATGACTTACGATTTTTGGAGCAGTTTTAATGACCAAGAATAGTCGCTACGTAATAATGGCCGTAGAAATGATTCTTATCTTTTTTATTGGTTCGTTAGTTTGGATATCTGCATATGTTTGTATATCCGGAGATTGTTCTCAAAGCGGATTTGCCAGCCAGCATCCGGCTTTATATTACGTTGCAGTTTTAATGGTATCTACTATGATTCTTTCCGGAATTTTCCATTATCAAGATGAGTATTTGATAGGATATTAATCATGAAAATGACTTTTTTAAATAAATATAGTAAGTATTTGGAGGGATAAAATGAAAGCAGCAAGATTAATTTTGATTACTTTGGAAATCATTTTTGTCACGTTTTTGACATTTTTTGTTTGGACGGTGGAGCTCGCTTTTAACGTAAAAAAGGCGATAGTTTTCGGAAATCCCGTTCTTACCTTTGTGGTCATTCCGCTGCCAGCAGCCTTTATAACGCTTATGATACTATTTTACTTTCAGGATAAGTTTATTTTTAAGATAAAGAAGAAATAAAAAATGCGAGTACCAATCAAATGGCTAAAGGAATATGTAAAGACTGATAAAAGCGATAAGGAAATTGCCGAGCTTTTGTCCTTATCCGGCACGGAGATCGAAAAAATTGAGAACCATGCTGTTACTTGGAGCGGTGTAAATGTAGCAGAAGTCTTAGAAATCGAAAAACATCCTAATGCGGATAGGTTAAGATTGGTAACGGTAAACACCGGCAAGGATAAGCAAACCGTAGTTTGCGGCGCGGCCAATGTAGAGGTTGGCCAAAAAATTGCCTTTGCTCGTGAAGGCGCTAAGCTAGGCGACTTCGAGCTAAAAAGAGTAAATATTAGAGGGGTAGAATCGGCCGGAATGTGTGCTTCCGAGGCGGAACTTGGTTTATCTACGGAATCAACCGGCATCATGGTTCTAAATGCATCTGCTAAGATTGGTGCGTCTTTAGGGGAAGCATTGGAAGTTGGTGAGCCTGTTTTAGAGGCCGAAATTACGCCAAATCGGTCTGATGAATATTCCATGATCGGGATCGCCAGAGAAGTGGCGGCGGTTACTGGTGATGAACTCAAATTTCCAGAAATCGATTTAAAAGAGACCGAGGAAAAAGCTGACTCTCGGATAAATGTCGAGGTTTTGGATAAGGATTTGTGCTCCCAATATCTTGCCAGAGTAATTCAAATAGAAAAGATCGGCGAATCTCCAGATTGGATGAAAAGGCACTTAGAGGCTGCCGGAGTTAGGCCAATCAATCTAGTGGTTGATGTTGCAAATTACGTTATGTTAGAACTCGGTCAACCGCTACATGCTTTTGACGGTGATAAAATTGCGGATCAAAAAATTGAGGTAAGGAGAGCGAATGACGGCGAGGTCTTAGAAACTCTTGACGGTCAGAAAAGAAAATTAGATAGTTCGATGCTTGTTATTGCCGATGCCGAAAAGCCGATTGCTATTGCGGGAGTCATGGGCGGAGCAAATTCTGAAATTTCTGCAAAGTCTAAATTTGCAATTTTGGAATCGGCTACTTTTGACAAGGTATCGGTTAGAAAAACCTCATCCAAATTAGCCTTAAGGACAGAAGCAGTAACCAGGTTCGAAAAAGGTCTGCCGTTTAAGTTAGCACAAATTGCCATCGATAGGGCCGCTTATTTATTGCAGGAGTTGGGGGAAGGTAAGGTATATTCTGGGACGGTAGCGGTTAAAAATTATAAAGATGAAGAAAAAGTGGTGGAGCTTGAATCAGAGGATGTTCTAAAGAAATTAGGTTTAGTTTTATCTATAGAAGAGGCTATAAAATATCTTAATAGATTGGGGTTTGATGCCAAATCATATGATGGCATTATTTCTGCTACAGTTCCTTGGTGGCGTTTGGATGTATCTATTCCGGAGGACTTGCTAGAAGAAATTGTCCGATTATATGGTCTAAACAATGTTGAAGCAACTTTACCAAGAGGTGATATACCTCAGCCTAAAGTAGATAAAAAATTAAAAATAGAATTTTTGCTTAAAGACCTCTTGGAAGGCGCCGGTTTTACGGAAACTTTAAGCTACTCTTTTATGTCGGGTGAATCTTTGGAGAAAATTGGGTTTGATCAAAAAAGAGCCATTAGAGTAGCCAATCCGATATCAGGCGAACATGAATACATGCGTCCAAGTTTGATCCCCTCGATTTTACAAGTCATTGCTAAAAATGAGCACGATTTTGATTTTATTAAGATTTATGAGTTAGCCAATATTTATTTACCAAGCGAGGAAGAATTACCTTATGAGAGCAAGGGGCTAGTTGTGGCGGTGTCAGGGATTGATGATTTGAGGGTAATTTACCCAAATGGTAAAACTTTTTACATTGCCAAAGGGGCGGCGGAGCTAATTCTTAAAGAACTCGGCATAAATAATATTCAGTTTATTCCGGCTAAAAATGATAATTTCCATCCCGGGAGAACGGCAGAAATTGTAGTTGGTGAACAAAAGATAGGCATTATTGGAGAGGTTCATCCGGCTCTTCAACATGCTTTTGGGCTTAAGAGACCGGTAGCTATCTTAGATCTTGACTTTAAGTTGTTAGTTAAATTATCGAATCTAATTAAGCCTTTTAAGTCACTATCAAGCTATCCGATTGTCGAAAGAGATTTATCTTTTATAATCGACGAAAAAATAACTTTTAAAGAAATAACTGAGAGTCTGGCAAAAACGTCACCTATTCTAAAAGAAATTGAACTTCTTGATGTTTATTTGGGCCTTGAAGAGCCAGGAAAAATCTCAAAAACTATAAGACTTTATTTTGAGCCAACCGAGAAAACTTTATCGGAGGAAGAAATCAGTGGATTTGTCACGAAAGCGATGGATGTGCTAAAGCATAAGTTTGGAGCAGTGGTAAGAGCGTAAAAAACCATTGCATCACAATCAATTCTCATTCAAAATATAAGTGTGGGAAGAAAAGTTTTAGACATTGTAAAGCCCAAAAGGGGCAGGGGGGATTTTTTTGTTAGCGATAAAAGTCGGGCTGACAGTTCTTTAAATTATGACATAAATGATAATACCGATACAGAGGCAAAATCTGTAAAGAAGCTAAATGACGATAAAGAACAAAAACACCATAATGAGCCAATAGAAAAAGAGCTACAAAAGAAGACTAAAATAAAGCCTAAAAAGAAGAGAGTATTAATCTTTAAGGTTGCTTCTGTTTTTATTATTTTGCTTTTTCTTGTGGGGCTTCCGTCGGTAACGTTTATTTATCAAAACGCCTATGCCGGTATGGTGATGACGGATGCATATCTTCTAAACGAGAGTTTGCTCGGCAAAAACCCGGAGGAAATCAGGTCTATAATAAACAAAAAGATTGATGATTTTAGAATAACTATAAGAAGTGGGGATTTCGAAAAAACTTATGGCCTTAAGGAATTAGGTATTAAAGACAATTCTGAAACGGTAATTACAAAAGCTATTTCTTACGGCCGAGACAGTAATATTTTTAACAATCACTTTTTAGCCGCTAAAGAAATTTATAAAAAGTACGTTGCGGGTGATAGTCAAGATAAAGAAAAGTTAGAGCTTAAATTTATCGTTTCCGAAGATGTTTTAGAGGAAGAGATTAGCGATATTTTCCCAAATCTTTCTAAGGGCGAAAACGTTGTTATAGAGTCTGTTGATTCTATTGCCCAGTCTTCCGGTTTAGAAGAAGATTTCTATAAGGAATTGTTTGCTTATCAACTTTCTAGGGGATTAGAAAAAATTGGGAAAGTTACCGGTTCTTGCGGTAGCATAGATTCCGAATTCTTGGCAGATGTTAAAGCATTGGTTAATAGAGAAATTGTGCTAAAAGATGAGGACAAAAGCATGATCTTGGGGCCAAACGAGATAGCCAAGTTTTTAACTTTTGATAAAGATCTAAATCCAAGCCTAGACGAAAAAAAATTAGAGGTTTTTATTCAGAGCGACATTGCCAAAAAGTTTAATGTGCCGTCCGAAGATAAAAAGATGAGAGTGGAAAATTTATCCAAGGAGATTGAGGTGACTCCCGGCAAGGCAGGGTGGGAGGTTGACGCATCATTTTTAAAAAGTAAGATAATGGGAGCAATCGAGGACGATGAAGATTTAATTGTTGTAAAAATGAATCAGGTTGCGCCAAAAGTAGTAAAAGAGAATGTGATTGTTCCCGATTGGAATAAGAAAATCGACATTAATCTGACTACTCAAGCAATGACGGTCTCTGTAAAAGACGGCGAGGGTTATAAGGAAACGGCTTCCTGGAAGGTAACAACCGGAAAGAGATCGACACCAACCCCGACCGGTACAACTTATGTCATGAATAAGACTCCGGTTACCAGAATGACCGGCGGAATTCCAGGGGTAGACTATTATGATTTGCCAAATATTCATTGGGTTACTTATTTTAGGGATGGCGGCTATGCGGTTCATGAAGCTTATTGGCGCCGAGCCTTTGGCGGCCAGGATTATGTTTGGAGCGGATCTCACGGCTGCGTGAATGCACCGATAGATGTTGCCAAATTTATTTACGATTGGGCGCCCATCGGAACCCCGGTGATCGTACACTATTAACAGAAGTTAGAATTTTATTCCCTAACTTTTCTTTGCTTTTTATACTTATTTATGCTAGAATCCGTTGTTATGCATGGGTCATGATTGTATGAATTAAAAATTAGAAAAGCGCGGAGTGTAAGGCAAGTAAATATAAGATTAGGTTAAAATTGTAGAAAGAAGGCAGAATACAGAAAAGAAAGGAGAGCGAAATGGAGGAAGGGATACATCTATTAAAGGGAGATGTATATGACATTGTTGCTTTTGCAGGTTCGGCTGAAAATCCGTATGAGCGAGATCTTGGAAATCTTTACAGCATTATGAAATATGGCGAGGCTAGAGAGATAGTTGAGGGAGAGAGCTTTAAGAGTCTCTTAACTCGTTATAGTCATAAGGAAGTTAAGGCAACAGATCAGATTACCTTAGTGATTTACTTAAGACTTCAGGATGACGTTCATAATAATTCGGTAATCCAGAAGCCAAGAATTGCGGTTTATATGGGCATATTTATGGTTAAAAATCCGCCGAAGTTAAAAGATGTTCGTTTCGTGTTCGAAGGCGATGCTGAGTTTCGTCAGTTTCTCAAATCGTATGTTGGTAATGTTGTTGGCACTCTTGCAGTTGGTGATGAGGTATCGAAGGACAAAGTAGCAGAATTAATTACCGGCATTATGGTTCAGATGCAGCTTAAGAAAGTGGAAAATTACACATGTTAAAGAAATAGTCCCGAATAGGGGTCAAAGATGTTTTTGACCCCTATTTTCTTTGCTTTTTCGCTTAAATCATGCTAAAATTGATAGGTAATTGAAACTAAAAATATTTAATTTTCGCATGCATCCATTTAAGGATTGGTTTTAATATTGCAAAGGAGAGAAATGGCAAAAGAATCTACTTATAAGGCCGAGCATATCCAAGTATTAGAAGGCCTGGAGCCGGTTCGAAAAAGACCGGGAATGTATATTGGAGGGACTGGCATTGAGGGTCTTCATCACTTAATTTGGGAAATTGTGGACAACTCCATCGACGAAGCCACAGCCGGATTTGCGACCCAAGTTAATGTCGTAATTGAAGATGGCAATAAAGTAATTGTTACTGATGATGGTCGCGGAATTCCGGTAGAAAAACATCCTCAAACCAAAAAATCTACCCTGGAAACAGTTTTAACGGTTCTCCACGCTGGTGGTAAATTTGGTGGCGGCGGATATAAAGTTTCAGCCGGTCTTCATGGTGTTGGCTTGTCGGTTGTAAACGCTCTTTCTAGCTATCTAAAAGCCGAAGTCCATAAAGATGGTAAAGTTTATGTTCAGGAATATGAGAGAGGAAATCCAAAAGCAGATGTCAAGCCGGTTGGTACCACCGAAATAAGCGGAACTATTATTTCTTTTATTCCGGACGAGCAGATTTTTCCGACTGTCGATTTCGATTACAATGCTATCATTACCCATATGCGGCATCGGGCTTATCTTACCAAGGGCTTAAAGCTCACTCTTACCGACAACCGCGGCGGTAAAACCAAAAGACATGGTTTCTACTTTGAGGGTGGAATTAAATCTTACGTTCAGTATCTAAACCGCAACAAAGAGGTTGTAAATACTCCACCGTTTTATGTTGAGAAAATGGTGGGTGAGACCATGGTGGAAATTTCGGTACAGTATACCGACAGTTTTGCCGAAAACATTCAGTCTTTTGCAAACACCGTAACCACGCCGGAAGGCGGAACTCATCTTACCGGTTTTAGAATGGCCATAAACCGAGTTATTAACGAATATGCTCGCAAAAATGGTTTACTAAAAGATAACGAATCTAATTTGACCGGTGATGATATCAAAGAGGGTTTAACGGCTGTAATTTCCGTTAAGATCATCGATCCTCAATTTGAGGGTCAGACTAAGGCCAAACTCGGAAATCCGGAAGTTCAGGGCCATGTTCAGCAGGCCATGGCTGAGTACTTTAAATATTACTTGGACGAGAATCCGAATGAAGCTAAAAAGATTATTGGTAAAGCGTCACTTGCTGCCAGGGCTCGGGCTGCTGCTAAAGCCGCCAGAGAAACGGTTATCAGAAAAGGTGCTTTAGAGGGAATGACTCTACCAGGTAAGTTGGCTGACTGCTCAGAAAGAGACCCTAAAGCATCAGAAATTTATATTGTAGAGGGCGATTCGGCTGGAGGTTCTGCCAAGCAAGGACGTGACCGGAAGTTTCAGGCCATTTTGCCGCTAAAGGGTAAAATCTTAAACGTGGAAAGAGCCAGACTGGACAGGATGCTTTCTTCCGACGAAATTAAGGCATTAATTATAGCTCTTGGCACCGGCATTAGTGAAAACTTTGACCCTTCGAAACTGCGTTACGATCGAATCATCATCATGACAGATGCGGACTACGATGGCGCTCATATTAGAACTTTACTCCTTACCTTCTTTTATCGCCACATGAAGGAGATCGTGGATGCGGGTCATATTTATATTGCTCAGCCGCCATTGTTTAAAGTTTCTTACGGCAAAGAAAAGTCCTATGTTTACAATGAGGCGGAAAAAGATGAGGTCATAGAAGAGTTCAAGCAAATCCGAGACGAAAAAAAAGCGGCCAGGGATGCAAAAAAATCCATTAAGAAGATAGAAAATGAGATACTGGAGGAATCGGCTGACCTAGAAGAAGCAAAGGAAATTAGCTCTATCGCCGATGCCGTGTCTTTTTCGGAATTTGCCGACTTGCAAGGTATTAATGTTCAACGATATAAAGGTCTGGGTGAAATGAATCCGGATCAGCTTTGGGAAACTACTATGGATCCGGAAAATAGAGTTTTGCTTCAGGTAAAAGTAGAAGATGCCGAAAAGGCAGACGAGGTATTTACAATGCTTATGGGTTCTGAGGTCGACCCTAGAAAACGCTTCATCCAAACCCACGCTAAAACTGTTAAAAACTTAGATATCTAAAAAAGCCTATAAAAAGCGAAAAGACGGGAGTTGCTCAATGTCATGTAGACCATTGAGGCTCCCGCCTTTGTATTTTATAGACTCTCGTCTTGCATTTGCGCTAGGCGTTTGCTAGTTGAAGTACCTCGTCAATATGACCTGTAACGTTGTCATATTTCTTACAGATACTGCCCTTGCAGGCGAGAACTTCATCGTCTCTCATTAAAGTTGAGATTTCGCATTCGTTCTCGCACCCGTCGCAGTTGAAACTTCTACTGGAGAAGTCAAGGTTGATACTGTCGAAACCGGAGAAGGTGGTTTGTAGGCCAGTTCTTTGGATATGCAGCTTCGCCAGTAATGATGAGCCAATGGCACCCATGCAATGATGGTATTCAGGAACGATTATTTCGATTCCCACTGTTTCTCCAAAAGCTTTTACCATCCCGGCATTTGCGGCAACGCCACCCTGGAAGACGATGGGGCTTTTTAACTCCTTGCCCTTTGCAAGATTGTTAAGGAAATTTCTGACAAGGGCTTCGCATAGCCCGTAGACAATGTCTGGTCTTCTGTAACCGGCATTGGCCTTGTGAATCATATCTGATTCGGCAAACACCGCACAGCGTCCAGAAATACGACACTTAACTTCGCTTTTTAAAGCTTCATTGCTAAATTCCTCGATTGTTATACCAAGTCGCCCGGCTTGCTGGTCTAAGAAAGATCCCGTTCCCGCAGCGCACACCGTATTCATCGCGAAATCTTTTAGACGGCCATTTTCCAGTAGTATCAATTTACTATCTTGCCCGCCGATTTCGAATACGGTCCTTGTTTTGGGGTGGAAAAATGCCGTTGCTTTTGCATGAGCTGTGATCTCATTCTTGATTAGATCGGCATTTATCATAAGCCCGGCTATATTACGTGCACTTCCTGTGGTTCCTGCTCCTATGATCTCGATCCCATTAGGGAACTGGGCAAGAAGCTCTTTCAATCCTTCTTGGACCGCGACGACTGGTTGGCCCTTTGTGCGTATGTATACAAGGCCGACGACTTTGTCAGTTTTCTCATCTATCACCGCCAGGTCTGTGCTAACAGATCCAACATCGATTCCTAAATAGCCTCTCATACTTTGCTTCGCACCGCCTCTCTCTGAGCTATTTCATGAAGTTCTTTGTCCAGTCTTTTCATCTCGATGGTGTCGATTAATCCTTCCCATCTTGTTTCCAGTCCTGCTAGCGCTGAATGTTCATCGTAGATATAACGGGCAAACGGAATATCACGTTTTTCAGTGACTGCCATTAGGCCGACCGTTGCCATTGTATCCGGCATGCAGGTAAATGGAAGCAGTTGGATGATTGCATCTACGTTAAGGTGATCCATCAAATAGACTGCGTGACCAACGTTTGCTGTGCAATCGCCGCCACACCATCTGTGGAATGTATCTTCCTTTTTAGCCAATTCATGGGCTTTGATTTTGTTAATGTGGGCAACCTTGGGTGAAGTATCCGGGCCAACCCAATCGGTAACAAATATCGAGCAAATAACAGCAATGCCATGATCATTTAGCCACTCGATAATTCGCATATTGGCAGATGGTTCCAGAACTACGTAGAATTCACCAACGATTCCCACGACGCCTTTCAGTTTGGAAGCATCGGTTTTAATAGCAGCCATCATCTCTTTGGCTGTCTCGAAGTTCCGCTTAGCTTGCCAATAATGCTTGGAGTTGGCTAGCAGATCCAGTGCTTTCCTATATGCTCTATTGGTTGAGCCTTTTTTGACTTCTATTGCTCGTGTGTAATTGAGCATACTGGTAATCTCATCAATGCACTGGGCAATGTAAAAGCTTTCCCAAATTGCCCAAGCAATCCGAATCGGGTTTTTAACCCTGCCTAGTTTGGCAAAAGATCGCCAAAAACGGTACTTGTCTATGAAGCCTCTTCCTGTAAACCATGGTTCTATCGAAATTAATCTAAATAGATAGCCCAGGTCTTTTAGTGTGGCTTCAAAAAGGGGCGAGTAGTAGCCAAAACGGCATGGCCCGATTCCACCAGCAAAGAGCACAATATTTGCACCTTTTTCCAGGGCATCCATGAAGTTACCTAAAACGTATTTAAAAGGTAAGCACATACCTTCTTCGGCATGAAGCGATCCTTTCTTAACCGTTTTTTGAGTAATTTTGGGTTGCTCCTGAAGCTCAAACTTTAACCTTTTAGAAAGAGGGTAAAGGAGCCAGTACAAAGTGCCCATTCTTGGAACTGCTATCTTTTTCTTTGTGAGCAGCCATTTAGCTTGGTTTAAGAACTTCTTTAACACTTCGTTCTCACCTTCCTTCCTTCTAAAATGTCTTCAATCAAGGCGTCCGCCGTTGCTTCTACCCTGGTATCAATACCGGCATCAGCAGTTTGAACGTCTATGTTGATGATCGAAAAAGGCATCTTTGCTTTTTTGGCTTCCCTAGCCAATAGTGGAGTGATAGTTGCGTCAGGTCCGCAGCCGAAGCTTTGGATAAACATAATCCCATCTACCGATCCCGTATTCATAGCTTGTAAAGCGGCACCAGCAAGGTGTTTGGACTGGGTCCAAAATAGCTCTTTGGGAAGACCGCGCTTTGCACATTTAGACAGGAGCTCTTTATCAAGCATTTCCTTGGTGGTTACGTGTCCTCCCTGGTCGATTATCTTTGACACGATGTGATGCGACATTATGTTATCCCATAGGTTGTACGAATGACCCAACGCAAGTACTCGGAATTTTGGGGATTCCGGTTGTTCCAGGCCGTTCGGCAGCAACTTGTTTAGATATACTTGTCGCTCGTGCTCTTTTTGCAGCTTCAGAGCTTCAAAGAATTCTTTCCTGACCAAGTGATAGCTTACACCGAAAATCTCGGCGATTTCAGCTATTTCTGATTTAAAGATGCCTTCGATCTCTTGTCCGGCTTTGGTTCCTGGCCGTAATCTGAACTCGACTTGTAGTGATCTTATCTTCCTGCCCGGCTCCTTTAAGAGCATTCTGGTGTAGTCTGGATAGCCCAACATGTAAGGGCAATTTAGTTCCAGCCTCTCTTCAGCAACAGGCCGGATAAGAAAGATAATATCGACTTCCGGATTCTTTGCCAGAAAGTCTACATGGCCAACTGCCACCTTAACTGCCGGTCAGAATTCCGCAAGTGCAAGTTCGATACCGCGATTGAATTTGGCCATAGTGGTTTTACCAGACTTGATAATATTAGCGCCTAAAGCGGTGAGCAAATACTCTAGTCCAACATTCCACCAGTGGCTGACAAATGCTTCTGGTAATCCCACGCTTAGCTTTCTTGAATTTCTAGCTTCATTTACCACTTAGTTTTTCCTCCTCACTATATTCGATTTTTTAAATTTTAACCTTCTATCTAGAACATCTATATTTATCGCTTCCGCGGCTAGAGAATTATACCAGAAAAAGGCTTTTTTTTCAACCCTTTAGACTCTTGATTTTCCGGTTTTAAAAAGCTGTATGAGAAACTTGTTTTTTAGCTTCAAATTAGGTATAATGGATAAGTTAAAAGACATATTAAGAAAGAATATTTCAGTCATTGCGAGGGAGAATTAAGCGATCGCGGCAATCTAGTTAATATCGGACGGGATTGCTTCGTCTAAAGGCTTGCAATGACAACTAGAAAAAGAGGAGCAAATGGCTAAAAAAAGTTCAGGTGAACAACTTCCGTTTAACGTTGGTTACGTAAAACCCCGGGAAATGACAGATGAAATGCAGCAGTCTTACCTAGATTATGCAATGTCGGTTATTGTGTCCCGTGCTTTGCCGGACGTAAGGGACGGTTTAAAACCGGTTCATAGGCGTATTCTTTACGCCATGAATTCTCTTGGGCTTCGGCATAACGCAAAGTACAAAAAGTCGGCTTTCGTAGTTGGTGAAGTTTTAGGTAAATACCATCCGCACGGCGACACGGCGGTTTATGATTCCATGGTCCGAATGGCCCAAGACTTCTCGCTTCGATATCCGCAAGTAGATGGCCAGGGTAACTTTGGCTCCATGGACGGTGATTCAGCTGCTGCAATGAGGTACACTGAAGCCAGAATGACCTCAGTTGCCGAAGAAATGCTTACTGACATCGAAAAAGATACTGTAGACTTTATGCCAAACTACGATGGCTCCGTAAAAGAGCCGGTAGTCTTGCCATCCAGAATCCCTAACTTGCTTGTAAACGGCCAGATGGGAATTGCCGTGGGTATGGCCACCAACATTCCGCCGCATAATTTAAATGAAGTAATAGACGCAACAACGCATTTGATCGACAACCCAGAAGCAGCAGTTGAAGACCTTATGAAGTTTATAAAAGGTCCGGACTTTCCAACCGGGGCAACTGTTTACGCAGACGAAGTGGCCCAGGCCTACGGCACCGGTCGCGGAAAAGTCATTATCCGGGCAAATGCCGAAATTGTGGAATCTAAAAAAGGCGGTTTCCAAATTATCGTTTCCGAAATTCCGTACCAAGTTAACAAGTCTGATTTAGTTTCCAAGATTGCCGACTTGGTAAAAGACAAAAAGATTGTGGGCATTTCCGATCTTAGGGATGAATCCGACAAAAAGGGTGTGCGCGTAGTTGTGGATCTTAAAAAAGACGCTTATCCAAACAAAATCTTAAACCAGCTCTACAAAATGACTAACATGCAAACAGCTTTGCATTTTAATATGATTGCCTTAATTGATGGTATTCAGCCAAGACTTTTGTCGCTTAAAACTATCTTAGAAGAGTTTATAAAGCACAGGCAAAATGTAGTTACTCGCCGTGCTGAGTACGATTTAAGAAAAGCCAAAGAGCGGGCTCATATTTTAGAAGGTTTGCTCATTGCTTTGGGTCAAATTGACGAAGTCATAAAAACTATCCGTGCATCCGCCACCAAAGAAGAAGCTAAAACAAATTTGATGACCAAGTTTAAGCTGACCGATATTCAGGCTCAAGCAATTCTCGACATGAGGCTTCAAACTTTAGCCGGCTTGGAAAGAAAGAAAATAGAAGACGAATACGCCGAGCTTCAAAAGTTAATTGCTCACCTGGAAGACTTACTTGCCCATCCGGAAAAAATCTTAGCAGTTATTAAAGAAGAGTTAGGTGAAATTAAGACTAAATACGGAGACGCCAGAAAGTCAAAAATCATCAAAAATAGACTTGGCGAATTCTCTGAAGAAGATTTAGTTGCCAACGAAACCGTGATTGTAGCCTTAACAAAGGGCAACTACATTAAAAGAATTTTAGCCTCTACTTTCCGCCAGCAACAGCGCGGTGGTAAGGGCGTAATGGGCATGCAAACCAAAGAAGAAGATATCGTGGAGCACATGATTTTAACCCACAACCACGATGAAATCATGTTCTTTACTAACAAAGGCCGTGTGTTTAGAACAAAGGTATACGAAATACCAATGGGTTCCAGGATTGCCAAGGGTTCGCCAATTGTAAACTTCATTCAGTTAGCACCGGAAGAAATTGTAACTTCCGTTATCACTGTTTCCAAAGACGAAAAAACCGACGCTAAATACCTGTTCTTTGCCACTAAATTTGGGGTTATTAAAAAAGTTGCCATTGAGCAATTTGAAAATGTTCGAAAAAATGGTTTGATTGCCCTAAATCTAGACAAGGGTGATGCTCTTTGCTGGGTTAAGACCACATCAGGCGAAGACGAAATCATCATGGCCACTAAATCCGGCATGGCTAATAGATTCTCTGAAAAAGATGTTAGACCAATGGGTCGCGGTGCCAGAGGAGTTAGGGGCATGAAGATGAAAGGTACCGATCAAATTATGGGTACCGATGTGGTAGTTAAAGACAAAAAAGGCCAGCAGATGATGGTAATTATGGAAAACGGCTACGGCAAAAGAACCGATGTGGAAGAATTTGCCCCGCACCGTCGCGGCGGTGTAGGCATTAAAGCCGCCTCTGTTACACCAAAAACCGGACCGGTTGTGGACGTAAGGATTATAGAAGACCTAAAAGAAGACTTAGTAATTGTTTCCAAACAAGGCGTGGTAATTAGACTTCCATTAAAACAAGTAAACAAAATCGGCCGAGTAACTCAGGGCGTAAGAGTAATGAGGCTAAATGAGAAAGACAAAGTTTCGTCTGTAACCCTAGTTACGGAGGAAAAGATTGAAGAAGAAGTGGAGAAAGTGGAAGAAGGGAAGTAAGCCAAAGAGCAAAGCTCTTTGAATGTCTAATTCCTAATTTCGAATTTCTAATCAATGTCAAAGTCTAAATTACAAATGTCATTGCGAGGGCCGATATAATCGGCCCGAAGCAATCTCCTTTGTCAGGAGGAAGGGGGACGGTTCTTTTTTTGAATACAAAATTAGCTATTTTTGATTCTTGGTAGGGCCTAGGGACCGGTTCTCTTTTTGAAGCTAAATTTGACGATAACTTTCAGGCGATGTATTTTTACCATTTTATGAGCTAGTAGCTTCCCATTGCAACCTTGGGGCTTTGGGGATAGAATTTAAAGTGGAGGGATAGTGAAGCTAACGTTTGTTTCAACTTTTTATGGCTGGATTGCATCAGTTTTTATGATCTTCTTTGCAATCATTTTTGCCTTTAATCCTGTGCAGGTCAGCCAGTTTTTAAATTCGCCGCCCATTCCCTACAGCTTTGCTCTTTCTATAATTTTACTGGTTGATGGCTTGGTTTGTTACTATTATCATTATCTCAAGTACTTGCGCCATAACTTACGCCGTTTTACCTGGCTTCCAGCCGTCGTTATTTTCTACTTTCTAGCTTTTTATTCTTCGAGATCAATCGTTAATTCTCCTGCTGCTTTTATGTTTTTCGCTCTTGGATCCCTCTACCTCAGCCTATTCTTACTAAACAGCTTTAGTTTGCAAACTAAAAAAGGAATTGTAAACGTTGGCGTTCTATCAACAGGTGTTTGCGCAGTGATCTTTGGCGCGATTATTTTTATATACCCCGACAGGTATTCTGTCTTGCCGCCATCATTAAATTTAATTGTCAAAATCTCGGCTGGCGGATTGTTTGTAAGTGCTTTGATGATGCTTTTTTCCGAAGCTTTCCGTAAAAAACCGTTCAAATTTTTTTATTTCTCAACAGGTGTGCTTTTGTTTTTGCTTTTTTCGGCTCGGGCTGCCAAGCCAGAAATATTACAGGCAGCATTGCCTTTCTTTGTTTGGCTTGCTATCTTTTTCTATCAGCCGTTTTCTAAACAAGAATTTTTGTCAAATATGGGCTCAATTCAAAGAAAATCCTTGAGTTATATTGTGCTCGCTGTCATTATCCCATTGCTTTTGCTTTCAATTATTCTTGCCCAGCTTCTCTACAAAAATCAATCGGATTCGGTTCAGCAATCGATTGAAAGCCTAAATAATTTAGAAGGTTTAGCCCTTGCGGAGCACTTAAAGCTACATAAAGCCGATGCTGAAGATTTGGCAAGTAAACTTCAGGGAACAGATCTTTCCAAGGATAGCTTCCAAAAAGTTTTTGATGATACCAATTTCTTAGCCATTGGCTTGGATTGCGTTCGGTATAATTCTGTTATCTCGAGCCAAGGCCAAGAGATCCTTTCAACGGATCCTGCAAATAGCGATTTTAAAAGAGAAATGCTTGTTAGGGCGGATGGTCAGGATTTTGCTCTTTTCTTTGATAATATGATGCATCTCTTCCAACATTTCTCAAAGGATGGCCAGGACTATTATCTTTATCAAAGCGCCGTGTTTAACCAGGGCATTAAAGAAGCACTAGACAAATTCAGGGCTGCTAATTTAGAACTTTATATCTTAAGTGATGAAGGTGATTTAATTTATGGCCTCAATCGGCAGGGTGGTGATATCCATTACTCTTTACTTAAAAATTATGATATTAAAACTGATATTTTGGTAAGCGATAATAATCTAATCTACAAAGCTTCGTCATTACCAGAATTTGATAATATAAAAATTGTCTCTGCCTATCCTAAAGAGCATCTTAAGGAACAATTAAATTTAATCCGCAACACCATTTTAAATCTTGCTTTAATCGCCTTTGTCTTTGGGATTATCTTTGCTTACTTTTTTGCCAAATCTATTTCCGATCCGATCCTTAAGCTCACTACCGTCATGGATATTAAAAAGCTGAACTTTAATTTGCCGGTTTTAAACAAGATTGCTCTAAGGCCGGATGAAATCGGAACTTTAGCTAATTATTTTAACGAACTTTATAACAGAATTATCGGAGCCTTGGACGATCTTAAACATGAAAATGAAAGAGTAAGAGATTTGCTTCACCATAAGAGTCGGCTTGCCTCCCAACTTAGAGTTGAGGTGGGTAAGTTGGAGACATTGTTTGGCAGTATTGGTGATGGTATTATTGTCATCTCAAGCGATAACAAGGTTGTAATGTGCAACCAAGCCGCTGAAGAAATGACTGGTTATAAAAAAGAAGAACTCTTAACTAAAGATTTGATGAGCGTTTTTAGCTTTATGAACGAAAAAACCGGTGAGGAAGAAGCCTCTTTCTACCACGGTTCAATTGTTAAGAACAAGATTTGGCATGGCTCGGATGTTCTTCTTAAGGACAGTAAGGATATGGAGTTACCGATTTCCTACACCGTCTCACCTCTTAAAAATGTCCATGGGAACGTGAGCGGTGGCATATTTGCCTTTCAGGATATGACTAAAGAGAGAGAATTAGACCGAGCCAAGACTGAATTTGTATCGGTAGCCGTGCATCAGTTGCGAGGACCCTTAACGGCTATTAAATCCAGTATCGAGTTTATAGAGGAGCGATTGAAGGATACTAAAGACGAAAACGCTCGGGATGTCCTTGAAATCCTTTCGGGTTCTAACGAAAGATTAATTGACTTGGTAAACGATATGCTTAATGTTATCCGCCTGGATTCCGGCAAAACCAAAAAAGAGCCGGTAAATATTGACATGCGGGAAGTTATTGGAGCGGTTATTAAAGAATTCAAGCTAAAAGCTGAGGACAAAGGAATTAGGATAAACGTAGAAATTGGCAGCAAACCAGCTGTTGTTTTTGTTGACAAAGACCGTTTGCGAGATGTTATTCAAAATTTGGTAGATAATGCTATAAAGTATACTCCAGAACAAGGCAATATTGCGGTTTTATTGCAGCAATTAGGCAAAGAATTTGTTCTGAGCATCCAGGATTCCGGCATTGGCATTCCAAAGTTTCAACAAAAATCTTTGTTTGGAAAATTCTTTAGAGCTACCAACGCTCAAGCTTCTAAGATAGATGGTACTGGTCTGGGTCTGTATGTTGCCAAACAAATTGTGGAGCAAGCAGGGGGCAAAATCTTGGTAGAAAGTGAGGAAGCAAAAGGAAGCACCTTTACCGTTACCTTGCCTGAAGTTAAGGAATAAAGTTTTTAAAAATTTTGAGATAACAGAGCAGGTATCATTTCAACTTAAAATTATCGGATCTGAATTGACTTTGAAAGGGATTGATTATAGTATGTTTACATGAAAGACACAATCTTAATTATCGAAGACAGCAAATTGCTTGCAAAGTCGCTTGCTCTAAACTTAAATAATATGGGCCTAAAGACTCTTATTGGTTACAGTTGGCAAGAAGGAAGAGATATCTTAAATGCGGATGCCGATAAAATTGGTCTTATATTTTTAGATTATCTTTTGCCTGATTCCAATGGTTTAGAGATTTTAGATCGGCTTAAAGAGAACGAGAACTTCAGTGGGATTCCCGTTGTTATTCTAACTAGCATTGAGGACCAAAGCATTTTAAATGAAGGGTTGTCAAAGGGTGCCAAGGACTATTTGATTAAGTCCAACATTAATGTCGAGACTTTAATAGAGTTCGCGAATAAATATATTGACGCTCCTGATATTGTAAAGTTGCCGCAATAGTTTCATAATCTTACTTCACTACTATGGGAAAAAAGCCTTTTTTTATGCTATAGTAAATATATGGAAATGTACAATTCAAAGAAAGGGGACAAGTGCATTCGCTAATTCGGGCTATGCTAGTTTTTTGTACTTTTTTATCATATAGAGATAGTAATAATTTAGGAAGGAGAAATTATGATAGCCAGGGTACAGTTAAATTGTTGGGAGGAAAAAAAATGTGGCCGCGAGCCAGGCGGCAATAAAATAAGCGAGTTTGGTGTGTGTCCTGCCTCTATCGAAAAAAGAACAAACGGTCTTAATGACGGTAAGTGCGGTGGTAGGGCTTGTTGGGCAATTGTGGGAACTATGTGTAATGGTAAAGTTCAAGGAACTTACGCTGCCAAGCTTGGTAATTGCTTGAATTGCGAACACTATAAAAAAGTTATTGTTGATCAAGGGGCTCTTTTTGTGAATTCCCAACAAATTTTGGCATGTTTAAATAACGTGCTAATAGAGGAAGATTCTATTAAATCCTAACTCAATAAACGGTTCTACAATCAAAATGTCTTTGGGATAAAGGATTATATAAAAAGATAAGCAAATTTTTAAGAAACTGCTTTCCTTAGAGTTTAATAATAATAAACTGTTTATTGTTTATTAATTATTGTTTATTATTAGAAAGGAGGGTTTGTTTTTTTGAAGATTAAGACACTATATTTTGAATTTATCTGTTCTTTGTTTCTGATATTTTTTGGAATTCTTCTATTTTTTGTTCCAGATCAATGCCTCCAATTACTAGGCATTAAAAGCATCTCTACTCTGGGTATAAACATTTTTGCGTCTCTGATATTTGGTTTCGGATCTCTTACCTATTACATGGTCTACTTTTCTCTACCAAGGCGGAGTTTAAGAAGATTTGTTTGGTTGCCGGTCGCAATTTTATTTGCTTTACTAGGTATTGTATCAATTTTAAACCCATCAACATATATTTTGGCCTTGGTGTCTATTTGTTTAAGCGGTCTTTTCTTTGGTTTATTTCTAATACGCTCAGATGACCCCATGGAAAATGGTATATCTTACGGAATTTTGGGTTGCTGTATCGCTAACATTCCTTTTTGTATTGGCCTTATTATTTATCATAATCAAGTTTTCGATACATTCCTACCAAAAGAAATTATAGTAGGGATCTTAGCCTTAAGCTTGGCTTTTTCGTTGTTTTTAATATTTATTATTAATAGGGGTTTTCCCAAACAAGAAAAGATTGGAATTGTCGGTCTGGGATTTGGCATAGCCATAACCTTTATTTTAATTGGTATAAGTACCGAGGCTTATTTTGCCATAATTCCTTTTCTTATCTGGCCGTTCTATCTCATTTCTAAAAATTTTATTGCCGATAGCATGTTCATGGAAAATGTTGGGTCTATTAGGCATAAGATTGTTACTCTTTTTTTGGCAGTTATTCTTGTTCCTCTCCTTGTTTTGACTTTGATTAATAACTATCGAATTTATAATTTTCACATGGAATCAACTGAGCAAACGATGAAAATATCCGGAAGCTTTTTTAAGACAGAACTGCAGGATCATTTTAGTCTGCATCGTGATACTCTCTTTAATATTCTTGAAAAGGTAGAGGGTGGGTGGCCAAGAGACGAAAAGGATTTTAAGTATAACTTTGTAGGCAAAGTAAGGCTGGAGTGTATTAAGAATATTTCTTTGTTTGATAATAATGGCAAGGAAATCTACAGAATTGATGGCAAGGCTTTAGAAGACTACGGCCAGACTGAATGGTTTCATAGTCTTCCAGAAAGCGGAAACGGTCATCCATTTTATGTAGTTGCTTCTAAACCTTTCTCGGTAATTTACACGGCTCATTATGAAAATGGAAAATTAAAATATGGCGTGGTCCAGCACACCAGCTTAAGCGTTCATATTTCCCAAAATGTTTTACCCTCTTCTTTTAGCCAGGATTTTGGCTATTATCTTATTAATTCTAAAAACGAGCTAGCGTCTAAAGTAGACTCTGCTTTTGATGAAAAGAACCCTTTTGAAGAATGGATCGGAAAGATTAGTATAAACCCAAGCGAGGAAGGCCAGGGTAAAAGTCATATTAATCATTCGGATGCAGCAGGATTTATGTGGTCGCTGTTTGATATGAAAGAATTAGATTTACGGCTTTTAGTAATCCATTCGCACGAGACTTTACGTCTTTTTCAAAACGAATCTAGAGAAATTAGTGTCGAAGTCTTAATTCTTTGTTTTGTTGTAATCGGTGTTTTAGGGCTTAGTTTGTCAAATATTATTACAAAACCGCTTATTACTTTTAAAAGATTAATCAATGGCGGCGATTTAGATTCAAAGTCGGAAAAATCAATTCATAATATTTCTAAAAGCCGAGATGAAATTGGCTCTTTGGCAAAGGCTTATGTTGAAGAGAGAAAAAAGACGCTTGTGGCCATGAAGCAGTTAGAGGGAGAGAAGGAGTATGAAAAAAAGCTAAACAAAAGACTATATATTCAAAAAGAAAAAATTGTTAATGCATCAGCGGAGCAAAAAAAAATAAATGTTGAGTTAGAAATACTTGCTCAAACCTTAAACGATCAGAAATCTCATGTTGAATCTATTCTACAGAGTATTGGAGATGGAATAATCGTCTTGAGTGGGGAGACTATAATAAATTTTAATAGAGCTTCGGAATATATCACGGGTTATAAAAGAGCAGACGTTATTGGTAAGAAGTTGACTGAAGTCATAGAAATATATTACGAAAATGGGAAGCCATGTAAAAACAGTAAACTATTTCTAAAAAGGTCTAAGGGTTCATCGAAAAGGATTTTACGGGTGGAAACGGCTTATGGAAAACAGATTACGGTTGGTATTCTGCTGTCTCCAGTAATGGATCAGGAAGGGAAGAATGTTATCGGTCATGTTTTAGCAATAAGGGATGTTACTGAAGAACAAGAGCTTGATAAAGCAAAAACGGAATTTGTCTCTATTGCATCACATCAATTAAGAACGCCACTTACAGCCATAAAATGGAACACCGAGCTTTTGGCAAAAAGATCGTTTGGTAATCTTACAAAGGAGCAGGCAGAATTAGTGGGCGACATAGAAACAGCCAATGCCAACCTCATTAGGTTGGTTAATGATCTCTTAAGTGTTTCCAGAATAGAATCGGGAAAATTGATTTATGATCCAAGTGAAGTTTATATAGATGAAATTATTAAGACTGTTCTTAAGGCATCAGAAGTAAGCTTTAAGCAAAAAAAGATTGATCTTAAAGTTAAATTGGATAGCAAAGGATTGGTTTATATTGATAAGCTTTTAATACAGCAAGTTATACAGAATTTAATTGATAATGCCATAAAGTATACTCCCGAAAAAGGTAAGCTAACTGTTAATTTGGAGAAAACAGATAAAAAAGTCATATTGAGTGTCAAGGACACAGGTATGGGTATACCCGCGAGCGAACAGTCTAAGCTGTTTACTAAATTTTTTAGAGCTACAAATGCGCAAACAAGTGCCCAGGGAGGCACCGGGCTCGGTCTTTATATTGCAAGTGAAATTATAAAACTTGCTAAAGGGAAAATTGATCTTAAGAGCGAAGAGGGTACAGGGGCGGAATTTATCGTGTCGTTACCATTTTTGGATAAGCTAAAATAGAATCCTTTTAGTTCTAAATAAAAGTTATTAAGCAAATCTATTTACAATTTCGGACAATTCTTCTATGGAGAGATTCGATTTAATAAGGTAGCCATTAGCACCCATATCCTCGCCTTGCTTTATTTTAGCCTCTTCAGCAATATTGCTCATGATGATTACAGGAATGTTTTTAGTTTTCTCATTTTGTTTAAGTTCGTCGAGGACTGTAAAACCATCCTTTATTGGAAGCATTAGGTCTAAAAGAATAAGATTTATATCCTTAACGCTATTGGCTCTATCTAGGCCTTCCTCACCGTCGAAAGCTAGTTCGATTTCATGGCCAATTTGCTGTAAACTTTTTTCAATGGTTTGGGCTAAAATTTTTTCATCTTCAATTACTAATATTTTCATTGTTTGCCTCCGAAGCTTAGATATATTTCTTAATTAATTCATCGAGACGCTCGATGCTAATATTTTCCTTTATTAAATAATCAGTCACTTTTAATTCCCTGGCTTTTTCCAAGTTATCAAGGTCGGCGATAGCGCTTAGAAAAATAAACGGTAAATCTTTAAGGATAGTATTTATCCTTATTTCTTTTAGCATTTGATAACCATCCACAATTGGCATCATAATATCAGAAATAATAATGCCAAGTTCGTTTCCCATCTCCATTGCTTTTTTAAGGCCCTCCGCTCCATTCTCCGCGGTTTCGAGTTCATATCCTACAGCAACCAATCCTTTTTCTAAAGATGTTCTTAGAAGCTTATTATCTTCGACTAGCAGTATTTTTTTCATGCTTTAATTTTATCAGGGTTTGCTGCTGATATAAAGAGAAAGCGTCAAATAAAAATTGTAAAAAATATTATACTAAACAGATTTCACAAAAAAAATGTATCGCCGATAGTTTTTAAATTGTTAAAAAGCCCATAATATTCATACACCTAATAATGTAATCTAGTAATCTAGGGTAAATAGAGTTAGCTTTTGGCATTTCTTCTACCTAAAGAAAAACAAAACAAAAATAAAAAAAGACTGGGCTTTAACAGGCCTAGTCTTTAAATTAAAAAATTTTGCTTAAGCTTGCATCATACTAAAGTGTCGGATATTATTTGATTATTAAAGTTTATAAAAAATGAAAGTAAAAAATGAAAGCATATGTGACTTGCCCAATTAGTATAACCAATCAGCGCCTGCCGCTTCTTGCTCAGGTTAAAGATTTGGTGAAATCAAAAGGAATAGATACTTTTACTTTCAATATCGCCGGGACGCCGCGACATGTTTTTGAAAAAGATTATGAGCAGCTAAAACAGAGCGATCTTCTTATTGTCGAAGTTTCCGAGCCAAGCCATGGAGTCGGTGTTCTTATCGGGCTCTCTTATTCCTTGGGTCTCAAAAGGATTTTGCTTTTAAGAAAGGGGCGGTCGTTAACAAAAATTGCTCCTGGTATTCCGAAAACTTTGGTTATAGAGTATGAAGATATAGATGATCTTAAAGAAAAATTAGACCAAGTCTTAACTAATATCGAAAACTTATCTCAGTAAAAAAATCTAAAAAATTTTTTAGGCAGCCCTTCTTTACCGAAGGGCTTTTTATATTTCTTAAGGCGCCAGTTAATTTCGATTTTCCCCTTGTATCAGCTAAAATAGGCAAGCGATAATACCATAATTATCCAAAACTATTTTTGTGAACAAAAGCGTCCATTTGTTGAATTCGCATATAATAATTAGCTTTGAAATCTTTTATTCTTAGTAGCGTGAGATCATATTCAACGAGGAGCGAGCTTTAAAAAAGCAAAAAATGTACTAAATGCTAGTCATTCTTTAGGCTGCAAGGTGTCGATAGCAGCTTAAAGTGGCGATAAATATTTTATTAAAAAAGGAGGTGAAAAATTGAAAGAAAGAATTAAAAGAAATCTAGGTTACATTGTGGCTTCTTTTTCTGCTTTAATGCTTTTGGGAATTGGTGTCGCTTCTGCAAATGGCTTATCAGCCATTAATGAGGACACCGGTGAAGATTCTAGAAACGAGGCAAAATTAGACATTGATAACCAAGTCGATGTCAGGAACGATAATAGAACTGATATCGATAGTATTCTAGATATTGCCGCAAATACTGGTGATAACGAGGCTAATGACAATGAAGGCGATGGAGACGTCGAATCCGGAGATATTGACTTAGCGGTAGAGATCGCTAACTTAGTTGGTTTTAATCGTCAGGATTGTTCTGGTGATTGTCCAAGCGGTGATGGTATGGGTGGTTGTCCTGGTGATTGTTCAAACAACAATCATGGTAAAGATTTTTGTTGCCCATTTGGCGGCGATATTGCGGCGGGCAATTTTGACACCGGCGAGGATTCTAGAAATGAAGCAAAAGTTTATATAGATAATGATGTCAAAATCAGAAACGACAATAGAACTGACATTAGAAACGATATAAGCGCTTGCTTGAATACTGGTGACAACGAAGCTAATCATAACGATGGCGACGGGACTGTTTCAACAGGGAACATTAATGTAGATGCGTCGGTGAACAACGTTGTAAACAATACGTCGGCCTCTAGCATTCCGGGAGCATGTTGCCCTTTTGGCGGCGATATTGATGCAACAAACGAGGATACTGGCGAGGATTCAGTAAACGAATCTAAGGTTGATATCGATAACGACATTGATATCAGAAATGATAATCGAACCGATATCAGAAACGATTTAAGTATCCGAGCCAATACTGGTGACAACGAAGCTAATCATAACGATGGCGATGGAACCGTAATTACCGGTGATATCAGTGCTACCATTGATTTTACCAATAAGGTAATGAACTGAAATTAGCATTGTGGGGGCTCCTATTTAGGGGCCTCCAGTTGCCAAAGATAGATAAATGACAGTAAGGGGGATAAATGAAAAGTGAATCTAAAATTAGAAATATGCTAGTAAAGTTCGTTAGTTTTTCAGCAATTTTTGTACTTACTTTTTTTAATTTTGGGTTTGCCTTTGCGGATGATGTTCAAATTGGCGGGACGGTCTTGCCTAGCTGCAACGAATCTCTAGGAAGTGAATCTGCTAATGTGTCAGAGTCAAGTAACCCGACAGCAACTCTGACACCTGGCCCCACGGTTATACAAGATAATGCAAATAATGGTTCGCCATCCGATCAGAAATCTTGTGCGAGCAATGAAGAACAAACAAATTTGGAGAGCGATGAAAGCAACGTTCAAGATGATGGTAAGAATGATAGCGATTCGATCGAAATGGATAAAAAAGCTGAGGAGTCCAGTAATACTTACGAAGAGAATAAGTCGGCTCATGAGATAGACACAGGAAACAACAGCGCCGGCTATAATGATGGAAACGGTTTAGTCGGAAGCGGAGATGTCAACGGAGCAGTGGGAATGGCCAATTCGATAGATAGCAATATAGCGGGGCCGGTAAAAACAGATGTAATAAATACCGAGAACACTACCGGAAATTTAGGTATCCTTGATTTGTTTGATAAAAGTTCCGGTATTAGCGCCTCTAATAACGATACGGGCGAAAATTCCGAGAATGAGGCTTTAGCCGAGCTTTTAAATAAAATAATTATTAATGACGCCAGCGAGATTTCAGTTGAGAATAATTTGCCAATATATATTAACACCGGCAACAATACCGCAAGTTATAATGACGGCGATGGTACGGTGGTTTCCGGGGATGTAAATTTGGCAGCTAATGTTTGGAATATTATCGATTCCATATTTTTAGGAGACGTAACATTGGGGGTTTTAAACATATTTAGAGATTTTGCGGGAGATATAGTTTTGCCGGAGAATCTATTAAATGCTCTTGGGTCAGGGGGAATTGTGGCGGTTTTTGATGCGTCCAACAACGATACCGGCGATTTCTCTTTAAATACTGCAAATACAAATGTAGATAATAATATCGGTGTTGTAAAAAGCAGTGAGAATAATATCTCCAATAATTTCCCTCTAAATATCAATACCGGAAATAATAAGGCCGGCTACAATGATGGCAGCGGAACTATAGAGACCGGTGGTATCAAAGTAAAATCGAATACCATTTCGGTTGTGGGAGCATTTTTTGACGGCGAGAAATGGTTTATGATTCTTATAAATGTGCTTGGTGATTGGGCTGGCGATCTCTTTGGGGGGAAAGAAAATACGGCTCTTATTGGGGGAACCTTCGGAGAAATAACTACAGGAAACTCGGATTCGGCCAATACTGCTGTTAATGCTTTAAACACTGAAACGGGAGAGAACTCATCTAACAATGCGGAGACCAATATCGAAAATGATGTCAGACTAAATAACCAAAATAAAAATTCTATTTCCAATAATATGCCAATAAACATAAATACCGGAGGGAATAAGGCCAGCTACAATGATGGAAATGGCACGGTTATCTCGGGGAGCGTAGACGTGATCCTAAACTTTATTAACTTCGTGAGATCCAATATTACAGCGGACAGCATCAGTCTTATCGTCTTGAATATCTTTGGCAATTGGGATGGCAGTGTTCGATATGGCGGCAAAAAAGTTGTTGAAATCAATGCTCCGGTAGTTACCTCGACTCAAAATCCAGTTACCGAAAATGTTACTATCTATAAAAATAGTAGCGGCTATAATGTCAATGCTCCAGTCGGGGTAGGCTACGAAAGTTATCCTTCTTTAAATAATTTAAAGTGGTCAGAGTATTGGGACGGTAATAACGAGAACTATACCGATGAAAATCCTGGCGAGAATGTGGATAAATCAGATAAGGATGTAAGGGCATTAACAAGTAACAGCTTTCATAATGCTGGCGGTAGTGAATTCGAAGGCCGGGGGGCTGATATAAAAAATTCTACCGAAGGAAGTTCTGGTTCAATTAATTTTAATGATGTCGCGAAGGCGTTGATTTTCGTCAGTGTTGTACTTATGGTGGCTGGTATAAATTATCAGAGGAAATATAACCAGATACATAAAAGAAAGGGGGTGAAAAAATGAAAAAAATAATCATGTTTGCGGGTACCTTGGTGGCCATATTAATGACGTTTTCTCCCGTTTGGGCGGCTACTGCCACAAATACGGATACCGGGGAAGATAGTAATAATCGCAGTGTCATTGAGATTATAAATGACATCATACAAAATAACCAAAATCGAGTAGACATAAAGGATAGGGAGAGTCTAAACTTAAATACCGGAGGCAGTGAGGCGAATGGTAATGAAGGCGAGGGGTTTGTTAGTTCGGGCGATATTAGGATTGATACACAAGTTACCAATGAGGTCGGTAAGGCTTGTCCGCCCGTCTGTCCAAGCGTTACTCCAACCCCAATCGTTAGCGGTGTTGGCGGCGTGCCGGAAGCAAGTACGGTTGCGTCGACTTCTGGATCCCAGCCAACAATCGGAGGTGTTGGCGGCGCTGTAGAATTAGCTGCTGGTGTTGGCGGCGCACCCGAAGAATTGCCAAGGGTTGGCGGTAATAATCTGGAACTATTTGCAAGCTTATTATCGTTAGCGTTTGGCTCTACTTATCTTGTTTATTGGAAAAGAAAAGTCTCGTCAGTGTCTTAAATCATGTGTAACTGATAACTTTAAAAGTTACAAGAGTTAGGTTAAAAGCCTAACTCTTTTTTTCTTGACAAAAAAAATTTAGGCCTTTAATATGCTTTTATCCCTTTGATGAAAGGGGATAGGCAACATAAAAAATCGTCCGATCTTAAAATTGAATGAAAGGACGTACCCCTAGAGGGGCAAAATCAAAACAAAAAACAAACATATTTAAAATATTAAATAGAATCAAAATGCCTATGGTAGCAAAAGAGTGGTCAAAGTTATTATGGGTATATATCGGACCACAGGTTTTTTATTTCATGAAATTTTAGGATATTGAGAGGCCTAGGATTCAAAATTTGGAGGGTGCAAGCACACTTTATATATAAAAATTGATCATTATCTAACTTACGGAGGGTAAGGAGGAAAACGCATGCAAAGGTCAAAAAAGAGGATTTTATCCGTCCTTCGTTTTTTGGTGTCTGTTCAATTCATCTTTCTAACGGTGGTTGCAGTTCCGGCACAAGCCTTAGCCGCAACGGCCGATACTTTGGAGGCAGATAGCGAATCAGAAACCATAGCCTTAAATGCTATTAAGGATGCATCCGTCGAAGAAAAGCATTCAGACAACAACATCAATACTGAAACGCTTTGGGTCAAGTCTGATGAGGCAGACGAACAGCATCCTGACAGAAAAAGAACGTTTATTAAATTCGACGTATCTAATTTAGATTTACCGGAAAATGTTGTAGTAAGTAAAGCAACTGTTAAGATGTACGCTCATGATGTATCTGGGGAACTTCGGACTTATGGGCTATTTACCGTTAGTGCGGAATGGGATGAGGATGATGTAACTTGGAATAACCAACCGAGTTCTAATAGCGAGACATTTAGCACAGTGACAGCAGGAGATAGTGAAAATCAAGTTTCTCTTTCCTGGGATGTAACTGGAGACGTTGCTAACCTCTTAAATGGAAGTATTGAGAATCACGGTTGGTTGCTTAGAGACGTAAATGAAACGGCAAGTATGGGCAGAGAAATGAAGCTAAGGTCAAGCGAATATAACGCTAATCGGGATCAAAATCCGTTGTTAGAGCTTGAATATTCTACTCCTTCTGATTCAAATGATAATGACGGAAACAACGATGGCGATGATGGTGATGATGGTGAAAATGCTGAAGGAGATGATAACGGTGGCGATGACATTGATGACGGAAATGAAGGGGATGAGGATGGTGATGATGGAAACAACGATGGCGATGATGGTGATGATGACTCTACGGTAAGAGAAATTCCAATTACTATTAATGCGCCAAAAGCTAATACTTTTTACAACGCTTCGACGTGGCCAACAGTAGTATCTGTAACAGCGGGCGACGAGGATGCTCAGGTAAATGATGTAATGTTTGCCGTAAGCGATGGCACTAATTACTGGAATTCTGATTCAGAGGATTGGGATTTGGATTTCGAAGATGAAGGAATATGGATGAGCCTAAATCATGGCGATGGTAATATTTGGTTTGATGGTTACGTGCCAAATAAGGATGGGGTTTTTACCTTTAAGATAAGAGCTGAAGGTGAAAATGAAAATGTGACAGATGAAGAGGCAATTGGAGTTGTACTAGATACTGTTAGTCCGGAACCACCAACTTCTCTCGAAGTGGAAAATGATAATGGTGCAAAAAATGGCGGGGCTTTAAAGTCAAGTTGGGATTCAAGCACCTCCGAAGACGTAGATCATTATATGGTTTGCTGGACTGAAGAAAATGATGAAACTTCGTTTGAGCCAACTTGTGAGAATACGTCTGACGGCAGCACCACAGAGCACACTATTACTGGTTTAAAGAATGGTACATCTTACACCGTGGCAGTTACGGCGGTTGACTTTGCCGGAAATGCAAGTGATCCGGCAAGTACTGATTCAACTATTCCAAAAGACGCTGGCCCGATTTTTAAGTGGGTTGACGTGGGAGGAACAGTAATTGATGTCTCGACCCTATCTATCGTAAAAACAAAAAGGAATCTTGAAATAAGAGTCACTCCTTCGGAAGGCCTGCAACAAGATTCAGAGGTTTTAGCTAAAATCTCGTTTACCGATCTCGATGGCAATCAAGTTGATTTAGCGCCTCTAGAACTTAAGTCAAGCAATACTTTGCCTCAAGTTTTTGAAGGCATTTACGAGGTTACGCAGAATGTTGAAGGTAGTATTAAAGTGGTAATTTCCGGTATCGACGCTAAAGGCAATGCAAGCGAAGACGACCTAAACACATTCGCCATTAAAGCTGACACATTTGCGTATCAGTTTAAAAATGTCATTGTAGTGTCATCTTCTGGTGGTGTTCAGATTGGTTGGGATAAATTTCCGGAAGCGGTTGTGGTAGATGTTTATCGAATCAATGATGACGGAACAGAAACACTATTAGGTACTATTAATGGTTCTGAATCTTACAATGATTCCGGACTTACTAATGGCAAGACATATAAATATCGATTAGTTGCAAAAGATGCTTTAGGAAACGTTTCGGATCCATATAGTGTCGTTGGCATGCCTCAGGCGCCAGCTAGTACTATAGCTTCTGGTTCTGTAACTGTTGCGAGCGCTCAAAGGCTCGCCTATTCTTCTTGGGTTGATGACGATTCTTCATCCACAGAGAAGAAAGAAGAAGTTAAGGGAACAGAGGACAACAAAGAGATTGCTGGGAGCAAGGATGAAACCAAAAATGATGATAATTCTACAACTAAATCAAGATGGTGGTTATGGCTAATCTTTATAGCAATTGCTGTTTATGTTTATTACAGACAGAGGCTTGGCAAAGTTCAGGTAGTGGAGAGCTCAAAAAATAACAATAATGCAAAAAGCAAAAGTAAAAACAAAAAGAAATAATTGAAATTTTTTACTAAAGCGCTTAGGATATCATTATGAGTTCTAGGCGCTTTGTATCCCCCGAAAAAACAATTGAAGAAGTTGGAATTAACAAGAGAGACGTGGTTATCGATTTTGGTTCTGGTGCAGGACATTGGACATTTGCGGCTGCTAAAAATTTAGGGCCTTCCGGTAAGGTGATTGCTGTTGATGTGAGCGACGAACTTCTAAAGAGAATCGATGGCATTGCGTTGCATCGGGGATATGCAAATATTACCACTAAGCACAGTAACTTATTAACCCTAAATATCGATCGAGAGCTTCTCTCCGATCTATCAATTTTGGCAAATACTTTGTCTTCATTAAGAACCAAAGATATTGTCCTTAAAAAAGTATATGAGTTTACAAAAGCCGGCGGAAAACTTCTGGTTGTAGAGTGGTTAAAGGAAGAAACTCCAATTGGTCCGCCAAAAGAAAAACGTCTTACGAAAAAAGAACTGGTGGAGCTTACTAAAAAAGCTGGATTTAAGATATTGGGCGAGGTTGATGTCGGACATTATCATTATGGAATTGTTTTTGAAAAGGAGAAAACAGTATGAAAACAAAACTACTTTCAATTTGGAAACCTATTGCAGATTTTCTGACTAAATACATTTCGATTGGTTATCTTTGCTCTTCTCCGAGGGGTAATATTCTTATGATAATTATCTTATCGATTTCCGGAGTATTATTTCTTGGCGGAATTATTGTAAAATATTTATTGCCTCGAAAGATTTGGAAACTAAAGGAGAGGGTCTACAAGAAATACCTAAATTATTTCTTTAAATGGACTTGGGGCTTTGCTTTCTTTGGCGCGTTTTTATCCTTTTTTGCTTATGAGGAAACCGCATATTTTGGTTATAGGCTTTGGCTGTATACTTGGGTTTTAGCTCTTTTTGCCTGGATTATCTATACCATCTTTATCTTTAGGCCCAAATTGAAAGCCGATCTAAAAAAGCATCACAAGAAAAAAGAAAAAGAAAAGTGGATGAAGAAATAGGCTATTGGGAAGGGGTCATTGTGAAAAAGCGGAGCGATTGCGCCAATACCGCCTTTTCTCCCCGTTATTCCCGTGGAGGCGGGAATCCATTCGGAAAATATCAAATATCAAATCAGAATGGTTTAATTACAAAATGAAATGAAATGAAATGAAATGAAATGAAATGAAATGAAGTGGAAGATTTTATGAAAGTGATTTTGATGCATGGCAAGGACACTAATCCAAATGGAAAATGGTATCCGTGGTTTGCTGGAGAAATGAAAGATAGAAGCATCCCTGCTATCATACCTTTGCTGCCAAAGGCGGATAACCCACACATTGAAGAATGGATGAAAGAGTTGGAAAAGGCAAAACCAGATGAGGATACGATTATATTAGGACATTCTCGCGGTGGTGTGGCAGTTTTGAGGTGGCTTGAAAAGTTGCCGGAAGACAAAAGGGTTAAAAAGGTAATCTTGTTGGCTACAAATTCTGGTTTTATTAAAAAAATGCCTATAAAGTCGGAGCCGAATCACGGGTTTTATACAGAAAACGGATATGATTTTAAAGAAATCAAAAAGCATTGCAGAAATTTTGTTGTCATGCATTCTCGTGATGATCATTTAGTGCCATTTGCAAGTGGCAAGGAAAACGCAAAGGCGTTGGGAGCCAAATTCTTGGTTTTTGAAGACTTGAGACACTTCGGAGGAGGCGTTGAAGAGATTACGGAATTATTGGAAGAGATTGATAATTCAGTCATCTAATCATTGGAAATTCAATGGTTGTTTTGAATTTAGATTTTCTGGCCAAAATTTCTTTCAAAAACCGTATCAAAAAACCGTTGACATTCATACTCAAATAATATAATATATTTTTGCTGTATGAATTTGGAAAAGGAAGATGTTCTTTGAAACATTCCAAAGGAAAACCCTTTGAATGTTTTTAAATCGTCTTAATTAGACAGAGAAACTTGACAGCTTAAGAGTGTTAGGAATTGAACCCCTTCAATTCAAAAAAAATTAAAGTGAACTTCTAAAAACTAGGTTCACTCTTCAAGTCCTGAATTTATTCAGGCACTTTTGGAGAGTTTGATCCTGGCTCAGGATGAACGCTGGCGGCGTGCTTAACACATGCAAGTCGAACGGCCCTTCGGGGCAGTGGCAGACGGGTGAGTAACGCGTTGGTACTTACCCCAAAGTGGGGAATAACCTGCCGAAAGGTGGGCTAATACCGCATAGTATCGTAAGATTAAAGCCTTCGGGCGCTTTGGGATAGGCCTGCGACTTATCAGCTAGTTGGTGAGGTAACTGCTCACCAAGGCTAAGACGAGTAGCTGGTTTGAGAGGATGATCAGCCACACTGGGACTGAGACACGGCCCAGACTCCTACGGGAGGCAGCAGTGAGGAATTTTCCGCAATGGACGAAAGTCTGACGGAGCGACGCCGCGTGAGGGATCGAATAAGCATCGGCTAACTACGTGCCAGCAGCCGCGGTAATACGTAGGATGCAAGCGTTATCCGGAATCACTGGGCGTAAAGAGTTCGTAGGCGGTTGGTTAAGTCGGATGTGAAAGACCGAGGCTCAACCTCGGGAACATGTCCGAAACTAATTAACTAGAGTATGTTAGAGGTGCGCGGAATTCTCGGTGTAGCGGTAAAATGCGTAGATATCGAGAGGAACACCAATGGCGAAGGCAGCGCACTGGAGCAGTACTGACGCTGAGGAACGAAAGCGTGGGGAGCGAACGGGATTAGATACCCCGGTAGTCCACGCCGTAAACGATGTCTACTAGCTGTGGGGAGCATCGACCCTCTCCGTAGCGAAGCTAACGCGTTAAGTAGACCGCCTGGGGAGTACGATCGCAAGATTAAAACTCAAAGGAATTGACGGGGACCCGCACAAGCGGTGGAACATGTGGTTTAATTCGATACTAAGCGAAGAACCTCACCAAGGCTTGACATGCAGCTGCTAATCCGGTGAAAGCCGGACTCCTTCGAGGGTGCTGCACAGGTGTTGCATGGCTGTCGTCAGCTCGTGTCGTGAGATGTTGGGTTAAGTCCCGCAACGAGCGCAAGGTGGGGATGACGTCAAGTCAGCATGGCCCTTACGCCTTGGGCCACACACATGTTACAATGGCCAGTACAACGGGTTGCCAAGCAGCAATGCGGAGCCAATCCCATCAAAACTGGTCTCAGTTCGGATTGAGGGCTGCAACTCGCCCTCATGAAGCTGGAATCGCTAGTAACCGTGGGTCAGCCACACCGCGGTGAATACGTTCTCGGGTCTTGTACACACCGCCCGTCACACCACGAAAGTCGGTAATGCCCGAAGTCCTTCTTTTGGAGGCCTAAGGTAGGATCGGTGATTGGGGTGAAGTCGTAACAAGGTATCCGTAGCGGAAGCTGCGGATGGATCACCTCCTTTCTAGGGAGATTTCCGGATAGCAATATTCGGACAATCCCAGGTCGGTACTCTGAATTTATTCAGAGTGTCAAAACCGAACTGACTGGGTTCGTCCTAACACTCTTAAGAAGTCAAGCTTGAAAAAAACTGCTGGAAGGCAGTTTTTTTAATAAACAAAGAAAAAAACAATAAACAGCTTTATTGTTCGACTCTACGGAGTAGGTGGAGAACTGCTTGCTCTTGTCATTCCCGCGAAAGCCGGAATCCAGAGGTATTCTTTTTATTTAACTTTCTCGCACCAGTTTAATGAACCGGGACAGTCGAGGCTGTTCATTTGATATCCAGTGGGACAGGCGTTGTTTTCCGGCAGAACATATTCTCTTGATGTCATAGCTTTTAAGGATGCAACGCAGCAGCCGTTATCTTGTGCTTGGCAACTTTTTAAAATTTCTTTTTCTTTATCGGTCATTGTGGAGCTTGGAGAGGTGTAATAATCTTTTACGGAGGTATGTATTTTAGGATCTACGCTAAATTCCGGCTTTACTTTACCTATCATCAGATAGAATTTATCTCCCATGCCTTGTACAATAATTTTTTTGGTAAATTCCTTACCGTTTTTAGAGCCAATAATTGTAACTTCAAAATATGCAGATGATGGTGTCACGCTGTTATCATAGCTAACAGATTTGATCCTTAAATCTTTGCCGCCAAATTCTTTCACTTCATTTTCGGCCTCTCGACTGGCATCAAATTCGTTTAAAGTTAATCTTTGAATGGCCTCGGGGTCATTGTTTCTTATAGCCTTAATATAGGAATTGACCACTCCTTCTTTAGTCTTTTGTCCGCTGTGATTTAAGTAATAATTGTAGCCGGATAACACAAAGAAAGCGACTGATATTAAAATAGCAGCTGCATAGGTCATTTTTCTTGAAACGTTACCTCTCACTTATTCTCCTTATTTTCTTGATAGTACCAAAAAACTGCCTGGTTTGCTATTTTTGATCCTAGGGTAGATGAGTGCCTACTCAGCTGCTTTAACCATTTCACATTCCGGCATAATGGAGCCGAAGGGGAGTTGGCAAACTTTAGATCCTACTTCTTTACTGGTTTTTACAAAACCGCGTTCTTCATAAAACCGAATCGCCCTGGTGTTGTATGCTGCTACAGTCAAGTGAATATTTTTGTCCGACCCCAGCCAGCTCAGGGCTTCAGTCAACAAGAGTTTGCCCATACCCCGACCTTGGTATTCCGGCAAAATATAGGTAGCGCCAATTTCATTAAAGCTTCTTTTTTTTCTTGCCCGGCAAAAACCAACGATTTTATTATTGTTTGTAGCAACCCAACTGCAAGATGACTCGCTTGCTTCTAAGCTCTTTCTCCATAAATCATGCCCTTCCTTGGTCATATTGTTAAATTTAGCTTCTATTTCTTCTTTGGTAATATCAAGATTCTGATTGGGATAGGTATCGAGCCAAGTTATGCGGCGCACATGATTTATCTCTTCGTAATCGTTTGGTGTAGCTTTTCTAATTATGATATCCATGACTATATATTAGCATAAGAGATGATACCAAAAAATCGCTTATCTTGCTATTATGGAAGTAAACTAACGGATAAAAGGGAATATATGCTAGACAAAGTGAAAACAATAAAAGAAGCTCAGAGTTTGGTGCTAGAATTTGCTAAGCGTAACAACTGGAAAGACGCGCCGAATATTGATAAGTTTGATCATTTGCACGAAGAGCTTATCGAAATGTCGCAGTATTTAAGGTACAAAACCGCAAAAGAGCGAAAAGCAGTAGTAAAAGAAAATAAAGATGTGTTTGTTGACGGCATTGGCGATTTGTTTTTTGGCATTTGTCGTTTGGCAAATCAGTTAGATGTTGATATAGAAGAAGCATTTAACTTCAGTAAGAATGATATCTTAAAAAAGTATAACCATAAAAATGCTGAAAATAATTTGGTTAGAAAGCAGGGCTTGTAAGTCGTTTGTAAGGAGATAGGCTCTTATTTTTTGCTATCCGAGCTATTATCGTTTATAATTCCCTCATGAAACTAATAATAAGACCAACAACCGAAGAGGATAAAGATTGGGTGAAGGAGTTCACCTTTGCTAATTGGGGGACTGACGCCAAGATGACTCGAGGTAAAATCCATTACCCGTATGAACTTCCCGGTTATATTTCGGAAGTTGGCAGCAATAAAGTAGGCCTTATTACTTATAGAGTCTCGGACACGGCCACGGAAATTATTACGCTTAATAGTTGGTGGGAAAGCAGAGGTATCGGAACGGCGCTTATCACGGCTGTAAAAAAGGAAGCCAGGGATAACAGCTCAAAACGTTTATTCGTACTTGCTAATAATGACCACATAAATGCCTTGCGCTTCTATCAAAAGCGGGGCTTTCGTTTGGTTAAAATTCATCGGGATGCCATAACTAAAGCAAGAAAAATAAAACCCGAAATACCTTCCGTTGGCGATCATGGCATTAAAATTTGTGATGAAATAGAACTCGAACTAATCTTAAATTAAATTTTTATTTTCTTTTATATAAAACGCCAACGGACAATAGAATGTAGCCGATAGTCATTACTGTCTGCGATATTATTATCAAGTAATCTTTCGAAGTAACGTCCATTAAGGGAGCAAACGTGCAAATTAAGAAATAACTAGCGGCCATAAGGAAGTATCTTTTCTTTTGGGCGCCACTTGCTTTTTTGCCTTCATTAAAAAATATGTAACTAGTTGGTATCCACATTAAAAGGGCAGTTGCATACAGTAGATAGGAAGACGTTATATCCATATTCCAGTGGATTATGCCGCTCGAGTTTAAAATAGGATTAGGTATTTGTAAAAATTCAAAAAATAGAGCAATACTTGATAGCCCAAGGAGCGCGAGAAAAGGCTTGTTGGGGTTCACTCTAGGGAATCGAATAAGAAAGGGGATTTTTATACCATAAGCAAAACTGATATATAAGAATACATCTGCGATAACTTCTATTCTTCCGAACCAATAAGTATCTTTGCTAAAAAACAAGATCCCTACCGCATAAGAAAAATAGGCAAGCATCAAAATAAAAATGGTCACAAAAAAAGCGTTGACCATTTTGTTAGTCCGATCTTTTCTCTGGTATTTCCAGAGTTTGTAATCAAATAGTCCTAGGATTACCGTGTCAAGTAAAAAAATTAATCCGGAAAATGAAAGCATGTAGGGATTATAGGCCATAATCGTTTTGCCATCAACCAATTAATTCTTTGATTTCCGAGTTATGAAAAAAGCATAATAAAAATTACTCCGGCAATCATAGTGAAGCTACCAATTAGAGTCTCTAATTTTGGTCGGTCTTTATAAAATACGAAACTAAATAAGCTTGTTTTTTTAAGAAATCATTAAAACAACCTTAAATCTTTAAAATTATTATCCCCCAATTTTCCTTCGCCAACTTTTTTGATCGGCACTTGATTGCCATCTTTGTCCAGGGCAAAGAAATAAACTTTAAAATTTGGCGTGCCGTTTAGAACTCTGATTCTTTTATCACTGATGGGAAGTCTTTGAACCTCGGCTCTTTTTAGCTTGTTTGAATTTTTGTCATAAATAACCCACCCAATGTTAAAAGGAAAATTATCTGTTTCTGCTTCTAGCGCAGTGTAATTTTTCCATCCTCCAAAAAGAGTCATTTGGTGAAATAGATATTTATTATCTTTAACCCAAGAAGTGTCGTTGCCCTCGATTAAGAAAGCTTTTTTAGTATCAACGTCATCTGAGTTAATGGTTTGAACATGCCAGAGACCTGTTTCGTTTATAGCGTCAAATTTAAAACCATTAAGTAATAATTTGAACGGCACTTTTAAGAGATCCAATAATCTTAATGCAGGGTTTAGTTTTGCAACTTTTATGCTTTTCATGGAGTTAAATATAGCATTTATCGTACGCGGATAAAATAGTCGATTGCCAAAACAAGCAAAAATTCTTCCCAAAAGTTGTAAAATATGTTAATATATTTTCGTTGAGTTTAGGAAATAGTAAGTAGGAAGTAGGAAATAAAAATATAATTCAGGCATTCTAAATAGTTTCTATTTAATATTTCCTAGTTCCTGATATAGGGGCGATTAGCTCAGGTGGTTAGAGCGCAGCTCTGATAAAGCTGAGGTCGGAGGTTCGAGTCCTCCATCGCCCACCATTTTGACAAGGAAATAGGAAATAGTAAGTAGAAAATAGAAGAGATCTGGATATGATTTGTTAGCTTGTTTCCTATGCACTATTTCCTAGTTCCTGCTTTGGGCCCATAGCTCATCTGGTAGAGCGCCTCGTTTGCACCGAGGAGGTGGCAGGTTCGAGTCCTGTTGGGTCCACCATAAAAAACATCTCCAAAGGAACATGGAGGTGTTTTTTATTATAGCGAAAATATCAAAATTTAGGTTTAATCCTGGGTTCCAGAACGAAATGCACCATTCAAGGTATAATAATTAATCTTCAATATCAAGCCCTTTTCTGCTATAATCCAAAGTCAAACAAGCAATTCCAGCAACTTTTAAATTAAATACTAGTCTTCGATTATGATTCTATAGACAGGAAAAAATATAAGCATAGGAATATAGATTAAGGAGAGTGGGTTATGTCGAAAGCATTGGAATTAGTTCGTCCTGATTTGCATGTATGCCATGCGTCAAAAATCCCATTTAGGGAGTTTTGTCATGAAAAAGGCATTTCGGGTTATGTGTTTGATCTAGATAATACCATAAGGCACAAAGAATACGGTTTGGATAAGGCAGCCATAGCTGCAATTCGTCAGGGCGTCAAAGCTAATTACATCAAGTCGTTGGTAATTCTTACTAATACTATTCAGGGGGAAG